>CAZIMY010000017.1:0-27500 GCA_964540315.1 uncultured Wenzhouxiangella sp.
TCGACCTTCCTGCATAAAAGTGATCGGCGGATACTCTTCGGTGACCAGGTACATGCGCCCCGGTGCTTCTCCCCTCGGCAACCATCGCCCGTACAGCTCGGCAAATCGACCGTCTTCTTTCATCGCATCCAGGGCGACCTGCCACTGCTCAACCGTCTCCTCGGCTATCCCCGGAGAAAATGCCAGATAGGTCAGGTCAGACGACAGTGCAAAAACAGGCTCAACCGCCGTCATATCCGACCCCAGCGCGGCAAGCGCACCGGGCAAACTGGTGTTGCCGGCCACCATAAGATCAACCCTACCGTCGATCAGCGCCTGCGCGGCCTCGGCTTCGTTGGCAAAGCGCACGACATTGTCGAAATCGCCCTCTGCGGTCAACACCTGATCAGAGTAGTAGTCGGTAACGGTGGCGATCCGGTCAACTTCCCTGGCCTGAGCCAGCGTGTTGATTTCAATATCGCTGTCGGCCCGCGCGTAGAGGCCGGTGTGGAGCAAGGCGGTCGGTCCCACCCACTGGAACTCGTCCCGGCGCTCGGCGGTCAGCACGGTGGAAAACAACACGGTGTTGTCCCCGGCCAGCGCGGCCTGGTAGGCGTCGCTCCAGGCCATGACCTCAATGTCGCCTGACGTACCGGTCTCTTCCATCAGCGCTTGAACCAGCTCGACCGCCTGGCCGGTGACTTGACCGTTCTCCGTCAGGCTCAGCGGCGGGAATTCCTCAGTGAGAAAACGCAGCTCATCCTGAGCAGCCGAGGGCGCTGAAAACCCAAATAGCAGAAAGAAAGTGGCGAAAAAAGCAGACAGCCCTGACGATAGACTTTTCATGTTGACCCTCCCCTTGGAAACACTACGAAACAAGTCGTAAGGTGAGGATAAATCAAAATCGCAGGCGCACCCCACCGAATGCGTTTCTTTCCGGCGCCGGCTCAAAATATCGGCCGCGCGTGGCGTTGACCCTGACATTGCTGAAATAACGACGGTCGGTCACGTTATTCAGCGCCAGGAAGAGCTCCAGTTGCTGTTGACCAAGATCGAATTCCCTGCCGAATCGGGTATTGACGACTGCGTGGCCTGCGACGCTCTCCTCGTTGGCGTTGTCGGCAAACAGCTGGTCGACGGCCAGCACATCGACGATGGCATAAGCCCCCTTGGCACCTCGCCAGGCCAGTTCAGCAAACAGGACGTTTTCAGGCAGTCCGGGCATGCGATTACCGTCAAAAATCTCCTCACCGTCCCGGAATGACTCGAAACGAAAGCGCGACCAGGTGTAGGAGGCATTCAGGGTCAGCGCATCGCTTAGCCGATGCTCCACCGATAGCTCAACGCCATCGCGCTCTGTGCGACCGGCATTGTCGAAGAGATTCAGGCCGTCGAGCGACGACACGACCACAATCTCGTCGCGTGTGCTGACCCGAAACACCGCGAGGTCGAGGCTGGTTTGCTCGTTCCATCGGGCCCGATACCCAAGCTCGAAGTTTCTGGCAAGCTGCGGGTCAATATCCTGGCTGAAACCAATACCGCCTGCAGCATCCTTGATCTCGGTAAAGGTTGGCGTCTCGAACGCGGTGCCCGCATTCAGGTAGAACTGTTGGTCTGGGCTTAGGCGATAGTTCAGCCCGACCGTCCAGCTGGTCTCGTCGAAAGCCCGTTCTCCGCTGCCGAGACGATCGCCGGCCGGACTGCTGAAGCGGTCATCGATGTCAAGATCCACGCGGTCGTAGCGCAGTCCGGCGACGGCGCTCCAGCGCGAGGTCAGGGCAAAATCGAGCTGCGCGAAGAACCCGAGATTATCGGCACGCTGCAGTTCATCCTGGGTCTGGCTTGTGCGACTTCCCGCAGGATCCACGTTGAAGCGGCGGCGGTCATCGCGCTGCCGCGCTAAATCAAAACCCACCGTATAGCGGGCCGGCAGGTTGGCCAGCTGAAGGGGCCTGCCGTACTGCAGGCCGAGGCCTGCGAACTTGCGATCAAACTCGATCAGGCTCGGAAAAAACGAGCTGGGCAGCTGCTGGAAAAAGTCGCGCTCGGCGACAAACGCATAGGCTTCAAAGCGGCCGGACAGCAGGTCACTATCCTCATAGCGCAGACCCAGCCTGTACTGATCAACCACCTGCCGCGAGTCGACCTGAACCGCCTGCCCGCCCGCTGCCCGTCGATTTTCTTCGACCTGCGCCCGCGTCAGCGCTGACGGGTCTTCGCCCCGTGGCTGGTCCAGCGCGGTAAGGACGAACCCGATCCGCCGGTCAGCGTCCAACTGGTGACCGACATGAGCATTCAGCAAGCGCTTTTCCGTCTCGCTTTGCTCCCGGTAGCCCTCGTAGCGAAGGTCCCAAGCGCTGATATAGGTATTCCAGTCATCAAACTCACCGCCAGCCTGGACACCCAGCCGGCGAAAGCCATAATTGCCAAGCGTTGCGCGGAGCTCTGTGGTTGGCTCAAGCCCCTGACCGTCTTCAGTGCTCAGGCTGATCACACCCCCGGCGGCGTTGCCGTACAAAGCCGAGCTGGGTCCGCGCAGAATTTCCGCTGACGTGACCGACTCCAGATCAATGCCGTCGACCTGAGCCTGTCCGTCCGGCAGGGTCTCCGGAAAGCCGTCGACCAACAGCCTGATCCCTCGAATGCCGAACGGTGAGCGCGCGCCAAAGCCGCGAATGGCTATGCGCTGATTCTGGGCAAAGTTGTAGCGGTTCTGGAAGAACACGCCCGGCACCCGGTTCAGCGCTTCTTCAAGCTGAAGCTGCTGCCGAGCAGTCTGCAAAGCCTCTTGCGAGACCTTTGATACCGCTGCTGGCGCCTCCAGCAAGGGTCGATCAACCCGAGTGACCGTAACGGCCACGCGATCTTCAGTCGTCTCGACCCTCGAGCTCCCGGATCGAACGTCTGCTTCTTCCTGCGCGGCCTGGACAACGCCAACGCCGACCATAAAAAGACCTACACTCATCCAGCGTGTTGCGCCTACCCAATCCATAGAGGCCAAACCCAATTGAAAACAGCCGGCAAGACTAGCACCTGCCACGTATCCCTAGGGGTGAACTGATGACCCGGATCACCGAATTGCTGCGTCAGGCAAGCGAGCAACTCGACAGCAGGCTGGAGGCGGAATTACTCTTGAGCGAAGCAGTCCAGCACCCACGCGCCTGGCTTTACGCACACGGCAACGAGGAAATCGGGTCGGATGAAAAGGCTCGGTTTCAGGAACTGCTTCAGCGTCGATCTCAAGGCGAACCGGTTGCCTATATTCTTGGACGGCGGGAATTCTACGGGCGCACTTTCATAGTCAGTCCCGAGGTTTTGATCCCCAGGCCCGAAACCGAGCTGATCGTGGAGCTGGCGCTGCAGCATCTTGACAGTCAAACGGCAGAAATCATTGACGTAGGAACAGGCTCCGGCTGCATCGGGCTGACTCTCGCAGCCGAGCGCCCTTCATGGCAAGTCACCGCGGTCGATAATTGCCCGACAGCTCTTAGGGTGTGCCAAGCCAATGCGGAAAAACTCGGCCTCGAACGAGTCCGCCTGGCCGAGAGCGACCTGCTGACAGCCCTGGCAGACCAAAGTTTTGATGCCATTGTCAGCAACCCGCCGTATGTGGCGGCTAACGATTCCCACCTGACCCAAGGTGACCTTCGTTTTGAACCCAAACAGGCGTTGAGCGCGGGCAGTGATGGTCTCGCCATCATCCGTCAATTGGTTCGACAATCGCGACGTCAACTTAAACCGGCCGGAAAGCTCATCATTGAACATGGGTATGATCAGGGGCCGGCCGTACAATCACTGATGACTGCTGCAGGCTTTGTCAATGCGACAACCTTTCGGGATCTTGCAGGCATTGATCGGGTCACTTTTGCGCAGCAATAAAATTCGCTGCACAACAGCAATGATGTCCGGGCAACGCGCCGGAAGCGCAACCCTTCGCCACAAGCACTAAGAGGCCACGCCATGACCCGACAATTTGCCCTCCGCCTGGCTTTAATCGCTGTTTTCATGGCAGCCGTCGCGGTCTTTTTTCTGCTCGATCTCGATCGGTATTTCAGCCTGGCAACGCTTCAGGCGCAGCGCGACAACCTGCTGGCGTTTACCGAGCAGAATCAATTCCTGGTCCTGGCACTATTCATGGGCGTTTATATACTTATGGCCGCTCTTTCAGTGCCCGGCGCGGCCGTTCTGACGCTCACCGGCGGCGCTTTGTTCGGCCTGGTTGTGGGGACTGTGGCGGTTTCTTTTGCCAGCACCATTGGCGCCACGCTGGTCTTTTTGGCGGCACGTTTCCTGTTCCGCGACGGGGTTCAGAAACGCTTTGGTCGCCGGCTTGAATCCATCAACAAGGGCGTGGAACAAGACGGCGCTCTTTACCTGCTTGCCCTGAGACTGGTTCCGGCTTTCCCGTTCTGGGTCATCAACCTGGTGATGGCGCTAACCCCTATACGGACCTGGACCTACTACTGGGTCAGTCAGCTGGGGATGCTGCCAGCGACGATTGTCTACGTTAATGCAGGGACGCAGCTGGCGCAGATTGAAAGCACGGCAGATATTCTGTCTCCCAGCCTCATCGGTGCTTTCGTGCTGCTGGGGCTGCTACCGCTGGTTTTGCGCAAGCTGATCCGTTTTTTCAAACATCGTAAGGTCTACAGCGGATTCATAAAGCCAAAGCGTTTCGACTACAACCTGCTGGTCATCGGGGGAGGCGCCGCTGGCCTGGTCTCGTCTTATATCGGAGCCACCGTCAAGGCAAAGGTGGCCCTGATTGAGAAAAACAAGATGGGCGGTGACTGCCTCAACACAGGTTGCGTGCCTTCCAAGGCACTCATCCGCACCGCGCGCTTGATGGCCGAGGCACGCGAAAGCGAGCGTTATGGCATCGGCAAAATGAGCGCGGAGCTGAATTTCGCCCAGGTCATGGAGAGGGTCCACGCCGTCATTAAAAAAATTGAACCGCATGACTCACCGCAACGCTATCGATCCCTGGGCGTTGACGTCATCCACGGGCATGCGCGCCTGATCTCGCCCTGGGAAGTCGAAGTCGATGGCCGTCGACTGAGCAGCCGCGCCATCGTGCTGGCTAGCGGCGCCGAACCACTGGTCCCGGATCTTCCCGGCCTTGATGACACTGACTACCTGACCAGCGACACCCTGTGGGATCTGGACGCCCGGCCCGACCAACTGGTCGTTCTCGGAGGCGGACCCATCGGCTGCGAACTCGCCCAGGCTTTCGGACGACTGGGATCAAACGTGACCATCATCGAGATGAGCGACCGCGTGCTGCCCAGGGAAGACCCAGACGCCGGACAGTTACTCACCGACCATCTCTTGCGCGAAGAGGTTCAAGTCGAAACTGAAACCAAGGCCTTGCGCGTCGAAAACGGTCACGAACTGGTCTGCGAAAAACATGGCTCCGAAGTCCGCTTTTCATTCGACAAACTGCTGATCGCGCTCGGCAGGAGAGCCAGAACCGGCGGCTACGGGCTCGAACAGGTCGGCGTTCAACTCAACCAGAAAGGACTGATTGAAAGCGACACCCTGCAGGCGACCAGCTTCCCCAACATCTACGTATGCGGCGATGCCGCCGGGCCTTACCAGTTCACTCACGTGGCATCTCATCAAGCGTGGACGGCCGCGGTTAACGCACTGATCAGACCCTTCTGGTCCTTCCAGACCGACTACCGGGTCATTCCGTGGGTCACTTTCACAGACCCGGAGGTCGCCCGCGTCGGTCTCAACGAACAAGACGCCCGAGAACAGGGAATCGATTTTGAAATCAGCCACTACGATCTGGGTGAACTCGACCGGGCGATCGCCGAGAGCGAGGATTATGGCTTCATTAAAGTATTGACCGAACCGGGCAAGGATCGAATTCTGGGTGCAACCCTGGTGGGCGCGCGGGCCGGAGAGATGTTGCCCGAATTCGTCCTCGCGATGAAACACAAGCTGGGGTTGAACAAGCTGTTGGGGACCATCCACGTCTACCCGACCTGGAGCGAGGCGAACAAGTATGCTGCTGGCCAATGGAAGCAAGCGCACAAGCCGGAGCAGACGCTGGCCTGGGCCGAGAAATTTTTCCGCTGGCGGCGTCACTGATAACGTAGACGGGATGGGAAACGATCGAAACCAGTATTGGACGAACCGTTTGTTTGCTATGGTTCTGGGCGGGATCATGGCCTTTGCCGGGTTGCAGCTGGTGACGGGCAATACACCCCTGCTGATCGCGGGCGGACTGTTCCTAAGCGCGGCCGCGCCACTCGGCTTTATGTTTCGCGCTCCGAAGACGGAAGCAAAACAGCACCCGGTCTCGGTTTCCGCGCTTTGCGGGTTCGGCTGTGTCATGGTGATGGTCGGCATCCAGCGCTACGGCGAGCAGCACCAGCCCATGCTGATTGCGGCACTGCTGGCGCTGATCACCTGGATGGTTTACCAGAAAAAAATCTGGCGCGAATAATCGACCTCTTAGATTTTTCGGCAGCAGCGGAAAATGAGAAGGACTTGCGCATTCGAACATCGGCCTGGACAGGTTGTATGATGAGATATCAAGCAAACTCTGTCGGGCAAGAGGCCAGATGAACGAGCAAACCCAAACCCGTTTACGACCCGGAGATGATCTCCATGGTCATATCCGAAGTTGCCAGGAACTGGTCGGCAGCGACATTCAGTTTGCTTTCCAGACCATTCTCGATGCCCGTGAGCTCGAAGTCGTTGCGTTTGAAGCACTGGTTCGCGGTCTGGCCGGCGAACCGGCAGCGACGGTCATCAGCCGTATTGCCCAGGAAAACCGCTTTGACTTTGATCAGGCCTGCCGAATCCGCGCTCTGGAAGCGGCTGCACGCTCTGAGGTCGAGCAAGATCTGCACTTGAACTGCGCTGAGATCCGTACATCGAATGTTAATCTGGTCAGCGAAGTCATCCACCATATGGCCAGACGTAACCGGATAGACAGCGACAAGATCGTTCTTGAGATCGCCGGCCTGACCCGGCTAGGAACGCGACGACAAATCGGTGAAATTCGACGTGAGCTCCAGGCAGCGGGTCTGCGCACACTGGCCGATAATGTCGGGCTCAACCACGCAGATCTGTCCGTGCTGGCCGCATTTCAGCCTGACATGATCAAACTTGATCGCGCGCTGGTCGCTAAGATCGAGCAGTCACGTCAACGCCAAGCCGTAGTCCGGGGTTGCTTGAGTCTTTGCAGGGACCTCGGCATACGTCTCATTGCCGGCGGTATAGAAACTGCCGAGGAACTGGCGTGGCTGCGCGACAACGGAGTGGAGTTCTTTCAGGGCTTTTATTTCACTCAGCCGGATCTGGACGCAGAGCGCTAGCCTGTCACGATCTTGATTTCAAAGACCACGGCGGTGGTGGCAGTCCCCGCTCAGAGAGAAAATCAGGGTTGAATAGCTTTGAGGCATACCGTGCCGCCGAATCACAAAGAATCGTAACAATGGTTTTGCCCGGGCCCATTTGACGGGCCAATCGGATTGCGCCGGCGACATTGATCGCGCTGGACGCGCCCACAAACAGGCCTTCACGGCCGATCAGGTCCCAGAGCACCGGGATAAGTTCACGATCCGGAATATTGAACGCATCGTCAATCATGGCCCCGTCCAGATTGCCCGTGACCCGATTCTGCCCAATCCCTTCAGTGATGGAAGTGCCGCTGGATCGCATTTCACCGTGCTTGACCCACTGATAGATGCCGGCGCCATCGGGATCAGCAGCAGCGATCATCGCCTCCGGCTTTTTGTCTTTAAGCCACAACGACAGCCCCGCCAAAGTGCCTCCTGTACCAACTGCGCAGATGAACCCATCAACAGCTCCGTTGGTCTGGGCCCATATTTCCGGGGCCGTCGAACGCATGTGGCCCTCGCGGTTGGAGCGGTTGTCCCATTGGTTGGCGTAGAAGACCCCGTGCTCGCTCTCCAGGCTGTCGGCCAGGCGACGGGCCTGATGCACATAGTTTTCCGGATTCTTGTAGGGCACGGCAGGAAAAGTACGAAGTTCAGCGCCCATGCTCCGCACCGCGGTTTTCTTCTCTTCGGATTGGCTATCGGGCATAACGATGATCGTTTTCAAACCCAGCGCATTGCCTGCCAACGTCAGGCCGATGCCGGTATTGCCCGCTGTGCCTTCGACCACCATCCCCCCGGACTCGAGCTTGCCGGCCGCCAGGGCGTCCTCAAGCATGAAGCGGGCCGCGCGATCCTTAACTGAGCCGCCCGGATTCATGAACTCGCACTTGGCGAGAATCTCGCACCCGGTCAGCTCCGATGCCAGGCGCAGCTTAATCAGCGGTGTGTTTCCGACGGCCGAAAGAAAGTTTTGAGGCGTTTTCATCCTTCGATTTTATCGCTCCGACCATCAACACACGCACCGGGGTTGCACGATGGGTGACAAAGAATCGAGTCGGAGCTAAGGTTTACGTTGATTTCCGACACCAGATTATTGAATATCCAATGGCCTTGCTACTGGTTGCGCCAGACCGAGACCTCGATCTGCTCGCTAAAGAGATACGCACCAGGTCGGCCGGCATGGATGTAAGGGTATGGCCGCATATGGGCGAGGTGGAAGACATCCAATTCGCCGTGCTCTGGCAACAGCCGCCAGGGCTACTCGGCCAACTTCGGCAACTCAAGGCGGTCAGCTCGCTGGGCGCGGGTGCAGAGCATCTGCTCGCAGATCCGGACCTTCCTCCCGCCTTGCCCGTTGGACGCCTCGCTGGTCGACGCCTGGCCGCTGACATGGCAGGCTATCTGGTAGCCCAGGCACTGGGCCATTGGCGCGGCCTTGAGCAGTTCAGCAGGCATCAGGCTCAACGGCAGTGGGTGCCTCGGACACCCGCCAACCCGCCCCGGATCGGGGTCATGGGCACCGGACGCATGGCCCAAGCTACCCTGAAAGCTTTCAAGGCGCTGGAGGTGCCGGTCAGGGCGTTCAATCGCAGCGGGGAGCCGCGGTCGGATATATCGGTACAGTCCGGGCAGGACGGCTTGTACTCACTCGCCGCTTGGAGCGACTACCTGATCTGTTTGCTTCCTCTCACGGCCGAGACGCGTGGCATCCTCAACGCCGCATTATTCAAGCATATGCAGTCCGCTGGCGTGCTGATCAACGTAGGTCGGGGGGAACAAATGGTTGAAAAAGATCTGCTGACCGCGCTTGATGATGGTCAATTGCAGGCCGCGATTCTCGACGTATTCGAACACGAACCCCTGCCCGCTCAACATCCTTTCTGGACCCATCCAAAGGTAAAAATCACGCCCCATTGCGCAAGCGTGACGTCGGATACCGAGGCTGCCGGGCTGATCATCGAGAGTTATCAGCGCATCATGGCGGGCAGCAAGCCGTTGGATCCGGTCAACCGGGCCCTCGGTTACTAAGAAATTTCGTTTAGTGCAGCTGTTTGCGTACTCGCCGCAAACCCGAGTCCTCCGGGTCGGGGGTGATACTGAACTCCAGCCGCTCCATCAGCGAGAGCATGTTGTGATTCTCTCGAAGAACCTCCCCTTCAATCAGGCCCAGGCCTCTTGAACGGGCCACGTCCATCAACTCTCGCATCAGACGAGACCCGATTCCCCGGCCCTGCCAATCGTCGGCAACCGTCAGCGCGAAGTCACAGCTGTCCTTGTCCGGATTAACGGTATAGCGAGCAACAGCAACCTGTCTTTCACTGCCGTCATCTTCTTCCTTGACCGCGATCAGGGCCATCTCGCGGTCATAGTCGATCTGGGTGAAGCGAACCAGCATCGCCTGGGTCAGCTCACTGACGGCCTGCATGAACCGAAAGTAACGAGACTGAGGGGAAAGATTACGCACGAATTCTCTTTCAATTTCCGCATCTTCCGGTCTGATCGGTCGAATGGTCAAATTCACGCCCTCAGGCATCTGAGCCGTCCGAACCAGATGCGCCGGATACGGATGGATCGACATGTGCTCGTAGCGGCCAATGGCGGTGTCCGGATGGCCCACGGAAATCCGCGCGTCGACCGCCATCAGGCCACTTTCATCCACGATCAGCGGATTGATGTCCAGTTCGCGGATCTCGGGCATTTCACAGACCATTTCCGACACTCGCAGCAGCACGTCTTCCAGCGCCTTCAGATCGACCGCCGGCATGTTGCGAAACTCCTGCAGCAGTCGAGCGACACGGGTGCGCTCGATCATGCCGGAGATGATGACCCTGTTAAGCGGCGGTAGCGCGACGGATCGGTCGTTGAGAATTTCGACCCGCGTGCCGCCGGATCCAAAACTGATCACGGGACCAAAAATAGGATCTCTGAGCACCCCGACGAGCAGTTCCCGACCGTAGGGACTGGCGTACATTTTTTCGATGGTCACGCCATCAATCCGGGCTTCTGGCCGAAGCGTTTCAGCCTGCTCGACCATGTGCAGAAAGGCATTGCGCACGTGCTCCGGCGAACTGATATTGAGGCGAACACCATGGACATCCGACTTGTGGGAGATATCCGGCGAATCGATTTTCATCGCTACGGGATAGCCGACGCTGCCCGCAGCGACGAGCGCCTCGCTCGGTGATCCCGCCCGGGCACAGGCAGTGACCGGAATCCGGAACGCTGACATGATCGCCTTGCTTTCCAGCGTGCTAAGCGTAGATCTACCCTCAGCGAGAACGTTCTGAATGATCATCCGAGCGCTCTTCAGGTCGGGCGGAGAGCGGTCTGTCAACGGCCCCGGCACCTGCATCAAAAGACGCTGGTTGCGACCGTACGCGGCCAGATAGCCGAACGCCTCAACGGCGGCTTCGGGCGTTGTGAAGTGGGGCACCTGGGTTTCGGCAAAGTGTTTTCTGGCCTCCCGCACCTGCACGTCACCCATCCAGCAGGTGAGCACCGGTTTACGGCTTTCGGCAGCCATGTCGCTGACAACCTTGGCCGTGCCGTCGATGTCGGTCATGGCCTGCGGTGTGAGCATCACCAGCAAGGCATCGACCTGTTCGTCATCAAGACAGGCCCGAACCGCCGCCTGATAGCGGTCGGGGCCTGCATCACCCAACAGGTCGACAGGGTTTCCGTGTGACCATTGTTCTGGCAGGGCCTGCCCTAAACTTTGAAGCGTGGCCGGTGACAGTTCGGCCATTCTCAGATCCAGCTCCACCGCCCGGTCGGTTGCCATCACCGCTGGCCCGCCTGCATTGGTCACAATCGCGAGTCGGTTGCCGTCGGCCCGGTAGCCGCTGGATAGAATCCTAGCCGCTGAGAACAAATTGAAGATGGAGTCGGCACGCACGACGCCTGCTCGCTCCAGCGCAGCATCAAAGACGTCGTCCAGACCGACAATCGAGCCGGTGTGCGACATGGCGGCCCGAGAACCCTCCGAATGGCGACCGGACTTGATCACGATCACCGGTTTCATGCGTGCAGCAGCGCGCAGGCCGCTCATGAACGGTCGCGCCTGGTTGATGCCCTCGACGTAAAGCAGGATGCTTCGAGTTTCCGGGTCCATAGCCAGAAAGTCGAGCAAATCCCCGAAATCCACGTCCGCGGCGTTACCGGTTGAGGCCACCACAGAAAAGCCGATACCCTGGCCCTCGGCCCAGTCCAAGATCGCCGTGCAGATAGCGCCCGACTGTGAGATGAGGGCGAGATTTCCCTTCTTGGCGTTGTGCCGGCCAAAAGTCGCATTCAGGTTCTGCGAAGGCCGCATGATTCCCAGGCAGTTCGGGCCAATCAGGCGCATCTTGTATTCGCGGGCAATGGCAAGCAGCGACTGCTGTCTGCGTTTTCCTGCCGGACCCAGCTCGGCAAAACCGGCGGACAGAACAAGCGCTCCTGCAACACCTTCTTCCCCGCATTGTTTCAGCACGCCAGCAACAGTCTCCGCCGGCGTGGTGATCACTGCAAGATCGATATCTTCACCGATTGAGGCGACATCCGGCCAGGCTTTAAAGCCCTGGACCTCGCCGTGGTTCGGATTGACCGGGTAAAGCTCTCCTTCAAAGCCGGCCTGGCGCAGGTTCTTGAAGACGATGCCCCCGAGTGAGGACTCGCGGTCGCTGGCGCCAATTACAGCAACGTGCCGGGCGGCAAATATCTGGTCAAGAAAATGGCGATTCACGACGGACCTCGAGACTTTTGAAGGGAGTTGGAAGCTTGGCTTATTGTATGTGTGCGTCGCACAATTTGCAATAAAATCAAAGGAATCGGAACTATTCTTTTTGACCTAGATGACAAAAACCGTGCTCCTCGGCGCCCAGCGCGGCATTGAATTTTGCGCTCATGTTCTGAAATCCGATCCAGGCGGTAAGCGCCGTGACCTCATCATCACTGTAGTGCTTGCGCAAATCATTGACTGCGGACTGGTCAATCTCGGCACAGTGTTCGGTCACCTGCTCAGCCCATGCCAAGGCGACCCTCTCTGATTCCTTGAAAAGTCCGCTATTTCTCCAATCGGCCACTTCGGCCGCCTGGGCCTCGTCCCCCTGCGCCTTGAGGAAGTTATAGGCATTCAGATCAACGCAGAAATGGCAGCCGTTCAGCTGAGCAACTCTGATAGAGACCAACGAGCGCAGGCGCCCATCCACAGGATACGTTTTTCTGCCGAAGACCCGGAGCAAACCGAGCATTCCGAGAAAAGCGGCGGGCAGTCGCCCCCACAACAGCGACGGCGTCAGAACATTACCGTAGACACGCTGCTGTCGGCTCAAAAAAATGCGGATATACCAGGGGTACCGGTGCAGAGGCTTGGGAGGGATACGCGACATGACGGCCATTCCAGAAGTTTCGGGAAGTCTGTCATTGTCGCACTGCCGATGAACCGGGTCACAGCTTCGCCACAATCAGTCCGCTACGCGATCGAAACTCGCGACCTCTAAGCGTCTAAACTGAAGAGCTTTAAGGTTGCCCGAATTTCCATGACTCACGCCCACCCCGAATTGTTCGGCGACGAGCCTGTTGCCCACGTGCAGCGCGATGGCGTGGATTACGCGCTGCTGGGCACGGCACACGTGTCCCGAACCAGCGCCGAGGCCGTTGAGCGTCTGATTGAAAGCGGTCATTACGATGCGGTCGCCATCGAGTTGTGTGCTTCCCGCTATCAGGCCTTAACCGAGCAGGAAAGTTGGCGCAATCTCAACCTTTTTTCAGTGCTGCGCGAGGGCAAGGCCGGCATGATGATGGCGTCACTGGCGCTCGGCGCCTACCAGCGCCGCATCGCAGACCAGTTTGGGATTGAGCCTGGCGCAGAGATGAAGGCTGCGATCACCGGTGCCAAGAAAGCCGGCGTGCCGATCCAGCTCATTGACCGGGAAATCGGCGTCACCCTTCGGCGGGCCAGCCGACGCTTGTCGCTATGGAAGCGCTGGGTAATGATCAATGGCCTGTTCTTTTCCATGTTCTCTCGAGAGGAGATCACCGAGGAGGATATTGAACAGCTCAAAGAAGGAGACCTGCTGACCCAGACCTTCAGCGAATTCTCCGAGGCCAGCCCCGAACTGTACACCTCGCTAATTGCCGAGCGCGACAGCTACATGGCCGCCAGATTGCGCCAGGAAAACGCCAACCATGCGGGACGCCGGGTACTTGCAGTCCTCGGCGCCGGACACCTGGCAGGCACGACAAGCGCGCTTGAAGCGCAAGACGATCCGGCTGCCCGGATCAGCGAACTGGACTCCACGCCGCCACCCTCGCGGATTCTCAAAATCCTGCCGTGGATCATTCTTGTCGCGGTAGTCACCGGATTCGCCGTCGGCTTTTCGAGATCTCCCGAACTGGGTCTGGCTCTGGTGCTCACCTGGGTGGTCATCAACGGCAGCCTTTCGGCCTTTGGCGCTTTGCTTGCGCGTGCCCATCCGCTGACGATCGTGACAGCATTGTTCGCTGCCCCACTGACCTCACTGAACCCGACGATCGGGGCAGGCATGGTTACAGGCGCGGTCGAAGCCTGGCTAAGAAAACCACGGGTCGCCGATTTTGAGTCATTGCGCGATGACGTCGCCAGCCTGTCCGGCTGGTTCAACAATCGTGTTTCAAGGGTGTTTGTTGTTTTTTTCCTTTCCAATGTCGGCTCGGCAGCCGGGACGTGGATTGCGGGATTCCGCATGGTGCAGCAACTCGTTGAGTGACCGGCGAGCAAGGTGGCGGGTAGCCCGATCCAGATCATCGGGGTACTCTATTGATGCTTGAATCTGGATAAAGCGAATAACCGGATGAATCTGCGCACCAAATTTAGCAAGAAAGCCTGGCAGAGCAAGGACGTGGAAACCCGCGCCCGAGCCGTCGGCGAACTTCAGGACCCCGAACTCCAGGCGGCCCTGCCCGAGATCGCTCAGCACGACGAGTCGGCTCTTGTGCGATTGGCCGCCCTGGAGCGGATCAACACCGAGCCCTTCTGGCTGGATGCAAGGTTGCGGGAGTCCGACGCCGATATTGTTCGCGCTGCCGATCGGTTTCTGGCCCGTGCCGTCCTGAAGTCAGGCGACGATCGCCTCGAGAATGCCCGCCTTGAATGGTTCGAGACTGTCGACGACGATCCACTGATACGCAAGCTGGCCACGGCGGCACCGTCGATCTCGCTGCGGCGCGCCGCCCTGGCGCGGATCAACAGTCAAGGCTTTCTGGGTGATTGCTACACCACTGAACCGGATGATTCATTGGCCGCAGACATCCTCTTGCGCATTGAGCAGACCTCAACGCTGGAACGCATCGCAACAGCCTTGCGCGGCCGCAACAAGCGCCGCCATCGCGCTGCGACCGCCGCGCTGGAGCAGAAGCTAAGCGGACGCGGCGAGGCAGATGCAGGCCATATGGCCTCGGAAAGGCTCGTTGTTGAGGCAGAGAAACTTGCGCGCGGCGAATTCAACGGCGACGCGCAGCAACTGATGGAAGAACTGCGCTCCAGATGGCAGGCCGATCCGAATCATCCCGAAGCCCTCGCCCTGCGTTTCGAAAGCGCAATGCGCATCGCCGAAGCCGCGCGTCGACGCCCGGCGCCTGAGCCTGCAGGCGCACCAGATTCGCCGGAAGAAGACGCAGGCCCCCTCAGCGCCGCGGACGCCGAACTGGGCGCTACCGCCGACCAGATCCGAACCCAGATAAGCCATGGGAAAAATATCGACCCGGCCGCATTGCTGGCAAGCTGGGATCGGTCGTGGAATCGGCTGAGCAGCATCGCGCCGGCCGACGAACAGCTCAAACAGGAAATCCTGCCGCTATTGCGCGAGCTCCAGGCTCAGATCCAGCAAAAGTCAAAACAGACAAAGCTTGAACAGTCCGCGCAGGACGCAATCAATGAACAAGACCGTGCTCCCGACCTCAATCCCGAGCTTGATCGCATTGCCGAAACCCTAGAGAGCGGCGATATTCGCAAGGCTCACGAGCGCGTCCAGAAGCTGCGCGGCGAGTTTGACCGTTTGCCAACGCGGCAACGCCCCAGGGATGTCGGGGGTCGTCTCCAGCGCATGGAAGGCAGACTGAAGGAAATGCGCAACTGGCAGCATTGGTCCAATAACCAGCTTCGCGATGAATTGATTTCTCAGATCGAGCGTCTGTCCGAATCCGGCCAACATCCAGATGCCATCAGCGCGGGGCTTAAAAACGCGCGCGCTGAATGGCGGCGACTCGAAGCGCTTGAAATCCTTCCCGGCGACAAACGCAAGTTTGCGGCACCGTCAGGCCAGTGGCGTCGCTTTCAGACCGCTTGCAAGGGCGCGTTTGAGTCGGCGCGACCGTATTTCGAAAAGCGTGAGCAACTCCAAAAGGACAATCTTGAAACCCTGAACGCGTTCATCGAAGCCGGACAATCTGCCGCGGCCCAGCCTGGCGTGGAAGCTGGTGAACTGCTGGGCTTCATTCGCAAGTCCCGCCAGGCTATCCGCCGAATGGATGATCTTCCCCCGAAATCCCGCGGAGCTTCGGCGGCCGCGTTGCGTGAACTGATGGACCTGTTGTCAAAAAAGCTGGACACGCTGTTTGAGGAAGTCGAATCAACCAAGCGCAGGCTGGTCACCGAAGCCAGCGCCTTGACTCATGAGAAAGATCTGAAAACCGCCATCGACAAGGCCAAGGCGCTGCAACAGCAGTGGCAGCAAGCCGGCAGTGGCCGGAGGAAGGTCGAGCAGCAGCTTTGGCGAGAGTTTCGCGAACCGATCGACCCGCTGTTCGAGAAACTGAAGGGCGAACAAACCGAGCGCAAGGCCGCCGATCAGCAGGCCATGGCCGAACTGGAAGCACTGTGCGTCCAGGCCGAGGAACTCGCTGGGATAGCCGATGACGAGATGGAGGGCGCTCGCAATCGTTTCAGTGGCCTGCTCCAGCAATGGATGGCCAAAGACGGCCGACCCCCACGACTCAACCAGCGTTTTGAGCGCGCTGAAAAACGTCTGGAGCAACGCCTGAAATCGCTGGAAAACCGCGCTCAAAGCGAACGGGATGAGCGCCTCTGGACCCTGGCCGCGGTCGTACAGGACCTGTGGACCAAACGCTGCAGTGGCGAGGAAGACGATTTAAGGGCGATGATTCCGTCAGCCGATGAAGACGATTCGGATGCCAACGCTTTGTTGGAACGAGCCCGCATGATCGCCGACCAAGGCGCCGATAGTAAAGAGCTGGAAACACTGGCACAGAATGGCCTGGCAGCTGGACGCCAGGTGACCGTGGAATTGGAGTTCCTGTCGGGCTCGGATACGCCCGAAGCTGATCAGCAGCTGCGAATGGATTATCAGGTCAAGCGCCTCGCCAAGCGTATGGGAGAGCGCCAGAATCAGCCCGACCTCGCCACCGAATCGTCATTACTGCAGAGCAGGTGGCTGCAGTCCCTACCCCACCCGCCGCAAGACCATCAGGCCCTGCTGTCGCGATATCGGCGCGCCTGGAAGATCATCGAAGGCATGATCGGGACGGACTGACCCGCAGTGCCCGAAACAACCAACGCGATCGAGCAGCCGTCCTTCGTTCACCTCCGTCTGCATACCGAATATTCGCTGGAAGACGGGATGGTACGAATCAACAGCCTGCTCGATCGGGTGGCTGAATTGGGTATGCCTGCGGTTGCCATGACCGACTGGCATAACCTGTTTGGCCTGGTGAAGTTTTACCAGGCTGCCATCGCGCGCGGCATCAAGCCGATCGTCGGGGCCGATATTCGGGTTGTCGAGGCCGACGCCAACAAGCAAACCAGCGTCGCAACCGTCCTCGTTCAGAATCGGATCGGCTATCTGAACCTCTGCCAGCTTTTATCGAAATCGTTTCTCGAAGGTCGTGAACGCGGCGGGCAGCCCCGGGTATTAGCCCCCTGGCTGCGAGGCCATACCGAGGGCCTAATTGTTCTGCTCGGTCGCGCCTCAAGCGTTGGCGAAGCCCTTGTCAATGGCCGTCCGGCGGTAGCCAAACAACGCCTGAATGAATGGTTACGGTTGTTCCCGGGGAGAACCTGCATCGCGATTGAGCGGCTCGGCCGGGACGGCGAGCAGGCTCTGGAGACGGGATTGATGAACCTGGCAATAGAGACCACCGTCCCCGTGGTGGCTTCGAATGATGTGCGTTTTCTCCATGCAGAAGACTATTTTGCTCACGAAGCGCGCGTTTGCATCCATCAGGGCCGATTGCTGGACGACAAGCGCAGGCACCGCGAATACAACAACCAGCAGTACCTCAAAAGCCCCGAAGAGATGCGCGAGAAGTTTGCCGATGTGCCGGTCGTGCTCGCCAACACCGCCCAACTGGCCATGCGCTGCAACCTGGAGCTATCTCTCGGCAAATACGTGCTCCCAGCCTTTCCGGTCCCCGAGGGCCAGACGGAGGACGACTTTCTGCGACACAAAGCCGCTGAAGGTCTGGAACAGCGGCTGGATCGGCACGGATTGGCTCCAGACTCTGAACACCACGACTACGACGCCCGGCTGGAACGAGAGCTTGAAGTCATCATCTCAATGGGGTTTTCCGGCTACTTCCTGATCGTTGCCGACTTTATCGCCTGGGCACGCGACAACGGCGTGCCCGTGGGCCCGGGCCGTGGATCCGGCGCTGGCTCGGTGGTCGCCTGGAGCCTAAGAATAACTGACGTAGATCCAATTAGATACGATCTTCTCTTCGAGCGATTTCTTAATCCTGAGCGGGTCTCCATGCCCGACTTTGACATCGACTTCTGCGTCGAGGGCCGGGACCGGGTGATCGATTATGTCGCACGCACCTACGGGCGGGATCAGGTTGCCCAGATCATCACTTACGGATCCATGGCCGCCAAGGCCGTAGTTCGGGACTGCGGACGGGTACTGGGCTACAACTACGGTTTTGTCGATTCCATCGCCAAACTCATTCCCAACAAGCTGGAAATGACGCTCGACAAAGCGCTGGAAGAAGAACCGGAACTGCAGCAGCGCTACGACAACGAAGACGACACCCGGTCCGTAGTGGACCTCGCGCGCTCTCTGGAAGGTCTGGCCCGCAACGCGGGCAAGCACGCCGGCGGACTTGTCATCGCGCCCGGGCCTTTGACCGAATTCACCCCGCTGTATACCGAGCCGGATGGCCATTCAGTTCTGACCCAGTTCGACAAGAACGACGTTGAGTCTGTCGGCTTGGTGAAGTTCGACTTTCTCGGGTTGCGAAACCTGACGATCATCGATTGGGCCCTAAAAGCAGTCAACGAACGCCGTCAGCTTGAAGGCAAAGACGCGCTGGATTTTGATGACCTGCCGCTGGATGATGCGCCGGTTTTCAAGCTTCTTCAGGCCGCTCATACGACCGCTGTGTTCCAGCTAGAGTCGCCGGGAATGAAGGAACTGTTGCGCAAATTGAAGCCAGACAGCTTCGATGACATTGTTGCCGCAGTGGCACTGTATCGGCCGGGTCCGCTGGATGCAGGCATGGTTGACGAGTACATCAACCGCAAGCACGGCAAGACAACAGTGAAATATCCGCATCCGCTGTGTGAGCCCATCCTCAAGCCAACCTATGGCGTGATTCTCTACCAGGAGCAGGTGATGCAAATCGCCCAGGATCTGGCCGGCTACAGCCTGGGCGCGGCCGACCTGCTCAGACGTGCGATGGGCAAGAAAAAGCCCGAAGAAATGGAGCGTCAGCGCGAGATTTTTGTCAACGGTGCCGCGAACAACGGCATCGAGGCCGAGCAGGCCGATTCGATCTTCAATCTGATGGAAACTTTCGCGCGCTACGGGTTCAATAAGTCTCACTCGGTCGCCTACGCGCTGATCGCGTACCACACCGCATGGCTAAAAGCACATTACCCGGCCGAGTTCATGGCCGCGGTGCTGTCGGCAGATCTGGACAAAACCGACAAGATTGCGAACCTCATCGAGGATTGCCGAGCGATGGATTTGGAAATTCTTCTGCCTGATCTGAACCACTCCGAGTATCGTTTCCGGGTCGAGAATGAGGCCATTCGATACGGCCTCGGGGCCATCAAGGGAGTCGGCCATGCTGCGATCGACAACCTGGTCGAAATCCGGCGTCGGCGCGGATCGTTTTCTTCTTTGTCGGAACTTTGCCGCGAAATTGATCTGGCGCGGCTGAATCGGCGCACACTCGAAAGCCTGATCCGAGCCGGGGCCGGCGACTGCATTGAGCCCAATCGGGCCGCCCTCATGCAAGCGCTTCCCGATGTGCTGTCGGAAGCCGAACGCTTCCAGACCGACCGGGAAGCCGGGCAGGCCAGCCTGTTCGGTGCGCCCGAAGAAAACAATAACGAGAGTGCTGCCAGAGAGTCCTCGACGCGCATGAACGCCCGACCTTGGACCAACCTGCAGCGCCTCAAGGCCGAGCGTGAAACCCTGGGACTCTATCTTTCCGGTCATCCGCTTGATGAGCTCCGCGACGAATTGGCCTCTTTCACTACAACCACGCTGGATCGACTCGACCAGGTCGTGGTCCGGCCACCGCAAGATCAATCCAGCAATGGACACGGGCGAAGACGCCATCGCGGCGTCGAGATGACGCTGGCCGGCATGGTCATGGCCATCCGAAAAAGACCGGGTAAAGGCGCTTTTGTGGCCATTGATGACGGGACCGGACGACTGGAGGTCGCGGTGTTCGACCGATTGTTTGGACAGGTCGCTGATCGACTCGTGGCCGACGCCGTTCTTGTCGTGGTCGGAAGAGTCGAAATCGATGACTTTCGCGGAGGTTTCCGGATGGTGGCCGAAGAGATCATGAGTATTGATGAAGCGCGTGCTCGGTTCGCACGGCGCCTTGAAATAGAACTGGGTCAGCAGGCCAGCGAGCACATAGAAAACGATCTGGCGTCCGCGCTTCGCCCGTACCGCAGTGGCCGAACACCGGTATTGGTTCAGTACCAGAACACCAGCGCCCGCGCGCTGATTGAACTGGGCGAGGACTGGCAGGTGGTCCCTTCAGCCGAATTGCTTGCGGCGGTCGGGGGCGTGCCGGGCATTGATGCGGCCCGGCTGTGCTACTGAAACAGCGCTAAAAGCTGGCGACGCGGGCCGTTCGATTGATCAAGAGCTTACCACTGCAAAAACAGGCATTCATGAAGGCGGCCACGTTCGCTTCGGGCTGATCGGACTCTTCAAGCAGTCGTTTGAAGTCCAGGGGCCCCCGAAGCGTGATCCGCGCCAATTGATGCAACTGCTCGTTCTTCATTGCTTCCGGCGGTACCTGGGTCAACATGAACTGTGGCTCTCCGCGAAGTTCAGGATGCAGCCGACCCGGAAATTGCGCCAGACCCGCATACCATTTCAATTCACTCAACGGCCGTTGACGGTGGCCCTGAATGCGCTCCACCAACTCGGAATTACTCAGGGAGACGCCCGCGGAAGCCGGCATTGCCTGCGAAAAACTGGCCGGATCCAGATCTCCAATCGAGCCATCGAAAAACCACGATCCAGAGGAAGAATCAATGAGCAGTATCGGCCAACCCGGGCTGGTCAGAGCAATCGGCTCTGGCCAGGTTTGACAACGAAGGTGATCAGCAAGCGTCAGTCCAGGGTCTTGTTCCGGCACCGAAACAGAATCCTCGTCCGCTGTTCCCGCTTGCTCGGCGAAATCAACACTGTCTTGTACTTCCGACCCCGATCCTGCAGGCTCTGTGATCTCCGGAAGATCACCCTTGGCGAGCTTGTCGAGAAGGCCCAGAAACTCGCGTGAGCGAAGCGGCTTGACGAGAATAACCGGCGCCTGAAAGTCGGTGCGGCGGGAGAATGCCACCAGGGCACCCGTATTGCCGAGCAGGCCTGAATACGCCTGCTCGCCGGCGGACGAATCTATATCAACAATCGTGACGTCCCCGCCGGAATCTTCAGAAATTGTCCAGCTTGGCGCGCTGTCTCTTCCACTGATCAGGTTGATCAGGGAACGCATGACCATCCGATCCTTTCTGCCCGCATGGAGCACGGAAAGCACTAGATTTTCAGGCTTGGCCATTGATCGCTAATTGACTTGCCAGTCCAGCGCTCAGCTTAACGCGTTGCAGCAGCAAACCCAAGCGTTTCCCGCCTATTGCCCCGACATCGCCGCGAGCAAAGCTGCCACACGGTCCATTGCATCAGCCAGAACACAATGAATTTCATCAATTGAAATCGGCTCATCGGTCAGCCCTGCACCCGGATTGGCAACCACGCAAAGACTGGCATACTCAAGCTCAGCTTCCCGGGCAAGGGCTGCCTCAGGCATGGCGGTCATACCCACCAGCGTGCAGCCATCGCCGGCCAGACGCGCAATTTCGGCGGTCGTCTCTAGCCGTGGACCCTGGGTCACTCCATAGCAACCGCCATCATGCACGGGGATTTGCGCACGTGCCCCGGCCGTCAGCAAGGCCTGGCGAACGTTCGCCGAGAAAGGCTCAGCGAATTCGATGTGCATCAGTGGCTCGTCCGGCGAATCGCTGAAGGTCTGTACGCGGCCAGACGTGTAGTCGATCAGCTGGTCGGGCACGACCAGATCCCCCGGCCGGAGGCCGCGCGCAATCGAGCCGACGGCGTTGATGGCGACAATTTCCGTCACTCCGAGCTCGGCCAAGGCCGCAATATTGGCCCGATAGTCGACCCGGTGCGGCGGGATGCGGTGAGGTCGCCCATGCCGGGCCAGCAGCCAGGCGCTCTGGCCCGCCAAACAGATTCTGGCGGGCACCGCCGATGGCGCGCCCCACCGGGTTTCTACCGGCCGCTCTTCCAGGATTTCGAAAAGGTCCAGAGCACCCGTCCCGGCGATGATGCCAAGCGTTTCAGTCACTGGCCGATCACCTCGGGCAGCGCCCAGATCCCGTCGAGCTGGCGCCAGAAACCGTTCCAGTCCATACCGCACCCGAACACATAGCGATCAGGCACCGTCAGAGCTGCGTCATCAACCCAGTCGCGCGCCAGGCCTCGCTCGTGCTGCTTGAGCGCCAGTACCGCGGTTATCACGGCCTCAGCACCATCAGTCAGCAGACGATCCCGCACCGCTTCAAGCGTATGACCCTCATCGAAGATGTCATCGACAAGCAAAATGGTGCCTGTCACCTCATCCGGCCAGCGACCCCAGTGCAGCTGACCACCGGTGGTGGCTCCGCGGTATCGAGTCGCATGCACGTGGTCCATCGCAAAGGGGAAGTCCATTCTTTTTGCGAGCTCGACTGCCGGATAAAGACCGCCATTCATCAGCACCATCATGGTCACGCCGTCGCGCTGTCCCAGCAGCTGACTCAGGCGCTCGGCCTGACGATCGAGCGCATCGGCGACCGAAGCGGCGGGCAGCAGCAGTTCGGAACCATCCGGCCAGCGGCCCGGGTAGCGCTCAGCCCGGCTCACCGGCCTGCTCCTGACTCCGTTGTTGGGCCATATTTTCCGCTTGCTCCAGCTTGATGGTTCGAGTCGGGAAGGCCATTTCTGCGCCGTGAGACGCAATGATATCGCCAATCTTCAGCAAAACGTCTTCTCGAACGGCATGGTAGGTCGTCCAGACAACCGTCCGAGTAAAACAGTAAACCATGATGTCCAGAGAGTGAGATCCGTAGAGATTGAAATGCACCATGGTGGTCTGATTGGCATCAATGTCCTCATGCTGCTCGATCATGGACCTGATGTCGTCGATGATCGGGCGAATAACGTGCTGGTCGTCGTACCGGATCCCGATATGATCGAAGATCCGCCGATGGGTCATTCGCGAAGGATTTTCCACGGTAAGCGTAGTAAAAGTCGCGTTCGGCACGTACATCGGCCGCTTGTCAAACTTTCGGATGGTCGTCATTCGCCACCCGATTTTCTCCACCGTGCCCTCGATCTCCTGATCCGGTGAACGGACCCAGTCCCCGACCGAGAAAGGCCGGTCCATGAAGACCATGAACCCACCGAAAAAATTAGCCAACAGATCTCGTGCAGCAAGGCCAACCGCGATGCCGCCGACGCCCCCAGCAGCAAGAAAGCCCGAAATCGGAATCTCTAGAATGCTCAATATCGTGAGAACACCCGTCAGAACAACCGCGATTCGAACAATCCGGCCAAGCACGTTAACGGTGGTTATATCGAGATGCCTGTTGCGCTTGCGACGCTCTTCGATAAAGGCGTTCTCAAATCCGGTGGCCAGGCGGAAAAAGAACCATGTCCCGGCAACCACCAAACCGAGCTGTTGCAGGGTGTTGAGAAATTCGTTGGAAAAATAAAGCAGATTGGTGTTCGGATTCATGACCCGCGCTGCCATGATCAGGCCCTGCCACCAGATCAGCAGCGATACCGGACGCTTGCCCGCATACACCACGCCATCATCCCAATGGCTGCGAGTTTTTTCGGCAAACTTCTCAAGTCTTTTGATGAAGTTGCGATAGAAAAACTCCAGCAACAACGCCGCCAGGATAATCAGGAAAGCCTGCAATACCCAGGCAGGGATGCCGATCAGGTTGCCGATTTGATCGAGGTAGTCAGTCATTGCTCCTGTTCCTTCAGCGCCCTGAGCGAATCGCGCCAGGTGCGAAACTCGGGCACAAGCAGTTGTTCGTCCATCGTCATCATCGCACGGCCATAGAGCGTGGCAAGACGCTCTGGCGTAACATCAGGAACCGCCAAATCAGCTTCCAGCAGCGCATCGACCGACGATGGCTGGCACACCAGCGCAAGTTCGCAGCCGGCCGTAAAAGCCTGCTGCAGGCGCTGCCACAAGTCACCGGCCGGCGATGCGCCTGACATGTCGAGATCATCGGAAATCACTACCCCAGCAAATCCAAGCTGCTGCCTCAGCTCCACGGCAATCCAGCGGTCGGAGAAACCGGCCGGACGATCATCGACAGCGGGATAGCAGACATGGGCCATCATCACCGCAGCCATGCGGTCGGCCAGCTCATTGAACGGTTCCAGGTCAATGGCCAGATCTTCCCGCGATCGCTTGTCGATGACCACATCGAGATGAGAGTCAGCTTCAACCGTTCCGTGTCCAGGAAAATGTTTGCCGCAGGCAACCATGCCCGCATCCTTCATTCCGGCAATGTAGAAGCGTGCCAGATTGATCACCGCACTCGGTTCGGATGCCAGCGCACGATCACCAATCACACGGCTGCCGCGGTCAAGATCAAGAACCGGGGCAAAGCTCAGATCGACGCCCAGCGCCAACATTTCGGCTGCCATGACGCGGCCGTGGCGGTAGGCCAAATCGCAGGCCCGATCCGGATGGCTTGCGTACCAGCGACCGATGGTACCGAGCGAAGGCAAGGGCGTTAACCCATCACCACGAAACCTCTGCACCCTGCCCCCTTCCTGATCGACCGTCACCAACAGACGAGGTGTCCGCAAACCACGAATCTCCGCGATGAGCGCACGAACCTGATCAGCACAAGCAAAATTGCGGGTGAAAAGGATGACCCCTCCCACCGCAGGATGCAGCAGGCGCTGACGGGTCGACTCGTCCAGCGCAAGACCCTCGATTCCCACGATCAGCGGACCCATGCCTTTTTGCGTCGTCATGGGCGCTCGAAAAGCGCGATGGATTCGACGTGCGCGGTGTGCGGGAACATATCGGCAATACCGGCGCGCTTGAGTTGGAAACCATGGGTTCTGACCAACTCACTGGCATCACGGGCCAGCGTCGCGGGGTTGCAGGAGACGTAAACCAATCGTCGCGCACCGCAGCCCGCAACAACCGGCAGAATATCCAACGCGCCTGATCGTGGCGGGTCAATCAAGGCCGCATCGAACCCCTCCCGATACCAGCGATGGGCAGAGACGTCTGTCGTCAGATCGGCTACATCAAAGTCAACGTTAGCCAGACCATTCGACCGGGCATTGGCCCTTGCGGCATCAATCAGGCTCGCCGAGCCCTCAACCCCCGTCACTGATCCGGCCACTCGCGCCAACGGCAAGGTGAAGTTGCCAAGCCCGCAAAACAGATCAAGTACCCGCTCCTCCGCGGTCGGCGCCAGCAAGGCAATCGCCTGGTCGACCAGCATGGCGTTAAGGGGCGCATTGACCTGGATGAAATGCTGGGGATGAAAGTCGAGTTCTATGTTGAACGCCTCCAGCCGATAGCTCAGCTGGTGTTCTTCCGGACATAGGCGGTAGACGGTGTCCGGGCCCTTGGACTGGAGATAGATGGCGACGCCTTGATCCTCTGACCAGCGCCTGAGTTGCATGACATCCTCACTGCTCAGTTCACGCAGATGGCGAATGACGATGGCCGAGCCGTTGTCCCCGCTGGCCGTCTCGATTTGCGGCACTGCATCAGAAATGCTCAGGCTGCCGATCAGCGCTGAAAGACCGTCCAAGCGCTCGCTGAAATCAGGGTGGAGCACGCGACAATGGCCAATGTCGGCCACAAAACGACCCTGTTTCTCGCGGAAACCAACCAGCACTCGCCCCTTTCCGGGCACCAGACGAGCGCTTAACCGGCTGCGGCGCCGATAAAACCAGGGCTCGGCGGCCAGCGGTGGCAGCCACTGCTCAGGTTCAACCTCGCCGATGCGAAGCAGATTGTCGACCAGTCGCTTGTGCTTGAAGTCCAGCTGGGCCGAGTGCTCCAGGTGTTGCAAAGCACAGCCGCCGCACTGTTCGAACCAAGGACACTCCGGTTCAACGCGATTCGGCGATGGCGAAACCACCTCGAGACAAATAGCCTCGTCATGGCGGCGATTGCGGGCGATCAGTTTAGCCTCAACGGTTTCCCCGGGCAGCGCACCATGGACGAAAACGGCCTTGTCATCGACGCGCCCTACGCCCCTTCCGTCATGGCCCAAATCCGTAACTTCAACCCTTACCGGTTCAACCGGCAGACGGCGACGATTGCGTCGACTCATACAGCGCCCCGGCGGCTTTCAAGGATTTGCACCCGATTTACTTACGGGCCCAGCTACCGTCATCCTGCTGATACATCCAGCCGGGTCGTGCGTTTGCAATCCAGCGTCGGGCAAAAGTCTGCCGAATCTCGTCTTCCCAGCCCGGCTGGCCGTTTGCAACCGCAATTTCACGGTAGACGGCACGTCGATCGGCATTTTCCTCCGTGACCACTCGTTCGAGGTTGCGCCGCTCGGCCAGGCCGATTGCGCTGCGGTCACGGATCTCTACCATTCCATCGTTAGATAGCCCGATCGCTCCTGCCTCGAACCAGCCGGCCAGATGTGCCTGGTGTCGCTCTGCCATTCGTTGCTTGATCGCCTGGATTTGCGGCGTGTTGACATCGATGTTGGGGCTTTGTGCCCATGCGCGGGACATGAACAGATCAGTAATCTGAAACCCGGTCGCCGGCCCTGTTGTCGGTAGCTCTGGATCGTTCGATGGTGCCGTCTCCTCTTCACCGAGCACGTCCTGAATAAAACGATCAGCCGCCTGTTCGGCAGCCGCTTCGGGGAAATAGACGTTGATCGTCACGCAAGCAGCGAGGGTCATTGTCAGGCCGATTATCAGTAGAAAAATGACGCGATTCATAAGTTTTGCCCTGATTAAAGTGATGGCATGATCGGGTTTGCGATCATGATTACCAGCCTGCAAGAAACGGATTGAACGCAGGCTGAATAGTGTAACGTCTTAAAACGCACTCAATGCCTCGGCCAGGGTCTTGAATCCGCGCACTGTCAGTCGAGCACGCACTCCTTTTCTATTCCCTTCCGGCACAAAGGCTTCGCTAAATCCCTGGCCGGCCGCCTCCCGTAGCCGCTCTTCGCCGTTGTAGACCGGTCGCAGTTCACCGGCAAGCCCCACCTCCCCGAACCCCACGAGCCCCTGGGGAAGCGGGGTCTCGCGCAGAGACGACTTCAAGGCCATCGCGATCGCCAGATCGCTAGCCGTTTCACTCACCCGGATACCACCGGCCACGCTGACAAACACATCCTGGTCGCCAATCTGGATACCCGCGTGCCGATTCATCACCGCGAGCAACAAAGCGAGGCGATTGGGATCAATTCCGACCGCCACGCGTCTGGGGTTGGACAAAGTTGACGGTGACACCAGGGCCTGGACCTCGACCATCAGGGGCCGTGTGCCTTCCCGGGTCACCAGCACGCAGCTGCCCGGTGCCGGCGTCTCTGCGCCCGACAGGAATATGGCAGACGGGTTGGCAATCGCTTTTAGACCCTGCCCCGTCATGGCGAACACACCCAGCTCATTGGCCGCTCCAAAACGGTTCTTCACC
>CAZIMY010000018.1:0-27150 GCA_964540315.1 uncultured Wenzhouxiangella sp.
ACGGCTCGGCGAGCGTCTGAGTATGCAATGGGACTGCGCGGACCTGGATCTCTCACCCCAGCCTATTCCCCCGCTGTTACTCCAGCCCCTGGTCGAAAACGCCATCGTCCACGGTATTTCCCGCCGAACCAAAGGCGGCACGCTCAAAATCGAGGGCAAGCGCATTCGCTTCGGCCGCATCCGCTTCACGGTGACCAACCCCGTTGCGGATCCGGACAGCCGGCCGGCGGAGGGTAACAAGTCTGCGCTCGACAACATCCGCCAGCGTCTGGCGCTGGCCTACGAGGAGCGCTACGGACTCAAGACCCGCATCGAGGATGGACATTTCATCGCCGAGCTCACGATTCCGGTCGAGGAGTGATCCCGCCGTTTTTTAGCTTGAATCGGCCGGGGATTGTTCTTCTGAGGCGGCCTCTTTTTCAGATGAATCTGTTTCTTCTTCAGGCTCCGGATACATCTCCAGCGCGACCGGACTGGTCGCGAATTGCGCGACGTAATCGCCCTGCTCTTCGGCGGCCACCGGTTCGCTGACAACCATACGATAGCGGATAAAAATCGCGGGTATCAACGCCGCGACAGCCAGAAACGGAAGGAATGCGGTGGGTCCGGTCCACTGCATGAACGAGCCGGCTACGATAGGCCCGATAACGGCGCCAGTACCCCACAGCATCTGCAGGCTGGCAGTGCTTTCAAGCATTTGCGAATACTCGATGTGGTCGTTGGTGTGGGCGACGGCAAGCGAGAAAATGCTGAAGGTAAATGCGCCGTACAAAAAGCCGCCGAGCATGACCCACCCGGGCCCGGCTTGTACAAGCCATAAGCACAGACTGGCGGCCACCGTCGTGGCCAGGCAGATCCACAACAAGACGATCCGGCGGTCATAGCGATCAGAGAGCTTACCGATCGGCCAGATCAGCAGCACGCCGCCCAGTATGGTCAAGGCCATGAAGCCTGACACCCCAAGCTTGTCCAAGCCAATACCCGATGCGAATACGGGCCCCAGTCCCCAGAGGGCGCCAGCGCCTATGCCGCTGAAAAAGGAGCTGACCATGCCCGACGGAGAGGCCTCATACAGTTTGCGTAGACCGAGTCGCTCGACGTCTTCAATCATCGGTTCGCGCACGCGGGTCAGCGCGACCGGCACCAGGCCCAAAGAGAGCAGCACGGAAGCGAGGGCGAACAAAAACAAGGTATCGACATCGCCGGTCAGCAACAGAACCTGGCCAATCCCCAGGCCGACCAGCGTGGTCGTCATATAAGCTGAGAAAATATGACCGCGACTGTTGTTGTCCGTCTGACTGTTGAGCCAGCTCTCTATGGCGATGTACATTCCGACGATACAAAAACCCGTAATTGCACGCCCGAGCATCCAGCTGACCGGATGCACGACCAGTCCGTGGGTGAGGGTTGCAATGGAGGCAATCGACGCCAGCGCTGTAAAAATCCGGATATGACCAACCTGCCGGATCATGCCGGGCACAACCATCGTGCCAGCAACATAGCCGGCGAAATAAACGCCCATGATCAAACCCAGCGTGGAGGTCGAAAAGCCCTCCAGGCCGCCCCGCACGCCGAGCAGCGTGCCCAGCAAACCGTTGCCCATCAAAATGATGGCAATACCGACCAACAGTGCGGATACGGCGATAATGGCGTGCATGGCGGCTCAGTTCACCTCAAAACGATCTTGAAAAATACGGCTTCCTTGAATGGGCATAGTGCCACTAACGGCTTCCAGAGGTTCTTTGATCAGCGTGATCCGGACATCGTCCCAGCGCATCACCTCACCGCCGGAGAAATCGTTGCGGAACTCGAATGACCAGAATCCCTCGTCCGGCACTGGCCCGTTTGAGTTGCTGAAAATCAGCGGATGGACGCTTTCATAGGCGCCGTCGCTGCCTGATGCATCACCACCGAAGCCCCAAGGGCTGTCGGAGGCAGTATCAAAACCACCCAGACTGGCATTGCCGCCATTGGGGCCTGTGACGGCCATGCGCAGATCCGAAGCAAAGCTCGGGCTGTCAGTGATACCGGTCACGGTTCCGGAAAACGCTAACCCGGTCACGGATGAAGAACTGCTCAGGCCGGCGGGCTGTTGCTGAATGACCGGGTCGCGAGTGTTGATTTCGAAACTGGTCAGGTCCAGCACCTCGTCGGCATTTAAAGTGGCCCTCAAGGTGAAATCCCCATCGATTTGTGCGCTGATGGTTAGATCGTCAAAGCTTGCAAGCCCAGCGCTGACTTGGCGACGGCGGGTGCCCCCGAGCGTTGTTCCGGCGGGAAAATCGGCCAGGCTGAGCTCAATGAAACTTTCATTGTCGCTGTCCATGCGATTGCCAAGGACATCAAGAACCTCGACCTCAATTGCAGTCACAAACCCGCCCTGGCCGTCGGGCTCGGGCGCACCAACAAAAGCCAACGCTGAAGCGGGCCCGGGCGTGGTTTCAACTGAGAAAGTTTCCGAAGCTGCGCCTTCACCGCAGCTGTTGATACCGCGAACCCGCCAGAAATAGGGCGTTCGAGGCTGGAGCCAGGCTTCGGGCTGCCAGTTCGTGTCGCTGATTATTCTCGATTCGACGATGTTGGAAAAACCAGCATCGGTCGACAGCTCGAAGCGATATTGATCGGCTCCAGCCAAAGCAGACCAACGAAACTCCGCTGCCGGCGAGACCGCTTCGCCCGACGAGGCAGAAACAGCACCGGGCGTGGTGTTGATCGGTGAATCCAGCTCCAGCTCCAGCGTTGTTGCGATGGTCCCTGCTGTGGCAGAAGCGCCCTCGATGCGAATGCCGTAAGTGCCTTCACTGGCCGTGTCGGTGGCGATGGTCAGCGTTCGGTTGAACGCCGGGAATGTTGCGGTTGAGTCAAGGCTTAAACTTCCGGCGAAGCCATCCAGCGCGACGGTGGTCAGGGTAATGGCCTCGTCAAAGCCCAGCACCGATCGTGTGGCAGCAGTGGCGGTCAGCGGACCGTCACTCAGGCAGGCTTTGAGGGCCTGCGGTGAGACGTTCAAGGTGAAATCGGGTGCCCGCTGGCAGTTGCTGCACACCAAGGCAAAGTCCTGTGCCGGAGTCGCGGGGTTCCAGGGGTCGAGTGCGTCGGCGGCAAGGTTTGCTGCCAGTACCTCCAGGCGCACGGCCTGCCCACCGTGCTGCGTCGCTGAAAGGACCACCCCTTCCAGATTATTGCGTGGGTCCGGGCTTGCGCCAACGACCGAGAAACCGTTATTACCGAAACCATTGCCATAAAAAGCGTCCGCGCCAACATGCGCGATCAGATCCAGGTCATTGACCCAGGCAGGTAAGTCGCCACCCAGACCATGTCCCGGTGCGTCGGTCCAGGCCAGCATGGCCTGTATTGGAGCGGTTGGGTCCGCAGGCTCGAACCGTCCGGTCCAGGCCTGGCCGGTGGCGGAAAGAATCCGCGTCTGGTCCAGCATGACAACCGGTTGCTCGGGCAAGAGTACCGCTTGTGCATCCAACCGCCCCCAGCCTTGCTTGCGGTCCGGCCGGTGGCCAAGCGTGCCGCCATCGGCGTCGAGAAAGCCCTGCAGGTTTCGGGCGCCGGCGGTCAGGCGAGCACGGATCAGGGCCGGGCTGGGTGTTCGTCCTCCGTTGTTGGCGCGATACTGCTCGACGAAAAGAGCCGCCGCGCCGGTGACGATGGGCGAGGCCATGGAGGTGCCGCAAAACTCGCTGCTATAAGATTGGTCGCTGTTTGCGATGGGGTTGTCGGTGGCACATCCTGGTGCAATCAGCTGCGGCACCCGCCGTCCGTCGCACGCCGGTCCGTGCGCACTGTTCATCGAGATATCAAACAGATCGCTGCGCTGACTGCCAGCGGTTGTCTGCAGCTTGCTGGAACCAACGGTAAGAATATTCTTGGCCTCATCGGGCGCGCCCAAAGAGGACGGCGCGCAAACGCTGTTGGGGTTGTCTCCCGCGCCGTTCATGATTGACCAGACCGGCAAAATGGGCGCTGGGTCTGCGGCATCAGGCAGGGCGTTGCGCGTTATCAGATCGACCTCGCGGGTCGGAATGTCATAGCCCTGCGGTGTCGCGCTCGGGCCCCAGGAGTTGTTGGCCAGGACGGCTCCGCTCAATGCCGATTCTTCGAATATGGTGAGCATCCCCCCGGGCTGCATCCCATTGGGCCCCGCCGAAAGCAGCGGCGGATATCGCTGCTGCACCAGCTTCGCGCCCGGGGCCATGCCGAGGCCGCGGAGAAAACCGTTGGATACCGTCCCACTGTTGCCATGACCGGCAATTGCCCCGGCTACGTGCGTGCCATGGTTATCGTTGGCTTCGCTGCAAGAGCCGGGAAGGGTCGGCCCCGGTTGGCACTGGAGAAACTGCCCGGCGAGATCCTGGTGTGTTTGGCGAATACCGGCGTCGACGACGCTGACGGTGACGCCGTTGCCATCCAGACCGAGGCTATCCAACCAGTCTTGGTAGCCAGGGATAAGGGTTTGGTTAGCGCCATCAAGCCCGATCACCGATTGATTCGCCATCTCGCCGCGCGGCCCGGCGTCCTGGGTAATCTGCTGCAGGGTCAGCACGCCGTTGATGGCCAGAAGATCGGGAAAATGATCACGCGTAGCGACCAGGTCAACGACCAGAAAGTCACCGCCAGCGCTGCGGAAATCCCGAATCTCTGCGCCGCCGGTTCGAAGACCTGCCAGGGTGTCATTGGCGGTCGGTCGATATATCAAGGCGCGCGCGTGGTTTTGTGGCTCTGCATTCTTGCCCAGTACCCGCGAGCGCTCGGCAGCCGGAAGACGACCGGCAAAACGAACCGGGTTGGCACGCCGGGCAGCAGCCGAGGGCAACTGGTCCGGCCGACCCCAGACGAGGTAGCTGTTGGGCGCAATGAATTGGATGGGTCTGAGACCATGGGCTTTGAGTTCAGCAAGCCAGGTCTGCCTGACAGGGCCATGGAACTGGACCAGGTGAAAGCCCGGAGTTTGTGCTTCATCGCCTGAGTGCTGCCCGCTTGGCAGGCTATCGAGATTTATCGACCGGCCTTCAATTGGAAAGCCAGAAGGGTTGGCAACCCGATGTATCTGGGTGTTCATTTTTCGCGCGGAAGCCGGCAGCAGGTGCTCAGGCACCCAAAGAAATCGACCGTAGTCAATGGCATCTGGAGGAAGCTTGGCGCGGATCGCCGAGTCAGGGTTGTCGATGCGCACCCAAACTTCTTCAGCGAAAGCCGGGCACATCACTGAGACAGCAGCGGCAAGGCTGACAGCCTTCAGCAGTATGTGGCGCAACGTCCTCATGAACTGATTCTAACTAGCTTGGAAGAAACAGGGCCTGCAGGTCGTTCAAACAGCGGCGCCCTTGCTGACTGACCCACAAACGGTTCTGGTCTGACTCGATCAAACCCAGATCCATGGCGAGGGTCAGGGGTTGTTCGATGCGTTCGGCATCCAGCCCGGTCAGACTCGTGAAGTCTTGTTCGGTAAATGGCTCATCAAGCCGCAAACGGTTGAGGAAGAATTCGAAGACCCGGTCGGCCGGTCCCACGCTGGTTTCTTCGGCAATAAAGCTGGCATTGGCCGTTGCGTTTAGATAAGGCCGCGGATGCGACTTGCGCCGGGTGCGCAGAATTGTGTCGTTGGCGGGCAGGGTGATCTTGCCGTGGGCGCCGGCGCCAACACCCAGATAGTCGCCAAAACGCCAGTAGTTCAGGTTGTGGCGACTCATGCAGCCAGGCTTCGCCCAGGCCGAAATCTCGTATTGCCTGAAGTCCGCCGACTCCAGTCGCTGAGCGCAGGCCTCCTGCATATCCCAGGCTTTGTCAGCGTCGGGCAGCGTTGGCGGGCGGGCCGCAAACACAGTATTCGGCTCGATCGTCAGGTGGTAATGGGAGAGATGCGTTGGCTTAAAGGCCAAGGCCTGCTCGATATCTTCCAGGGCTTCATTGAGGCTTTGATCGGGCAGTGCCCACATGAGGTCGAGGTTGAAGTTCTCGAACCCGGCCTTGCGTATCGCTGAAATTGCCGCCCTGGCCTCGTCGCCACCGTGAACCCGGCCCAGAATCTTCAAGTGCCGGTCATTGAAACTCTGGACGCCCAGGCTGATGCGGTTGACGCCTGCAGCGCGGTACTGGTCGAACCGATCGTGTTCGACGGCGCCGGGGTTGGCCTCCATGGTGACTTCAGCATCCGGCGCCAGGTTGATCCGGGCGCGCACGCCAGATAACAGTCGGTCCATCGCGGTTGCCGAAAACAGGCTTGGCGTTCCCCCGCCCAGAAAAATGCTGCTGACGGTTCGGCCCCAGATGCGGGGTAATTCAAGCTCCAGGTCGGCCAGTAAAGCGTCGATGTACCGGTCTTCCGGCAGGTCACCGTTCAGCGCGTGCGAATTGAAGTCACAGTAAGGGCACTTGGCGATGCACCAGGGAAAGTGGATGTACAGCGAGAGCGGGGGGAGCTGAAGCATCGAAGGGTTCGGGTTTAAGGGGTTGGGATTAACGATGGCCGCTGATTTTTCCTGAACCCCGAACCCGGAAAATCTAAACCTGCAGTTCTTCAATCAGTGCCTTCAACGCTTTTCCCCGATGGCTGACCTGCGCCTTCTCGGTCATCGAAAGCTCCGCCGCACTGGCGCCAAGCTGGGGATCCAGGAACAGCGGGTCGTATCCGAATCCGCCCTTGCCGCGTCGGGCTTCAAGGATGGTGCCAAACCAGGTGCCGCTGACGATAATCGGCGCCGGGTCGCGATGATGACGAAGCAAGACCAGGCAGCAGTAGAAGGTTGCCGCCCGCCGTTCGGGCGGGACGCCGGTGAGCTTCTCCAACAGCAGATCGTTGTTGTCCCCGTCGCTGGCGTCCTTGCCGGCAAAGCGCGCCGAATATATGCCGGGTTGTCCTTTCAGCGCCTCGACGACCAGCCCGGAGTCATCACCCAGCGCCGGCAGCTTTGAAGTCCGGGCAGCGGCTCGCGCCTTGAGCAGCGCGTTCTCAACGAAGGTCAGCCCGGTTTCTGCAACCGGCGGCACCTTGAACTCTGACTGGGCATGGACTTTGACGTGCAGCGGCTCGAACAGGTGGCGAAACTCCTTGAGTTTGCCCTTGTTGCCGCTGGCCAGGACCAGTTGCTCAGGTGCCACGGAGCGCTGCTTCCTGGGCGGTGACCAGTTCGCCTATGCCCTTTTCTGCCAGGGTCACCATGGCGTCCAGTTCGTGGCGATGGAAGGCATGACCCTCGGCCGTGCCCTGGATCTCGATCAGGCCGCCGCCGTCGTTCATGACCACGTTCAAGTCGGTGTCAGCGGTTGAGTCTTCGGCGTAGTCCAGATCAAGCACGGCATCGCTGCCCAGCATGCCCACCGAAACCGCGGCAATCTGACCGTGGATCGGATTGCGCTTGAGCTTGCCGGCCTTCATCAGTCGATCAATGGCATCGACCAGGGCCACATAGGCCCCGGTAATCGATGCGGTCCGGGTGCCGCCGTCGGCCTGAAGCACATCGCAGTCCAGGGTGATCGAGCGCTCGCCTACCGCCTCCAGGTCGATGGCGGCTCGTAAAGAGCGTCCGATCAGGCGCTGGATTTCCAGGGTTCTGCCGCCCTGCTTGCCGCGGCTGGCCTCGCGCTGGTTGCGAGTGCCTGTCGAGCGCGGCAGCATGCCGTACTCGGCGGTCACCCAACCCTGACCCTTGCCCCTCAGCCACGGCGGAACGCGTTCTTCGACGCTGGCGGTGCACAGAACCCGGGTGTCGCCACAGCTGATTAACACCGAACCCTCGGCGTGTTTGGTGAAATGGCGTTCAATGACAACCGGGCGCAGCTGATCGGCGGCACGGCCTGAAGGTCTGGTCACCATAGATTCCTTTCCAGATTTGAGGGCGGCAAGGGTACCATGTTGCCTTATTCGCATCGGCACGGCCTCCATCATGATTCGAAGCATGACTGCCTACGCGCAGTGTTCTCGCCAGACCGATCGGGGGCTGCTGACCTGGGAGCTGCGCTCGGTCAATCAGCGCTATCTGGATCTGCACCTCCGCCTGCCTGAGGCGTTCCGGGCCCTCGAGCCTCAGGTTCGAGAATCCTTCAAGCGATTCTTGCACCGCGGCAAGATTGAGGCCGGTCTTCGTTTCCAGCCAGACATGGCGGCTGAGTCCGAAAACCTGCGCCTGGAGCCGGTACTGGCCAAGCGTTTGGGGGCGTTACTCTACGAATTGGGTCGCCACGCGGGAGGCTATTCCGAGCCGGATCTGGTTCGGTTGCTGCACTGGCCGGGTTTGGTGGTGACCGAGTCTGCTGACCTGGAAGATGAGCGCGCGGCGGCGACAGAGTTGCTTGATGAAGCGCTGGCGGCATTGGTGCAGGCACGCGAGCAGGAGGGCTCGGCGATTGCGGCCATGATCGAGGAGCGGCTGTCCGGTATCGAGGTTCAGGTCGAGCAAGTGCGGGCCCATCTGCCCGAGATTCGGGCGGGCCTCGATCACAGGTTCAGGCACCGTCTCGAAGCACTCGACCATCCCGTCGATCCCGGCCGGATCGAGCAGGAAGTCGTCCTTGCGCTGCAAAAACTTGATGTCGATGAAGAGCTGGATCGGCTGGGCGTGCACGTGGCCGAGATCCGAAGAGTGCTTGAACTCGATGAACCGGTGGGCCGGCGGCTGGACTTCCTGATGCAGGAACTCAATCGCGAGGCCAATACGCTGGGCTCGAAAGCTGCCGTAGTGGAGACCGGCCAGGCGGCCGTTGAGCTCAAGGTTCTGATCGAGCAGATGCGCGAGCAGATTCAGAATGTCGAATAGCGCCAGGCCGACCGGTGGCGAGCTTTACGTCATAGCCGCACCCAGCGGTACCGGCAAGACCAGCCTGTTGCGCGCCCTGCTGGCGCGGCTTGACCACCTGGCGCTGTCGGTATCTGACACCACGCGCCCGCCGCGGGCTGGAGAGGTAGACGGCGAGCAGTATCATTTTATCGATGTTGAGACTTTCCGCGCCGGCATTGCTCAGGGCCGTTATTTGGAGCACGCCGAAGTCTTTGGCAATTACTACGGCACCGACCGCTCAAGGGTCGAGGCGCTGTGGGCCGACGGCCGCAGCGTCCTGCTCGAGATCGACGTCCAGGGCGCCGCCCAGATCGCTCGGCATTATCCGGAAGCCTGTTCAATTTTCATCCTGCCGCCTTCCATGGCGGTGCTGGCAGAGCGGCTGCGCAACCGCCGTTCCGACGCCGAGGACGTGATTCGACGGCGACTGAGTGAGGCACGCGGTGAGATCGAGGCCTGTCGAGATTTCTCCTGGATGGTCGTCAACGATAACTTCGACGAGGCCCTGGCCGAACTGCTTGCGATCGTGTTGGCCTGGCCGCAGCGACGATCCCGGCAAAATGCGCGTGTACAGTGCCTATTGGATGAAGCCGCCGACGGCATTACAATAGCTGACTATCCTTGAAAAAGAGCCACCTATGGCACGAGTAACTGTAGAAGACTGCATCCACGCCGTTCCCAACCGTTTCGAGCTGGTTGTGACCGCCGGCCAGCGCGCGCGCATGATCGCCAACGGGGCCGATCCGCTGGTTGACGAGATGTCTGATAAGCCCACCGTTATTGCCCTGCGGGAAATCGCCGATGGCGTGGTAAACGACGACAACATTGGTGAACTGCAGTCTGACCTGGACGCCCGCCTGGCGGCCATGCAGGCTGAGGTCCCGCCACCACCGGAAGACGACGACGACTGATTGCCCGGTTGTTTGACTGATGCTGCCGGGGCCGGTCCGTGACCTAAGGGGCCTGCTCAACACCTATCTTGAGCCCGAGCAGGTCGCGCTGGTGTTGCGCGCCTACGAAATCGGCGCTGAAGCCCACGATGGCCAGACCCGCCGCTCGGGCGAGGCGTACATCATGCATCCGGTCGCAGTGGCGCGCATTCTGGCCGGAATGCGCATGGACCACCAGACCATCGCCGCGGCGATCCTCCACGACACCATTGAAGACACGCCGGTTGAGCGTGATGACCTGGTACGTGAGTTCGGCGCCGACGTGGCCAAGCTGGTGGATGGCGTCACCAAGCTCGACAAGATGAAGTTCCGCACCCGCGTGGAAGCGGACGCGGAAAGTTTCCGAAAGCTCTTGCTGGCGATGAGCCGGGATCTTAGGGTGATCTTCATCAAGCTGGCTGATCGGACCCACAATATGCGCACCATTGGTGCGATGTCAGCCGATTCGCGCCGCCGCATTTCGCGCGAAACACTCCAGATTTATGCGCCGATCGCCGATCGTCTCGGGATGAACGTGCTCAAAGAAGAGCTCGAAGAACTGGGCTTCGCCAACCTTCATCCTAACCGGCACCGGATTATCGAGGGTCGTGTTGCCAAGCTGGCCGGCAACCGCCAGGAAGTGATCGAGTCGATCACCTCGGCGCTGAAAAAACGCCTGGGCGAGGCCGGTATCCCCTGCCGTATTGAGGGCAGGACCAAAACGCCCTACAGCATCTACTGCAAGATGCGCGACAAGAATGTGCCCTACGAGCGGGTGATGGACGTCTACGCTTTTCGCATTGTGACCCACTCAGAGCCCCACTGCTATCAGGCCCTCGGTGTCGCCCACTCGCTTTACAAACCCAAGCCGGGCAGCTTCAAGGACTACATCGCCCTACCCAAGGCGAATGGCTATCAGTCGCTGCATACGGTGTTGAGCTCGTCATTCGGCGTGCCGATTGAAATTCAGATTCGCACCGAGGAAATGGACCTGGTTGCCGAGAAGGGAGCAGCCGCGCACTGGCTTTACAAGGCTTCACCAGATCGGTCGACCGCGGTTCGTGCCCGCGAATGGCTGTTGAAGCTGGTCGAGACGCAGTCGCGCGCACCGGATGCCAACGACTTCATGAACTCGGCCAAGGCCGAGCTGTTTCCCGACGAGATATTCGTTTTCACGCCGCGCGGCAAGATCATCGACCTGAAGTCAGAAGCCTGCGCGCTGGACTTTGCCTATGCCATTCATACCGATGTCGGAAACCAGGCCGTCGGCGCCCGGATCGATGGGATGGCGCTGCCACTCAATTCCCGGCTGGAAAATGGCCAGACGATTGAAATCATCACCCGCCAGGGAGCCAACCCCCAGCCCGAATGGCTGGAGTTCGTGGTGACCTCGAAAGCACGAACGGCGATCCGCAGCCACATGAAGAACCTCGAGCAGGCCGATTCGGTGGCCATCGGTGACCGCCTGCTCGACCAGGCGTTGGGGCGGCGCGGCGTTTCGCTGGAGACCATCTCCCAACGCAGGCTCGAGCGCTTCTTGAAAAAATCGGGACTGGAGCGCCTGGAAGACTTGCTGATTCGCATTGCGCGCGGCGATTTGCTCGCTCGGGTCGTTGCCGGGAAGCTGCTCCCGCTGACCCAGCGCCACCGCACGGGACCGGACGATGATCAGGCCAGTCTCACCATTGGCGGAGATGAAGGCAGTGCGGTCATTTACGCCTCTTGCTGCCACCCAATCCCGGGCGACCCCATCATGGGCTATCTGTCCCCCGGTAAAGGAGTGATCATCCATCGCCGCCGCTGCCCGAACGTACATGAGCTGGAGAAGAATTTTTCCGATCGCTGTTTGGAGGTGACCTGGGAGCCATTGATCCATGGCCATTTCTCGGTGGCTTTGCACTTGATCACGGTCAACGGTCCTGGTGTGCTGGCCTCCGTGTCGGCGGCCCTCGGTCAGATCGGCGCCAACATCGAACAAGTTCAGCAAAGCCACTCGACCCGCGAAACGGCCGTGCTGAGATTCGTGCTCAGCGTGACCGGACGCACCCAACTTGCCCGCGTCATGCGGCGCCTGCGCCGCAATCCCAACGTGATGCGCATCATTCGCGAGCTCAACTGAATGGGGCCCGTTGCATTGCGTCGAACAAGAATCGTGGCGACGCTGGGTCCAGCCACTGATGAACCGGAGACCCTCGAGCGCCTGATTGGGGCCGGTTGTGACGTGGTCAGGGTCAATTTTTCGCATGGTGATCCGGACATCCATGCCCGCCGCATCCGAATGGTCCGTGCGGCCGCGCGCGAGATGGACACTGATGTGGCTGTCATGGCCGATCTGTCGGGGCCGAAGATCAGGATTGATCGGTTTCGCGAGGGCTCAGTCGAACTTGAGGCCGGCCAGCGTTTTACCCTCTTTGCCCGCGCCACGCCGCCGCCCGGAGACGCGAAGGGTGTCGGCGTTGGCTACCTCGGCCTGGTGCATGATGTTGCCCCCGGCAGTGAGCTGCTGCTGGATGACGGGCTGATTGCGCTGCGGGTGGAACAGGTAGTCGGCGATGCGATCGAGTGCACCGTTATGACGTCGGGCAGATTGTCGGACCGCAAGGGCCTTAATCTTCGAGGCGGGGGCTTGTCCGTGCCTGGTCTGTCGCCGGCCGACGAAGCCGATATCGAACGGGCCGCAGAGTGGCAGGTGGACTACCTTGCGGTCTCGTTCCCCCGCGATGCGGGAGATATCGAGCAGGCGCGAGCCCTGCTACGGCGCGCGGGCGGCCAGGCGGGTCTGGTCGCCAAAATCGAGCGTACCGAGGCCATTGAGAACCTGGAAGCCATCATCGAAGCGTCCGATGCCGTGCTGGTTGCGCGCGGGGATTTGGGGGTTGAGATTGGCGAAGCGGAACTGCCGGGGCTGCAAAAGCGCATCATCGCCGCTGCCCTGGAGCAGAACCGGGCCGTGATCACGGCAACCCAGATGATGCAGTCGATGGTCGAAAGCCCCATCCCGACTCGTGCCGAAGTTCTGGATGTCGCCAACGCCGTGATTGATGGCACCGATGCCGTCATGCTGTCGGCCGAAACTGCGGTGGGCCAACATCCGGTCGCCGTGGTGGAGGCCATGGGCCGGATTTGCGAAGGCGCCGAGCGTCATGTCCAGTCACATGTTCCGGCCAGACGGTTGAACGTGCGCGCTGAACGGATCGATCAGGCGATCGCCATGGCGGCCATGATGACGGCGAATAATCTGCCGGTGCGTGCCATCGTGGTCCTTACTGAGTCCGGCTCAACAGCGCAGTGGTTAAGCCGGGTGCGCTCGCCGGCGCCAATCGTTGCGCTGAGTCCAAACCGCGCGTCTTTGCGGCGCATGCGCATCTTCCAGCACGTCGAGCCTTTGTTTTTCGCGCACAACCCTGATGAAACCCGGGAACAGCAAATTCGGCGCGCGCTGGATCAGGTCCGTCTGTGCGGTTTTGCCGCCGACGGTGACCGTGTCCTGATGACCCATGGGGATACTGAAGGCAAGCCTGGAAGCACCAATACGCTCAAGATTCTCAGCGTTTGATTGGGGTGATGATTTCTGGAGGGTATACTTGAGAGCTGTCCGTCCGGAGTTCTTAGACAAGGTCAGGTTCTGGCAGTCGTAAGGTTCAGCCACTGGGGGGTGGAAGCTTTATGTGGGCGTTTGGCGTTACCAGGAAAAACAGAGGTCTTGATCCGGCCAGGCTTCATGCGGGCAGCCGGCGCCGATATCGTCGTTTCGTTGCCACGTGGCTTTCCGTTATCGGCCTTGGCGCCCTGCTCGTCTGGCAGCTTGACCGGCAGCATCAGGCGGGCATCGACAACGTATTGGCACAGAGCCTCGCGGTTCACCAATTAAGCTGGCATGCGATAAGAGTCCAGCATCAGGACAGCATCGCAACTTACTACGACGAATACGTCAAGCGGCCGGCGGTTCTGGCATTGTTGCGCGACGCTCAACAACCGGGATCAAGAGATGAAAGTCGCTCTAGGCTTCTGCAGATCCTGGCGCCGGTCTACGAGAAGCTGGCGGCCAGGGGTATAGGCCTCTTCCAATTCCACTTGCCCGATGGCGAAAGTTTTCTGCGCCTGCATCATCCTGAGCAGTTCGGTGATGACCTCGCCGAGGTCCGTGAGTCCATTCGCCAGGTCAACCAGGAGCTGAAAGCTGTCCATGGCTTCGAGGCCGGGCGTCATGCGGCCGGCTATCGAAGCGTGTTTCCAATCATCGACAATGCCGGCGTGCATTTGGGCAGCGTCGAATTCAGCGTCCCGTTTACGGTTTTGCTTGACGGCCTGGACATGTTGGCACCCAACCGGCGCTTCCAGATTGTTCTGGATCGCAAACTCCAGGAAGACCTCCTGTTTGACGACCAGATGGGCTTGTATCGACCCTGGCCGGCATCAGACCAGTTTGTGATGCTGAATCCTGACGACGCGCCGGATACCTTGGTTGACGGAGCGGCGACGGTTGAAATGCTGAGTGGGTCCATGGGCGGCCGATCGGAGCGGCTGGCTCAATTCAGTCATCCGGATCCTGATGCATGGCGGATGGGTGAGGCTGTTGAGGAGTTTGTGACCGCCAAGGAGGTTCTGACCGACCCGAATCACACCATGGTGGGCCTGCTATTGTCGTACTCCAGAGAGCCCGTGCTGACCGAGCTGGACCGGGCCTTTCACTTGAGCGTGGTCCTCACAATGATCGGCATTCTTGGTCTCGGTGCGGGGAGCCATGCGCTGGTCCGGATGGCGTCGTCAAAACTGGCCGAACGCGAACGTCTGAATCTGCTGACCCGTTCCCTGGGTCAGGGCATGTATGCGCTGGACGGGCACGGGGTGATAACTGAAGTCAATCCCCGTGCCTGCGGACTTTTGGGTTATGAACCCGAAGAGATGGTGGGGCGAAACGCACATGCCTTGTTTCATCCGCTTGCCAGCGCAGGCGCGGAGGAAGAATCCGAGTGTCCCATCGTCAACGCAACCGCGAGAGGCGAGCGCTTTACCGGCGAGAAGCGTTTTCGTCGTCGAGACGGCGAGGTCATGGAAGTGTCGGTCACCAGCGTTCCGCTGACCGAGCAGGAAGGGTCGGTGACCTTGTTTGACGACATTACGCGACAGAAAGCGAATGAACGCAAGCTTCAACACATCGCGCACTACGATGCTCTGACGGGTCTGCCCAACCGGGTTTTGCTGGCTGACCGACTTGCCCAGGCAATGTCGAGGGCGAAACGAACCCAAACGCCTTTAGCGCTTGCATTCCTTGATCTTGATGGCTTCAAGGCCGTCAATGATACCCATGGGCATAACGCTGGGGATCAGTTGCTGGTCAGGCTGTCTCATAGGATGCAGCGGTGCGTGCGCGAGACCGACACCATCGCCCGATTGGGCGGTGATGAATTCGCGGTCTTGATGACCGACATGAACGAATTGTCGGACTACACGAAACTTTTGAATCGCTTGCTTTCTGCTCTGGCCGAGAAAGAGATAATTGAGGGGAGTGTTGTTCAGGTATCGGCCAGCATCGGAGTCAGTTTGTATCCGCAGTCGCTTGAAATTGATGCCGATCAGCTTTTGAGACAGGCAGATCATGCCATGTACGAGGCCAAGGTCGCCGGCAAGAATCAGTATCGCGTTTTCGACGTTGAACGCGATAGCGAGCTTCGCGGTTACCACGCGCAGGTCGAGCAGGTGCGGTCGGGTCTTCAAAATGATGAGTTTCTTCTGTATTTCCAGCCCAAGGTCAATATGTTCACCGGGAAAGTCATTGGTGCCGAGGCGCTGATCCGCTGGCAGCACCCTCAGCATGGTTTATTGACGCCTGGAGATTTTCTGCCATCAATCAGCCGCCACGGTCTGGAGATCGACGTCGGCCGTTGGGTGCTGCGAAGAGCCCTATCCCACATGCTGGCATGGCAGCGAGCCGGCTTGGCTCTGCCGGTCAGTGTCAATATTTCCGGTGACCATATCCAACATCCCGAATTCGTGAATGAACTGAGAAAGCTTCTGGGCAAATTCCCGGAAGTGAACCCGTCCAACCTTCAGCTGGAGATCGTTGAAAGCACCGCACTCGATGACGTTGGCAAGGTGTCGGACGTCATTCGCGGTTGTGCCGCGCTCGGGGTTGGGGTGGCGTTGGATGATTTCGGTACAGGCTATTCATCTTTGACCTATTTGAAGCGCTTGCCGGCGCGAGTACTGAAAATGGATCGAAGCTTCGTGCAAGACATGCTCAAAGATCCGGACGACCTCGCGATTCTCGATGGTGTTCTCAAGCTGGCTTCTGCATTCGGTTTGCACTGCGTGGCTGAGGGGGTCTGCAGCCCCGAGCACGGACGGGTATTGCTACAGCTTGGCTGCCATCAGGCGCAGGGTTATGCCATCGCCCGACCCATGCCTGCCGCGGCACTGTTGAGCTGGGTCAAGCAGTGGAAAGCGCCTGAAGACTGGTCCCGGGTCCAGCCACTGGATGCCACGGGGCTGGCCTTGTTGTATGTGGAAGTCGAGCAGCACGCGTGGGTCGCCAGCGTGGTCGACCACCTCAAGGGAATGTCAGCAACGCCGCCGCCACCCATGGACGAGTCACGGTTGAGCCGGCTGATCAACGGCGCCCACTCGGTTCCACCAGAGCGCGCAGTCCTGGATCAGTTATCGGTTATCCACCACGACATGCATGCGCTGGCTAATCAGATGACCCGCATTCGTGACGAGCAGGATATTCACTCAGCGCTGGCGCGGCTGCCGGAACTGGAGGACATGCGCGACAAACTCGTGAGTCAACTGCGCGGTCTTGGCGCGGGTGCCGGTGTCTATGTAAATCTCGTGAGGGAGCCTGATTAACGTCGACGTTGCCACCATAAGCTCAGAAAACGGCGCTCCTCCGCGCAAGGCTGGCTACAATATCGTCTACCTACCCACCCAGCAGTTATTGCAGTCAGGAGCGGACATGACGGATCGATATGAACAATTGGTTGAAATTGCTCAGGCGCTGGTGGCGCCGGGCAAGGGGATTCTTGCGATCGACGAATCCGGCGGCACGATCAAAAAGAGGTTCGACGGTGTCGGCATTGAAAGCACGGAGGCCAATCGACTCGATTACCGCTCCATGATGTTGAGTGCTCCGGGGCTGGGCGAGCATATCTCCGGCGCCATCCTGTTTGATGAAACCATCCGCCAGAAAATGCCCGATGGCACCACGCTTGTGTCGCTGATGGAAAAAGCCGGAATCCTGCCCGGTATCAAGGTTGACAAGGGTGCCAAAGCGCTTGCCGGTTTTGAGGGTGAAAAGGTGACCGAAGGTCTCGATGGTTTGCGCGAGCGTCTGGCCGAATATGCCGAGCTTGGCGCCAAGTTTGCCAAGTGGCGGGCCGTGATCACCATCGGCGAAGAGATTCCGTCGCGGGCCTGCATTGATGCCAACGCCCACGCGCTTGCCCGTTACGCAGCGCTGTGTCAGGAGGCGGGCATTGTTCCTATTGTCGAGCCTGAAGTCCTGATGGACGGTGATCATGACCTGGATACATCTTTTGATGTGACCGAGGCCACGCTCAAGGCCTTGTTCGCTCAGCTCTTTGAGCAGAATGTCATGCTGGAAGGCACCGTATTGAAAGCGTCGATGGTCATCTCCGGCAGTGACGCACAGGTGCGTGCCGGGGTTGAGGAAGTCGCCGAAGCGACGGTTGATTGTTTGCTCAACGCGGTGCCTGCGGCAACGGCTGGCGTGGTGTTCCTGTCCGGCGGTCAGGGTGATGTCGAAGCAACCCAGCATCTGGATGCCATGAACAAGATGGGCGATATGCCGTGGCCGCTGAGCTTTTCCTACGGACGCGCCCTCCAGGCCGAGTGTCTGAAGTCGTGGGCGGCCGACCCCAAGAACAATCGCGCGAAGGCCCAGGAGATTCTGCTGCACCGTGCCCGCATGAACGGCCTGGCCGCGCTGGGTGAGTGGAGCGAAGAAGAAGAAAGCTGATGCCCGATAGAGAGAAGTTCAGGGAACAGGCGCTCGACTACCATCGCTATCCTGTTCCCGGCAAGATTTCGGTCACGCCGACCAAGGCGCTGACCACCGCGAGAGACCTGGCGCTAGCCTATTCCCCCGGCGTTGCGGCAACCTCTGAGGCGATCCATGCCGATCCGGACGCGGTGCGAGAGTTCACGGCGCGCGGCAACCTGGTCGCGGTCATTTCCAATGGGAGTGCCGTGCTGGGCCTGGGCAATATCGGCCCGCTGGCCGCCAAGCCGGTCATGGAAGGCAAGGGCGTTCTGTTCAAGAAGTTCGCCGGTATTGATGTGTTTGATATCGAGATCAACGAACCCGACCCGGACAAGCTGATCGACATTATCGCCAGCCTGGAGCCAACCTTTGGCGGGATCAATCTCGAAGACATCAAGGCCCCGGAGTGTTTTCACGTCGAAGAAGAGCTGAAGCGTCGGCTGAACATCCCGGTGTTTCACGACGACCAGCATGGCACAGCCATTATCACGGCCGCCGCCATGATCAACGGACTCGAGCTGGCCGACAAGCGGATCGATGAGATTCGTCTCGTCGCTTCCGGCGCTGGCGCGGCCGGCATGGCCTGCCTGGATCTGCTGGTCACGATGGGGCTCAAACGCGAAAACATCATCGTCTGTGATCGCGAGGGCGTGGTTTACTCCGGGCGTGATGCAGACATGGATTCGCGCAAGGCACACTACGCCGTCGATACCAAAGCGCGAACCCTGGGCGAGGCGATCGATGGTGCCGATGTTTTTCTCGGCGTGTCTGCCCCCGGGGTGCTGACGGTCGACATGGTCAAGCGAATGGCCGACCGGCCGATCATTCTGGCGCTGGCCAACCCGGTGCCCGAGATCATGCCCGACCTGGCCCGGGAGGCCCGTCCGGATGCATTGATCGCCACCGGCCGCTCTGACTATCCCAACCAGGTCAATAACGTCCTGTGCTTTCCCTACATCTTCCGGGGTGCTTTGGACGTCGGGGCCAACGCGATCAACGACGAAATGAAGATGGCCTGCGTGCACGCGATCGCAGAGCTCGCCCGCATGGAATCTTCGGACGTGTCGGCCGCAGCCTATGGCGGCGAACTGCCGCGTTTTGGTCCGGAGTATCTGATCCCGCAACCGTTTGACCCGCGTCTGCTGGTGCAACTCGCACCCGCCGTGGCCAAGGCCGCCATGGATTCAGGCGCGGCGACCCGCCCGATTGATCTTGATGATTACCGCGAACGTTTGAGCCAGTACGTTTTCCGAACCGGCTTGTTGATGAAGCCGGTGTTCGACGCGGCTCGTCGAGATCCCAAGCGCGTGGTCTTTGCCGAGGGCGAGGAAGAGACCGTGCTGCGGTCGGTTCAGTCGATCATTGATGAAGGTCTGGCCAAGCCTATCCTGATCGGCCGTCCTTCTGTGGTCGACATGCGTATCGAGCGTGCCGGTTTGCGGATCAGGGCGGGCAAGGATTTCGAGTTGGTCAACCCGGAGTCGGACCCGCGCTTCAAGCAATACTGGCAAACCTTCTACAGCATTACCAAGCGTCGGGGCGTCACCCCCGATTCGGCCAAGGCAATCGTGCGGACGCGAACAACCGTGATTGCCGCCCTGATGGTCCTTCTGGGTGAAGCGGATGCGCTGATCTGTGGCGTGGTCGGTCGTTATCAGAAAAAACTGCGCTATGTCACCGAGGTATTGGGCATGGCGCCGGGGTACAAGACTTTGGGTGCGCTGTCTGTCGTGACCAATGAAACCGGAGCCTGGTTTGTCTGCGATACGCACGTCAACCCGGATCCCACCATCGAGCAGTTGACCGAGCTGAGCCTGATGGCAGCCGAAAAAATTCGGATGTTCGGCATCACGCCGAAGGTTGCGCTGGTTTCTCATTCAACCTTCGGATCTCACGCAGACCCGCAGGCGGCAAAGATGCGGCGCGTGCGCGAGCGGTTGATCGAGCTGGCGCCCGACCTGGAAGTTGAAGGCGAAATGCCGGCCGACGTCGCCATGATTCCGGAGATCCGGCAGCGAATTTTTCCGGATTCTCGTCTGAAGGGTCAGCCAAACCTCTTGATCATGCCCGACCAGGATTCCGCCCACATCGCTTTTCACTTTGCCCGCGTGGTCGGTCGTGCGGTCAGCATCGAGCCAATTCTGATGGGCGTGGGACGTCCAGCCCATGTCCTGACACCGTCTGCGAGTGTGAGACGCGTGGTCAACATGACCGCGATTGCTGTGGTTGAGGCGCAGCAGTTTGCCAGCCGTCAGTCAGAGGCGCCCGCCAGCGATTGAGACCATCAGTTGAGCAAGTGCCAACAGGAGTTTGATCTGTGAGTGAATCGGACTATACCCCGCCAAAAGTCTGGCAATGGGATAGCGAGAGCGGCGGTAAGTTTGCCAACATCAACCGTCCGGTCGCGGGGCCGACCCACGATCAGAAACGGCCGGTGGGTGATCATCCGCACCAGCTCTACTCCCTGGCTACACCCAATGGCGTCAAGGCTACCGTCATGTTCGAGGAATTGCTGGCGCGTGGCTTTGCCGAGGCCGAGTACGATGCCTGGCTGATTCGAATCGGCAAGGGCGAACAGTTTGGGTCGGGCTTTGTCGAGGCCAATCCCAACTCGAAGATTCCTGCTTTGGTTGATCACAGTGCTGACCCGGCTTTACGGGTGTTTGAATCGGGTTCGATCCTGATGTATCTGGCCGAAAAATTCGATGCGTTCTTGCCTTCTGATCGAGCGCAACGGACAGAGTGTCTCAACTGGGTCTTCTGGCAGATGGGTTCAGCGCCCTACCTGGGCGGTGGCTTCGGCCACTTCTATGCCTATGCGCCGGTCAAGATCAAGTACTGCATCGACCGGTTCGCCATGGAGGTCAAGCGCCAGCTCGACGTTCTTGACCGCCAGCTGGCCGAACGCGAATTTATCGCCGGACCTGATTACACCATTGCCGATATCGCCACCTGGCCCTGGTACGGGCAGCTGGCCCTGGGCAGGCTCTACGAGGCCGGAGAGTTCCTGCAGGTCGAGTCATACGAAAACCTTCAGCGCTGGGCAACGGCGATTGATGCGCGTGCGCCCGTCCGGCGTGGCGTGATGGTCAACAAGCCTTTTGGCCCGCCGGAAAGCCAGCTACTCGAGCGGCACGATTCGAGCGATTTCGATTTGCGGACTCAGGACAAGCTCGAAAGCGAAGACGGGTGATGCGTTCCTAAACCGCTTAGGTCGGGCGCCCGCTTTCAGTCGCGATCTCTGAGTGCTGCCACCGCGGGTAACTCGCGTCCTTCGACGTATTCGAGGAAGGCGCCGCCTGCGGTAGAAATGTAGTCAATCCGTTCGGCGATGCCGAACTTCTCGATGGCGGCAATGGTGTCGCCGCCGCCGGCCAGCGAGAAGCCTTCACAGGCAGCGACCGCGTGGGCAATGGCGCTCGTGCCCGAGCGGAAATTCTCAAACTCGAATACGCCCAGCGGCCCATTCCAGATAACGGTGCCCGCCTGCCGGATGATGGCAGCCAGTCGACCGGCTGTTTCCGGGCCGATGTCGAGGATCATCTCGTCGTTGTGGACCCGGCTGACATCGCGCAATGAAGGATGGGCTTCCTGGTGGAAGCGCTCGGCGGTGAGCACATCGGTCGGTAACGGGATCGACGCACCACGCGCTTCGGCACGCTCGAGCAGCTCTTTCGCCGTTTCGATCAGATCGGGTTCGTGCAGTGACTGGCCTATCCGATGACCGGCAGCGGCCAGAAACGTATTGGCGATGCCGCCGCCAACGATCAGTTGATCCACCTTGTCGATCAAAGCTTCAAGCACCTGCAGCTTGGTCGAGACCTTCGAGCCACCGACGATGGCCACCATTGGCCTTGCCGGGTCTGCCAGAGCCTTGTCGAGCGCGCCCAGTTCGGTGGCCAGCAGCGGTCCTGCACAGGCCGTCGCTGCCCGGCGAATGACGCCTTCGGTTGAGGCCTGGGCTCGATGAGCGGTTGCGAATGCGTCCATGACGAAGACATCGCACAGCGCGGCCATTCGCTCGGCCAGAGTCTCGTCGTTCGCTTTCTCGCCTTCTAGGAAGCGGACATTCTCCAGCAAGACCAGCTCGCCGGGCCGGACTTCAACCCCGTCAAGCCAGTTGGTCACCAGACGAACGGGTTGTTCGAGCAAATCTCCCAGCACGTCGGCGACCGGCTTTAGGGAATACTGCGGGTCCGGCTGGCCTTCTGTCGGCCGACCCAGGTGCGACATCACCATCACCGCCGCACCTTTGTCGAGAGCCTGCTTGAATGTTGGCAGACTGGCGCGAATTCGCGCCCGGGAGGTGACCTGACCTCCCTGAACCGGCACGTTGAGGTCGGAACGAATCAGGACCCGCTTGCCGGCCAGATCAAGTTGTTCAAACGTTTTCATGGTCAACCTTTTCGATTGGCGATTGCTTTACAGATTGGCCATCGCCTTGGCGGTATCGAGCATGCGGTTGGAGAAACCCCACTCGTTGTCGTACCAGCTGAGTATTTTGACCAGGCGGCCGCCGGAGACTTTGGTCAGGCTGGCATCAAAAACCGATGAGCGCGGATCGTGGTTGAAATCCACTGAGACCAGTGGTGCCTCGTTGTAGCCCAGGACGCCCTCGAGTTTGCCTTCGCTGGCCGCCTTGACCACGGCGTTGACTTCATCGACCGACGTGTCGCGACCGGCGATGAAACTCAAGTCGACGACCGAGACGTTGATGGTGGGTACACGCATGGCGAAACCGTCGAGCTTGCCGTCCATTTCCGGCAGCACCAGGCCGACCGCGGCCGCGGCCCCGGTCTTGGTCGGAATCTGGCTCATGGTGGCCGAACGGGCACGACGCAGATCCTGGTGGAAGACGTCCGTCAGCACCTGATCGTTGGTGTAGGCATGAATCGTGGTCATCAGGCCAGACTCGATGCCGATCGCGTCGTTGATGGGCTTGACCACGGGTGCCAGGCAGTTGGTGGTGCAGGAGGCATTTGAGACGATGGCATCGTCAGGCTTGAGAATATCGTGATTGACGCCGTAAACAATCGTCGGGAGATCCTTGCCTGCCGGCGCCGATATCAAGACCTTCCGCGCGCCGGCCCGCAGGTGGGCCGAGGCTTTGTCCTTGCTGGCGAAAAACCCGGTGCACTCCATGACTACGTCAATGCCCATTTCTTCCCAGGGGAGCTTGGCTGGATCACGCTCTGACAAAACGCGAATACGATCACCATCAATGACCAGGTCATTGCCCTCAACCTTGACATCGGCACCGAACCGGCCGTGGGCGGTGTCAAAGCGGGTCAGATGCGCGTTGGTTTCGGTATCGCCGAGATCGTTGATGGCAACGACGCTGAATTCATCGTTGCGCTTGTACTCGTGGATCGCTCTAAGTACGTTTCGGCCAATTCGGCCATATCCGTTGATAGCGACATTGATGGGCATGGGTGAAATCTCCGGCGATGAACTATTTAAAAGTAATATCCGGATTGTACTGAAGATCGGGTATCAGCGGCCACCGAAGCACCGGCCGCTTGGCGTTTGAACTGGCGTTTTGCAGATTTACGCGCTAAATTGAGCGCATGGTTGACCCATGCCCCGCCAACGCCGTGCCTTTATGAGAGACATTGGACGCATCCTCGTCTCGCTGGTTCTTTGCGGACTGCTGGCCGCTTGCGACAATCAGTCCGGGAATCAGACAAAACACCGTTCGCTGGCCGATGCGGCGGCTCAATTGCGCTCCAACGCAACGGTTGACACCAGCTGGCGTGGCCATCTGAGTTGGGGTGGTAACGCCAAGATCCTGCAAAACTCTGACTGCTATCTCTTGGATCGCGAATACGTCACCGTCGGCTTGGGCAATGGCGTCACCCTGCGCGTGGTCTACACCGCTACCCAATCGGGCGTGGAGAGCTCAATCGACCGGAGTTCGCCCGTTTTGGTCGAGTTACAGGTCAATAACGGAACCGCTGAAGGCCCCTATTATCGAGCGAGCCCGGCTGACATCGTTGACAGCGATATCGCGACTGAGGGCGATCTCATCTTTGGCAAAACGCGATTGAAGGCGGTCAACGAGGCCGCCCGGCGGGCCAATCCGGATGGCATCGTCGCTGAGTTCGAGTTTCGCTGCTCTTGATTAGCGCCCCTGCTGTCTGCCTGAGCTCTTGCGCATCCTGCTGGTAGAAGACCATCCGCCGCTGGCAGAAGCCGTAACAGATGCTATGCGCCGGGCCGGCTTCACCGTGGACCATGCCCGTTCCGTGGCTGATGCGACCAACATGACCGCTACTGTTGACTATGCCATGGTGCTGCTCGATCTGGGCTTGCCCGACGGCGACGGTCTGCGGCTGCTCCCCAAACTCAGGCGACACAACAAGGTGCCGGTCATCGTTTTGACCGCCCGGGATCAGCTATCGGATCGGTTGGCGGGTCTGGATGGCGGCGCCGATGACTACGTGGTCAAACCCGTCGAGATGTCCGAGCTGGTCGCGCGCTGCCGGGCGGTATTGCGTCGGCCGGGTGAGCGGTCCGGGTCAGTGATCGAGGTCGGGCCGTTGAGCCTGGACACGGTTTCGCGCAGCGTCAGTTCGGGCGGCGCGCCGGTGCCGTTGGGCCGGCGGGAAATAGCCGTGCTGGAGAACCTGATGCGCGCTTCGGGGCGCGTGATCGGTCGCAGGCTGTTGGAAGAGTCGGTGTATGGTTTTGACGATGAAGTCAGCCCCAACGCGCTTGAGGCCGCCGTGTCGAGATTGCGAAGAGCCCTGGACGGCGCGAACTGCCCGGTGGCCATCGTGACGGTGCGAGGTGTTGGCTGGATGCTCGCGCTGACGGATGACGCATGATCCAATCCCAGCCGACGCTGACCCACATCTTGACCCGACGCCTGATCTGGCTGGCGGTCGCTGCCGTGATTGTCAACGTGGTGGTGGTCGGTATCTACTACGGCACCGATCGACGAGAACTGGAGTCCGAAGTTATCGACCTGCAGATGGAGCGCCTGGAGGAAAGCCTTGAAGGTTCTCCGCCCAGGATCAGCGCTCGTGGCCGAGCATTTTTTGTTGCCCATCCGGAGGCCTACGGTTTCGCCTTGCTCGATCGCGAAGGTCAGGTTGTCGATATTCAGAACCCCCTCTTGATTCCTCTGCAGATCACCCGGACAGACGTCTTCGTGAAGGATTGGGTCACCAGCCTGGATACTGAGAAGGGCCGGGTGCTGGCCGCCGCGCACCGCGTTGAGACGCGTCCTGATCAGCTGCGAATCGTTTTTGTCATGGCCGATGACCCGGCCGGGCTGATGGTGCGCGCGCTGATCGCAGAGTTCGTCTCTCATATCTGGTTGCCCGTTTTGCCGATTGTGCTGATCCTCATTGGCGCTAACGCGCTCATGATCAGGCGCAGTCTGCAACCGCTGGCTTCGGCGGCCGACTGGGCGCGGAGTATCCGACCCGGCCGGCCTACCCCCGCTTTGCCCGACGATCCCCTGCCGGCGGAGGTTCAGGCACTGGTCGGCGCAACCCAGCGGTCTCTGGAGCGGGTGAACGCGGCTTTGGCGGCAGAACAGCGTCACGCAGCCGAGGCGGCACACGCGTTGCGCACGCCGGTGGCGGTGCTGGTCGCCCGTCTTGACGCACTCCCGCCAGGACAGATCAAGGATCGGCTTCGTGACGACCTGAATGCCCTTTCACGCACCGTTCGGCAGGTGCTTGCCTGTGCCCGGGCCGACGCGCTGGAATGGGACGACGACAGCCGGATCGACTTGGTCCCGATTGCCGAACGTGTTGTGGCAACAACGGTGCCGCTGGCCTACGCGCGCGGGCTGGAGCTTTCCTTCAGCAGCTCGCCTGAGCCGGTGCTGGCCTTCGCCGATGAGGATGCGGTCGAAGTGGCCTTATCGAATCTGGTCGAGAACGCGATCTTCCATGGTGGCCAGGGACCGATTGATGTCTCGGTCGGACCGGGACCTGAAATTCGGGTCAGGGACCGCGGCCCTGGCCTTCCGGCGGGCGGCAAGCGTCGAATCTTCGAGCCCTTCTGGCGGGCCGAGAGTGCCCCGCCGGGCGGAACCGGTCTGGGTCTTGCGATCGTCGAGCGTCTGCAGCAGGCCCAGAATGGCGCGATTGAAGTTCGTGCCCCGGATGACGGCGGTGCCGAGTTCATTCTTTCCTACCGCGCCTCTGCTGGCGCCTGAATTATTTTTCCTTCGTCAAGTTCCCGTCAGGTTCGCTGCCTATTCTGCTTTTCCAGCATCACTCGTAACCCGTTTTGACAGGAGAGCACCATGGAGAATCAGGAAAAACTGGATGTGCGCAAGATTGGCGAGAAACTGGCCGGCGAAATCGAGATTCGATTGCCCAAGCTGTGGTTGGTTATCGGAGCCGTGGGCGTGTTTGCGCTGCTGCTTGTAGCACTGGACTGAATACACAAATCACTGGAGCAATGAAAATGAAAAAAACAGTTATCGCACTATCGCTCTCGCTGATGATCGCTGGTGCTGTCGTGGCCGGTGACGTGACCCCGATTGGAGATTTGCAGCGCGGTTCAATGGTCACCGTCTCCGGAAAGGTCGAGCGGATTATGGATTACGACGAGTTCCGCCTGGCCGATGAAACCGGTTCGGTGCGGATCTACGTTGGGCCGAACTGGGTGCCTGCACAGGTCGATGAGCAGGTTTCGGTTTCAGGTTTCGTCGATGACGGTTTTGGTCCTAAGGAAATCTACGCCAGAAGTCTGACCCATGCCGATGGCACCGTGGTTCAGTTCGAGCATCGCTACGATTGAGTTCGACGCTCCCGTAGTCCGCTGTCTATCCGACCTGGGCATTCGCCCGGTCGGATAGGTTCCGGGCCTGCGTCTTCGGCTTTGCTGGCGCCAGTTTGAATCAGGCTGCCGCCAGGAGTTCGCGCACTGCCGCTGCGACGTTTTCAGTGGTTAGGCCGAACTCCGAGAACAGCTGCTCAGCTGGGGCCGAGGCGCCAAAATGGTCGATGCCGATGATGCGGCCACGATCGCCGACCAGCGGGCGCCAGTAGCGGGTCACGCCGGCCTCGACTGCGACCCGGACGGTCAGATTTGGCGGCAGCACGGTTTCGCGATACTTGGAATCCTGGGCCTCGAAAAAATCCGGGTTGGGCATGGACACGACGCGCACGCGGATGCCGTCCGCCTCGAGTAATTCCGCAGCCTCCATGGCGAGTCCGACTTCCGAGCCTGAGGCCATGATCACGGCCTGTGGCTCGCCTTCGTTCGGATCACGCAGCACGTAGCCACCGCGGACGATGTCAGCGACCTGGTCTTCGCTACGGACCTGGTGCGGCAGGCCTTGACGGGTCAGGACCAGCGCGGTCGGACCGTTGCGACGAGCGATAGCCGAGCCCCAGGCGGCCAGGGTCTCGACTTTGTCGCAGGGCCGCCAGACTTCCAGGTTGGGGATCAGGCGCAGCGAGGCGAG
>CAZIMY010000019.1:0-27080 GCA_964540315.1 uncultured Wenzhouxiangella sp.
CGGTGGCCTGCTCGCACGTACCCAAGTTCACCGTCATCATCGGCGGCTCGTTCGGGGCCGGCAACTACGCCATGTGCGGGCGCGCCTACCAGCCCAGATTCCTGTGGACCTGGCCCAACGCGCGGATTTCAGTCATGGGTGGTGAGCAGGCCGCCAGCGTGCTGGCTACCGTGAAGCGCGACGCGCTTGAGGGTCGTGGGGAGAACTGGTCTGCCGAAGACGAAGACGCCTTCAAGACACCGATCCGCGAGCAGTACGAAGCCCAGGGCAACCCCTATTACGCAACAGCTCGACTATGGGACGATGGCATCATCGATCCGCTCGACACCCGGCGCGTGCTCGGGCTGGCGCTGGCGGTGGCGGCCAACGCGCCGGTTGAGGACGGGCGGTATGGTGTCTTTCGGATGTAAGGAACGGGTTCCGGGTTCCGGGTTCCGGGTTCCGGGTTCGGGAGAGCCGGGTCAATGCGCCAATCCGAAAAGCTTTTAAACCGGAAACCTAAAACCTAAAACCTGAAACCGAAGAAAAATGACCAACTTGCTCCAACACGACATCGACGACCGCGGCGTGGCCACGCTGACGCTCAACCGGCCAACGGTTCATAACGCCTTCAACGCGGAGCTGGTGGCTGCGCTCAGCGAGACCTTCGACCGGATCGTGGAGGAGCACGCCCGGGTGCTGATCCTGACCGGCGCGGGTCACTCTTTCTCGGCCGGAGCGGATTTGAACTGGATGCGCGATATGGCGAACGCGCAGGAGAGCGAAAACCGCGAGGATGCCCGCCTCCTCGCCGCCATGCTGCGCCGGCTTGATCAGTTGCCCTGCCCCACCATTGCCCGGGTCAACGGCCACGCTTTTGGCGGCGGCGTCGGCCTGATCGCCTGTTGCGACCTGGCCATTGCGCTGGAAACCGCGCAATTGGGTCTGACCGAAGTCCGACTGGGGCTGATACCGGCCACCATCTCGCCGTTTGTCGTGCCGCGCATCGGGGTCAACCATGCGCGCCGCTACATGCTGACCGGCGAGCGCATCGACGCAGCAACCGCTCGCCAGATCGGGCTGGTGACGGATGTCGTTGCGATTGGCCAGCTGGACAGTCATATCCAAGGTTTGCTGGAATCGCTGCTGGCCGGCGGCCCGAAAGCCCAGGCCCGCGTCAAGGCCCTGATCAGGCTGGTTTGCGCCTCGCCGGATAGCGCTGAGGATCTGGACAAGCGCACCTCTGAGACGATTGCAGCGCTCCGGGTATCGCGCGAAGGCCAGGAGGGTTTGAATGCCTTTCTGCAAAAACGCAAGCCTTCCTGGGCTCTCTGAACAAGCGCTTATGTTTTCCCGAGTTCTCATTGCCAACCGGGGCGAAATCGCCTGCCGGATCATCGCCACCTGCCAACGATTGGGCATTGAAACCATAGCTGTTTATTCAGAAGCCGATGCCGGCGCGCGGCACGTGCGCTTAGCAGATGCTGCTGTATGCATCGGTCCGGCGCCGGCATCAACGTCTTACCTGAACATCGAGCGCATTCTTGATGCCGCCAGTCGGCATGGTGCCGAGGCCATTCATCCTGGCTACGGCTTTTTGTCTGAGAATCCTGACTTCGCCCGCGCAGTGGAAACCGCCGGACTGGTCTGGATCGGGCCGAAGGCCGAGAGCATGGAAATCATGGGTTCCAAAGCCGCGGCCAAGGCCCACATGGTTTCGGCCGGCGTGCCGCTGATCCCCGGCTATCACGGCGACGACCAGAGCGATGACTGTTTGATCGCCGAAGCACGAGGCGTTGGCTTCCCGCTGATGCTCAAAGCAGCGGCCGGCGGCGGTGGCAAGGGCATGCGGGTCATTCGCTCCCCGGACGAATTCAACGACGCCCTGGCCGCAGCGCGTCGGGAAGCGGCCGGCGCCTTTGGCAATGAGCGCATGATTCTGGAGCGATACCTGGAGCGCCCGCGCCACATCGAGGCCCAGGTCTTTGCCGACGGCCACGGCAACACCGTTCACTTGTTTGAGCGCGACTGCTCATCGCAGCGGCGGCATCAGAAAATCATTGAGGAAGCGCCGGCACCGCACCTGCATCCAAAGGTGCGCGCGGAGTTACTGACGGCGGCCGTTCGCGCCGCTCAGGCGGTCGACTACCTGGGCGCCGGCACGGTTGAATTTTTAGTCGACGGGGACGCGTTTTTCTTTCTCGAGATGAATACGCGTCTGCAGGTCGAACACCCGGTCACCGAAAAAATTACCGGGCTTGACTTGGTGGAGTGGCAGATCCGCGTGGCTGCCGGACAGCCGTTGCCGCTGGACCAGGATGAGATCTCGGCCCACGGCCATGCCATGGAAGCCCGCATTTACGCCGAAGATGCCGCACGCGGTTTCGTGCCTTCAAGCGGACGCATCACCTCGCTGAGGTTTCCGGAAGCGCGTTCAGTGCGGGTCGATAGCGGGGTCGAGGAAAACGATATCGTCAGCGTGCACTACGACCCCATGATCGCCAAGCTGATCGTGCACGGCCCCGATCGCGAGACCTGCCGGCGCCGTCTTCTGGACGCGCTCTCGGACAGTTTCGTCGCCGGCCCAACGACGAATCTTGCTTTCTTGCAGGCACTGGCCGACCTGCCGGCGTTTGCGGACGGAACGCTGGATACGGGACTGCTCGACCGCAAGCCTGAGCTCTTGTTGGCCACCGCCCCACCGGTAGAAGCGCTGGCGGCAGCCGCCGCCTACTGGCTGCTGCAACAGGAAAGTTCTGCGGTGGAGCCATCGCCTTGGAGCCGCTGCGATGGATGGCGGCTCGGCGAGCCCGCCGTCCGTTCGCTGGATATTGAATGCGCTGAGCTGAGGGCCCGAATCGAAGCCAGTGGCGCGAACGGCCACTACGACCTGACAATCGCTGATCAGACCTGCAGGCTTAAATTTACACAGGACGCGCCAACGCGCTTCAGGCTGGAACTGGGTGGCGAAAGCAAACCGGTTGAAATCTACCCGAACGGCAACTCCAGCGTCGATGTCGACATCGCTCATCAACGCTGGACGCTTACCCGCCATGCGCGCTTTGAAGCGGCCGAGAGCAGCAGCACCGGGGACGGTCGAATACTGGCCCCAATGCCGGGCCGGATTCTGGATATCCGCGTGGCAGCAGGTGATCAGATCCGCGAAGGCGAGCCGGTTATCGTCATGGAAGCCATGAAGATGGAGCTGACCATCAAGGCCCCAACAGATGGAACGGTCGCGGATCTTTCGGTCACTAGCGAAGACCTGGTCGAGGCGGACGCCTTATTGATGACGCTGACACCCGCAGAACACGGCTAGAGAAACCACACAGAGCCGCGCTCAGGAATCGCCGTGGCGCAAATAAGGTTTCAAGCCTGCAACCACAAGTGACGCAGCACTGTTGATTGCCCAGCGCGGTGGCCGGGTCAGGCAAGCGCCGACAAACTTCAGGTTGGCCGAATAGATTTCACCGACCGCACGCGCAAAGCCGGACGGGCCGCGAACGGCCAGCAGACGCTCAACGTGACCGCGACCCAGATTGAGCGCATCGAAAGCCAAGCCGCCATAGAGATCGACCAGCGCGAGCATCTGCGCGCGCATCTCAGCGCGCAGTGGACTCGTTCGTTCAACCATACCGAGGTACTGCGTCGGCAGCCCCAGTTGCTCTGCCAGATCGGGATATTCCTGACTCATCTCGACCAGGTCGGTCATCGGGTCCTGGCGCCCGTCGTCGGCAGCGATCACCGCTTTCCAGTCACGGTCATCCAGCACGCTTTCAGCCCGGGCATAGAACACCGCTTCTTCATCGCGCATGTGGGTCCGGGTGTGCCGCACGTAGCCCTGAACGCGCTCGGACAAGCGCTGTCCGGCCTTGCCGCGCAGCCGGCCCGGCGACATTTTATCGAGCGAGTCGGCCAGGTCAGATAGCTGGTGCTCACCGGCTTCATGATCGTGACTCAGTTCACCCAGTGAATCGTCAAGGCTAGTGTCCCGGGCCCGGATGCGCGCGAACAGGCGATCCTCGCGGGGGTGATGGAATGCGTGGTGGTAGCGCAACAGGTAGCGCAGCGCATCGACCAGCACCGGGCGCACGCTAGCCGGGTCTTCGGTCAGCCGAGCGGCCTGAACATCCACTTCGCGCAGAACGCGCGACAAACCGGCATGATCGCGACGCAGCGCCTTCATGAAGTCCGGCCCGGTATTTAGCTCAGAAGCCTTGGTATTCATGGACAACACTCCCGAATGAAATCACCCATCCTCGCTATCGCCCTGCCCGACTCCGGTGCAAACGACAAGGCCTGCCAGCCGTGCGGCATCCGATCCCAGATTTCCACCTCGGCGCGAACGCCGGCCGCTCGCGCCCGTTCAGCGCAGCGCTGGCTGTCATCAAGCAGTATTTCAGTGCTGCCAACCTGAAAAAACAGCGGTGGCAGTTTGTGATAGTCGCCGAGCACCGGCGAGACGTAGGGGTGGTTGACCAGATCAACCTTTCCCCCCAGATAAAGCTGGCGGATATCATCGCCGCGTTCCATGCTCAGAACCGCATCAGAGGCCACGTTATCGATCCGCGAGCCCGATTCCGAGTCATCGGTCAGATCGGCTGCCGGCGACATCAAGACGGCACCGGCCGGCGGTGGCAGGCCAAGGTCCCGAATCTTCAGCAGCAAGGCCAGGGCCAGACAACCGCCGGCCGACATCCCGCTTAAGATGATGTGCTCAGGGCTGATGCCCAGATCAAGAAGCTGCTGGTAGGCCTCTAGGCTGTCATCCAGCCCGGCCGGAAAAGGGTCTTCGGGCGCCAGACGGTAAAACACCAGACGACCGCGGGCGTTTGCCACCCGGCACATGCGGGCCAGCAAAAGCCGCTCTGCGCGCACAAAGCGGGTCATGAATGCGCCCCCGGGCAGATGAAGAATGACCCTTTCGGTCAGCTGCGACTCGGGTGTCAACCATTCTGAATCACAGTGGGACAGCCCCGGCTCCAAATCGATTTTCATGCTGTCGGGCAGGGCCGGGAAAAACCGCTCCATCGAACGAATACGGGCCCGCATCTCGCGGATCGAAAAATCACGCTTGAGCGATTGGCGAATGGTCAACCGGCCGAGCAGCGCCGCGGTTCGCGTTTGCCAACTCACCATGTCAGGGTGTCTTCTTTCTAAACATTAGTCACCGATGATAAACCGTGCGGTCAGCGCCGGGGCGTTGCTGCTTCAAGCGCCTGCCAGGCAGTCTGGACGTGTTCAGCAAGCGAGGGCAGATTGCGCAGGCTGGCCCCGTTGGCAACAAAGCCAAAGTCCATGCGGTCATTGGATGACACAACGGTGGCGTTCAGGCCCACGCCGACCGCAATCGCCGAGACTGGATAAGCGCCAACCATGGGCGCTCCGTGCAAAAACAGCGGCTTCTCCAGACCGGGCACGTTGGAGATCACCAGGTTTGCCGACGGCGGCGCAACGCGATCAGCATAGGTCACGGCGGTCAGTCCGGCCATCCCCATCAACCCGGCGGCATACCCCAAAGCCGTCTCCTTGCTCATCTTGCTCACTTCCTGCTTGGCGGCACCCATGGATTCAACAACTTGGGCCAGGCGTTCCAGCGGCGCGGCATCGGGTCGCCCCAGCTTGACGAACACCGCAGACACTTTGGTTCCTCCGCTGCCATCACCGCGCTCGCGCAGTGAAACCGGGCACATGGCAACCAGCCGATGCCCAAAAGGCTGGTCTTGTTCGGCCAGGTAACGATGGACGCCGGCATCAATCACGGTCATGGCCACGTCGTTCAGGGTCGCGCCGAAGTGTCTGCCCACCTCGCGCATCCGCGCCAGCGGCAGTGACAGGGTCGCGACGCTGCGCGCATTGAGCACCGGCTGGTTGAGCGGGCCACGGTGCGCGGCAAAAGGCACGCTGCCTTTTGGCTCGCCCCCCATCCAGTTCCAGACTCCTTTGCGCAGGGTGGTCGCCAGCGCCAGCGACTGGCTGGCCGCGGTACTGGTCAAACCCAACAGACGTTTCACCACCGCGCGCGGCGGACGCGGCTTGCGCACCGGCAGGTCGACGGCAAACAGCGGCTTGGGCACTCCCTGGCGGCGGGTCGTTCGCAGGCTGGCGTTGATTCGTTGGGCCGCGCTGACGCCATCGATAATCGCGTGGTGCATTTTGACAAACAGGGCAAAGCGGCGCCCTGGCACCTGATCGATCAGCCAGACGCGGAACAAAGGCCGCTCGCGGTCCAGCATGGTTTCATGCAGATCACCGACCAGGTGCAGTAAATCCTCATAGCGGGCGCCGGCCGGAAGGGCAATGTGCTGGACGTGGTAACGCGGGTTGTAGTGCGTTGCCGGCCGCCACTGCGGCACTTTGGCTCCCGCCATGTCCGGCACGCAGTCAAAAGGGGGGGTCGGCGCTGCCTGGCGATAGCTTTCGACAATGTCCCGCACGATGCTCGAACGACCCTTGGGTTTTTCGAACAGCATGAGCCCGCAGACATGAATGGGGCTGGCCTGGGTTTCGGCCAGCAACCACATCAGGTCCAGCAAAGGGATTTTTCGGCCCATCGTGCAATTCAGATAAGAATCAGCCCTAGAGTATAAAGCCGCCCAACGGGCGAAAATCCGCCTAACCACGCCCGCCGCAAAACGACTGCAGATACTATTGTCGGCTGTCCTCGAGAAAGAAGCCGATGGGAAGCTCTCGACACGCCTTGCTGACGGTGGGCCTGATTGGCGCAATCGGCGTCGCCATGCCGGTTGCTCTATTGGTCTATGTCATGTGGCAGCAGACGGTCATCGTCGAGGAAGAGCGGCTGGTGAGGCTTTCGGAGGACCTGGCTGCCCAGACCGAATCCGCCATCGTTGATGCCCGAGATCTGCTCGAGCGGCTTAATCAGCGCGACTTTGAACCATGTTCGCAGGACCATTTGCTGACCCTGCAGAACGAAGCACTTTCAAGAACCCATTTGCGCGCGATCGGCTACTGGGAGGCCGCAGACCGGCTTTGCGGTGCGGGCCTGGTTCAGGGCCAGCGGCTGACTCCGCAGCGCGCCAGTCGCATTTATGACTCGGGCGTTGTCGCCTGGTGGCCGAGCGCCGACACAACCGCCGGTGATGTCGCGCTGTTCCTGATGCGTCTCGGCAACCACGACGTCGCCATCGATCCGCGCTTGCTGATCACCCCAGGCCAACTGGACGGAAAAAGGGTGGCGCTGTGGGTCGAAGGCTTGAAGATGTCCGCCTTTCCGCCGGAAGGCGACTTTCCTGAACCTGCCCAGTTGCCGAAAGGATTGATGGTCGATCAAGAGCGTGACCAGATCATCAGCCGTATTTCGCTGGGCAGTCTGTTTCCGATCGAAGTGGTTGCCATTCAGAGCTTCGACGACTTCTGGGACCGGTATCGCCTTCCGCTGGCCGCCATCGGCGGGATCGGCCTGCTTTTGATGCTGGCCTGGATCGGCCTGGTCTGGCGCGTACTCAACCGTCAGCTCAGTTTGGAAAACGCATTGCGCTCGGCGATGGACAGCGGCCGGGTTCATGCCGTCTACCAACCCGTCGTCGACCTCCAGACCGGACGCTGCGTCGGGGCCGAGGTGCTGGCGCGATGGACGGAGAAAAACGGTGAGTCAATCAGCCCGGAGATTTTCGTTCCGCTGGCCGAGAAAGCCGGCCTGGGCACGCGTCTCACGATCACCGTTCTGGAAGAAACCTTGGCGCACCTGGCCGACTGGCCCGGCGACGACGGACTTGTCTATCACCTCAATCTGACGGAAGAAGATCTGGTTGTGCCGCACTTCAGCGGGCATCTCCAAAAAAAGCTGGAGCGATACAAAATTGCTCCAGAGCGCATTGCGCTGGAAATCACCGAACGTGCCCTTCTCGACTGTGATCAGATCCGCCAAAAGGTCAGGGATTTTCGCCGGCGCGGCCACGCAATCGCAATCGACGATTTCGGAACCGGTTTTTCGAGCCTGGCCTATCTTCAAAAATTTGAGTTGGACACGCTCAAGATTGACAAGACCTTCGTAGATTCTTTGCAGACCGAGTCGGTAACCAGCAGTGTCATTGGTCCCATTATCGACCTGGGTCGAACGCTGGGCCTGGAAATTATCGCCGAGGGCATTGAATCTGCCGATCAGGTCGCCTGGTTGACCGAGCGCGGCGTAAAATACGGACAGGGATACTGGGTCAGTCCGCCGATGGAAGGCGAAGCGTTCAGGAAATGGTGTTTGGAGATAAAACACTGATGCATGGATTGATCCGCACCTGCTGGCTTGTCGCGTTACTGACCATCGTCATGGTGACCGGCTGCGCAACACCGCCACCGCCCCCTCCGCCGCCGCCAACCAGCAACGGCACCCCACCCGCGCCCCCTTCGGCTGAGCCGCTGAGCGTTGTCTTTTCCGACGCCGACATCGAATCCAGAATTTCGGAGCTGGCGCAAACGGACAAGTCCGTGGATCGGGAAGCTGTGGGTTATTTCATGGACGTGTTCAGGGCAAGGGTACGTCGCGACCTCACCAACACGGGGATTGCCATTGACCTGCGCGAAACCTCGACCGTGGTCACGTTCCCAAACCGGCTCAGTTTCGAGTCTGGCAGCACTCGACTGACCACGGGGGCAAGGGCACTGGTTGATCGCCTGGCGGACATCCTGCGCGAGTATCGCGCCACTTTGATCGTCATCAGCGGACATACCGACAATGTCGGCGACCCCGACTTCAACCACAGGCTATCGGAAGCCCGCGCCCGCTCGGTCGCCGAGTATCTGGCCGACGCAGGCATTGACCCGTCGCGCCTGATGATCCAGGGATTTGGTCACACCCGCCCGGTCGCTGAAAACAATACCGAGTCGGGCAGAGCGAGCAATCGCCGCGTCGAGCTGTTACTTCGCCTGATCGTGCGCCGGCCACCGGACCCCAGTGCCGCATCGGACAAGGTCTGAGCGTGCGCGTTGTTCATGATCCGTCGGCCTTGCCATGAGCGCTGACTCCGCGCCAGGGCCCGAGCTGCGCGGAAGCGTGCTCGGCCAGTTCGGGTCGCTCTTGATTTACGGACGACGTGCGCTGAGCCTGGTCTGGGCAACCAGCCAGTGGCTGACCATCGTGCTGGCAGGGCTGACCGTCGTGGCCGGCCTGCTGCCGGCCGGTATCGCCTGGGTCGGCAAGCTGCTGGTCGACAGCGTGGTTGCTGTCATCCAGGCTGATGGCCCGACCAATGCGGTCTGGCTGTGGCTGTCGATTGAAGCGCTACTGGTCGCGGCCATGGCGGCCAGTCAAACGGGTCTGAGCATCTGCAACAACCTGCTCCGGGCCCAGCTCAGCCAGCGCGTCAACGTCATGATTCTGGAAAAGGCGCAGCAGCTGGAGCTGGCTCAGCTGGAAGACGCGGAGTTTTATGATCAGTTGACCCGGGCCCGTCGGGAGGCCTCTACCCGACCGCTGGCGCTGGTCCAGAAAACGTTTGGGGTCATCCAGAACGGGATCTCCATCGTCAGCTTTTCAGGCCTGCTGCTGGCGTTTTCGCCCTGGGCAGTGGTGCTACTGGTACTCGGGGGCTTACCGGCATTTTTTGTCGAGGCAAAGTTTGCCGGTCAAGCCTATCGGCTGTTTCGCTGGCGCTCGCCCGAAACGCGCGAAATGATGTATCTGGAATCGGTACTGGCGCGCGAGGATTACACCAAGGAAGTGAAGCTCTTCGGACTTGGTCCCAGGCTACTCGACCGGTACAAGACCATCTTTCGAAAAATCTTTCGCGAGGACCGGGCGCTGACCATACGTCGCGGCTGGTGGGCATTTGCCCTCGGCCTGGTCGGGACAACCACCCTCTACACAGCCTTCGCCTGGGTGGTTCTGGCAACCGTTTCAGGCCAGCTCTCGCTTGGCGAGATGACCATGTACCTGATGGTTTTTCGACAAGGCCAGTCAGCGGTTAGCGCCAGTCTGACCGCCATCAACGGGATGTACGAAGACTATCTCTACCTCAGTAGTCTGTACGAATTTCTCGAGCTGCCGGTTCATCAGCGACCCGGCCGGCAACGCAGCGGCGTCCAACCCGGCGCCGGCCTTGAGGTGTGTGACGTGTCTTTTCGATACCCGGGCAATAAGGCCTTGGCGCTGGACGCCATCAACCTGGCCCTAAAACCCGGCACCAGCCTGGCCATCGTGGGTGAAAACGGCTCGGGCAAGACCACCCTGACCAAACTGATTGCAGGCCTTTATGAGGTCACGCAGGGAGACATACGACTGGACGGCACATCGCTCAAGGAATGGGACACGCGCGCCCTGCAGGACAGGATCGGCGTGATCTTCCAGGACTTTTCGCGCTACCAGTGGCTGGTCGGGCACAACATCGGCGCGGGCGACGTGCGCGATTTTGACAGCCCGGAGCGCTGGAAGCAGGCCGCTGCCAAAGGACTGGCTGACGAGTTTGTGCGCGCACTGCCAGCCGGCTACCAAACGCAGCTTGGGCGATGGTTCAAAGATGGCCAGGAACTGTCCGGCGGACAGTGGCAGAAAATTGCGCTATCTCGCGCTTTCATGCGCTCAGGCGCCGATATCCTGATTCTTGATGAACCCACGGCGGCCATGGATGCCAAGGCTGAAGCCGAAGTCTTCGAGCACTTTCAGGACATGGCCGACAATCAGATTCTCATCCTGATTTCGCATCGCTTCTCGACCGTTCGTCGCGCCAATCAGATTGCCGTGATGGAGCACGGACGCATCATTGAGTTGGGCAGCCACGAATCGTTGATGGCCAAGGGCGGCCGCTATGCCCAGCTTTTCGAGTTGCAGGCCCGCGCCTACCGCTAGAGGCAAAGGCGTTTAACAGGGCTATTCGGCCAGCGTCAAGCGCGATACCTTCTGGTAACCGCGCGGTAGTTTGCTGCCCCGCTGCGCTCGTTCGCCCCAGTAATGCTCGGTATCGCTCCAGCTCAGGCGAAGATAGCGCTGCCCGGCCCAGACCAGGCAGTCCTGACCGGCAGCAATGGCTATGGCACCGGCGACTTTCTCACCGTTCTGGCGAGCCTTGGGCGGCAGATGAACAAGCTTGTTACCCTTGCCCCGGGCCAACTCTGGCAACTCGCTGAGGTAAAAGGCAAGTAAGTGGCCGTCAGTGGTCGCCACGACGAGCACGCCTTCGTCCTGATCGGCGACCGGCGCCAGCGGCAAAACGTCGGCCCCGGAAGGAACCGTCAACAACTGCTTGCCGGCCTTCTGCCGGGTGTACAGGCTTTCCAGTGCGGTGACGAACCCATAGCCGGCATCGCTGGCCACCAGCACCCGACCCTCCGGTGGACCGACGGCGACACTGCGAAATCCCGCACCGTCAGGCGGTGAAAAGCGCCCGGTCAACGGTTCACCCAGGCTTCTTGCGCTGGGCAATTCATGGGCCGATACCGAATAGCTGCGGCCGCTGGAATCCAGGAAGCAGGCCAGTTGATTGCTGCGTCCGCGGCTGGCAGCCAGAAAATCATCTCCGGATCGATAGTTGAGGTCGTCCGGCTGAATATCGTGACCCTTGGCAGCCCGCACCCAGCCCTGCTCACTCAGCACCACGGTGACGGGCTCAGAAGCCACCAGATCGGTCTCCCTGAGCGCCTGGGCCGCCTCGCGCTCAACCAACCTGGAGCGCCGCTCATCACCGTATTTTTCGGCATCTTCGAGTAACTCATCGCGGATCAGCCGCGTCAGTTTCCTGGGCGAATCCAGAATCGCTTCCAGGTGCTGGCGTTCCTCCTCGAGTTCGTCCTTCTCGCCCCTGATGTTCATCTCTTCCAGGCGGGCCAGATGACGCAGCTTGAGGTCCAGGATGGCTTCAGCCTGCGTTCCGGTCAGGTCGAAACGCGTCATCAGCACCGGCTTGGGTTCGTCCTCGGTGCGGATGATATGGATGACCTCATCGATATTGAGAAACGCGATCAGCAGGCCGTCGAGCACGTGCAGACGATCAACCACCTGATCGAGCCGGAACTCCAGACGACGAGTGACCGTAGCGCGGCGAAACGCCAGCCACTCGGTCAACAGCTCCTTGAGGTTGCGAACGCCGGGACGCCCGTCATTACCGATGACGTTGAGATTGACCCGGACCGACTTTTCGAGGTCCGTGGTCGCGAAGAGATGATCCATCAAGGCCTGGACATCGACCCGGTTGCTGCGCGGAACGATCACCAGACGGGTCGGGTGTTCGTGGTCCGACTCATCACGGAGGTCGGCGACCAGCGGCAGTTTCTTGGCCTGCATCTGGGCGGCGACCTGCTCGAGCACTTTGGCCGGCGAGACTTGGTGGGGCAACGCGGTAACGATGAGGTCCTCACCGTCACGCTCCCAGACGGCGCGCTGGCGGATGCTGCCGTGTCCGGTCTCGTAAAGCCGAAGAATATCTTCTCGTGGCGTGACGATCTCGCCGCCGGTCGGAAAATCCGGACCCTGAATATGCTCGCAGAGCTCGGCCAGGCTTGTCGTCTTTTTCTCCAGCAGGCGCACGCAGGCGGCTACCACTTCGCGCAGATTGTGCGGTGGAATATCCGTGGCCATGCCCACGGCGATCCCCTGACCGCCGTTGAGCAGCAGGTTGGGCAGGCGGGCCGGCAGCAGCTTGGGCTCTTTCAAAGTCCCGTCGAAGTTCGGCGCCCAGTCTGTCGTGCCCTGGCCCAGTTCGGCCAGCAGGGTTTTGGCGTACGGCGCGAGGCGCGATTCGGTATAACGCATCGCCGCAAAAGACTTCGGATCATCGGGTGAGCCGAAATTGCCCTGGCCGTCGATCAGCGGGTACCGGTAGGAAAACGGCTGGGCCATGAGCACCATGGCTTCATAGCAGGCCGAGTCGCCGTGGGGGTGGAATTTACCGATCACGTCACCGACCGTTCGCGCCGATTTTTTGTGCTTGCTGGCCGCTGAAAGGCCGAGCTCACTCATGGCATAAACAATGCGGCGCTGTACAGGCTTGAGACCGTCGCCAACGTGCGGCAGGGCGCGATCCAGCACCACGTACATGGCGTAGTCAAGGTAGGCCCGCTCGGCGTACACCCGCAGCGGCACCTGCTCGAATGGAGAAGCGGGAAGAAGATTGTCGTTCATGGACTGGATTGTCGCCCAGATCCGGTTGGGCTGTCAGGTCAGATGAGGCCCGCCAGCATCAGGCCGACCGCAATGGCGATGACGCCGGCGGCGGTTGCAAACATCAATCCGGGCACCAGTTCGCGCGTGGCACCGGCCTGGCGAGCACCTAGCCCCCGCCGTTGTTGGTTCAGCGGTACGGGTCGGCGCTTCTCCGAGGCGTCACGTAATTCAACCAACAGTCGGTCGATCATCAGATCGCTAAACTGATGAGGCTCGAAGCTTTCAAGATTTTCGACCTCAAGCATTCTCCGAATCTTGGCGTCCACGCTCATGAACTTCATCGTCCACAGCTTGAACATCCGCTGTTGTACCGGTCGCTTGCTCAGCAGCGTTACGTCTCTGTGCCGCTCGTCTTCCAGCAAGCGGTCATACAGGTTTTCTACCAGCGAACGCTCACCTTCCAGACACTGAAAGAAATAGCCGTCTCCGTAGCAGAGAACGCCGCCAATGTTGTGGGGGTCATTGTTACGCCGGGACTGGGACAATATCTCTTGGACCACCGACGGCACTACACCTTCATCGGCCGACGGATCAAAGTTGATTTTGCTGGCATAGACCAGTCGGATAATAGCTGCCATGACGGCACTCGACGTTCCAAAAAAATGCAGAAAAGAGTTTAGTTGACCTGCGGGGCTGAAAAGTGAAGAAACCGGCCCCGTTTCGATCGGGGCCGGCCCATGTCTTCGGTCGAAATCAGCGTTTGACGAATTTGAGGGTGAAGCGATCCGATTCTCCGATGGCCTCGAAACGCCCGCCACCCTCGTCGCCTTCGCGCAGGCTGGGCGGAAGGCTCCATACTCCTGACGGGTGATCCGCCGTATCGTCCGGGTTGGCGTTGACCTCTGAACTGGCTTCCAGTTCAAATCCGTGCGCTTCTGCCATGTCCACGACCCAACTCTGCTTCACGTAGCCAGAACGGGCTTCAGGATCCTGATCGCGATCTTCAGGCAGGCGATGGCTGACGACACCGAACACGCCGCCAGGCTTGAGCACGGTGTAGGCAGCCTCGATCACATCGCCAAAGGTCTCGGCGCGCTTGTAGCTGTGAACATTGCGGAAAGTCAGGACCATGTCGGCGCTCCCCGGTGCGCCCAGCTCGGTCTTTTCGGGCGGCGCAAACGGAATGATTTCAACGGTCCCGAATTGATCAGTATCAGCGAAACGCTCCTCAAACCCGGCGCGGATTCGGCGGTAGAAGTCAGGGACGTTGTCGCCCTCCAGATCCCAATGCGCTGCGATCAACTGACCTTCGTCCTTGAGGTAGGGAGCCAGAATTTCGGTATACCACCCACCGGACGGAGAGATTTCCACCACCGTCATGTCCGGGCTGATCCCGAAAAACGTCAGCGTCTCATACGGATTTCTTGACGAATCCCGCGCGGACTGAGCGGCCGGCCGATCAGAGTTTTCGACCGCGGCACGTAAGGCCTCGTCGGCGAGAACTGGGGCAGATATCATCAGCGACAAAGCACCAATGGTGATAAGTGAATTAAGGCGCATCCGGTTACTCCTCTTTGCAAATGGAATTGTCAATGTAATTGCGCACAGACTTCGAACAAGTCATGTCCGCTGTGTAAATACTTTTGCTCGAAAGGGCTGACTGCTTGATCGTCAGGCAAAGATAGCACCCGAAAGTGAGCTTGACAGCCCGCCAAATCCAGAGCGGCTGCGAATTCCCTCGCGTAGATTTCGAAATTGGTTCGCAGTTCCAGGCGACCGCCAAGACCGAGCAGATCGGGCCAAACCGGATGCGCGTGCCAGCGCCTTTTCAGGTGTCCCGGCTTGGGCCATGGATTGGGATAGAGCAGGTAATGGCGATGGAGTCGCCAACCGGCTGCTCTGGCAAGACGCCAGAGGTCCACCAGATCCGCGCGCAGCAACACCGCATTGTCCGGCAACTCACTCGCGCCTGCCAGACGGGCGGCCGAGCGGTCAACACCAATAACCAGGGAGCCCGGAAATCGCCGAGCCAGCAAAGCCGTGGAGAATCCGTTGCCGCAACCGGCATCAAGCACGATATCCCTGCTTTCCAGATCACCCAAGGAATCAAAGGCTGCCTGGCTGAATCCGCGCAGCGGCTGGCGCCACAACGTCTTCAGATGCCGCCTGACGGTCGGCTCAAGCCTTGGATGCGGTCCCGATTGGGAGGACCGCGGGATGCGGGAGATCTGCATACCGCCGCTCGCTGGCTGGGAAGGATGGTGGGCCGTGAAGGACTCGAACCTTCAACCAATAGGTTAAAAGCCTACTGCTCTACCATTGAGCTAACGGCCCAGCGCAGCAAGCCGGCAAGAATAGCGCTAAAGACTATAAATCTCAACCGCAAAACAACCCCTCTCGGTTTATGATGCTTTCTGTTACGGCCTAAAGCTTGCCTCATACCATGCCAGACATCGCTTCCCTGGTTCTGTCGATGCTCGACCTGACCAGCCTCAATGACGACGACAACGCCGAGACCATCGAACGCCTGAGCCGCCGGGCCGCGTCCTCAGTTGGCCACCCAGCTGCCTTGTGCGTTCTGCCGCGTCTGGTTTCACAGGCGCGGACAGAACTGGCCCGGCAGGGTTTGCAAGACCGGGTTCAGGTTGCCACGGTGGTCAACTTTCCTTCCGGGGAAGAGCCTGCCGACGCAGTGGTTGAACAAGTCCGCTCAGCTCTGACCAGCGGTGCCGACGAAATTGATCTGGTCTTTCCGTATCGCGCCCTGATAAAAGGTGATGAGCGCAGCGGCTATCACCTGCTCAGCCGCTGCCGCCAGGCTTGCAGCGGCCATTTACTGAAGGTCATCCTGGAAACTGGCGAACTGAAAAGCCCTGATCTCGTCCGCAGCGCTTCTGAAATTGCTCTGGCTGCAGGTGCCGATTTCATCAAGACCTCCACCGGCAAGGTTGCGGTCAACGCCACGCCAGAGGCGGCGGCCACCATGATGGAAGCGATCCGCGACAGCGGCCGCCCCACAGGCTTCAAGGCTGCCGGCGGCATACGGACCGTCGAAGAGGCTGCCGTTTACCTGGATCTTGCTCGCGATATTCTGGGCGAGCAATGGCTGCGCCCCGAACGGTTCCGCTTTGGCGCATCGGGGCTGCTGAACGATCTGATGCAAAAGCTCGGCTCAGCTGCGCCGTCTGCGGACCTTCGCGGCGACTACTAAATGCTGTACCAAGAACTGATCCGCGCCAAGCGAGACGGGCACACGCTGAGCGAAAACTCGCTGGTAGCGCTGGCCAAGGGGCTAGCCGACAACAGCATCAGCGACGAACAGGTGGGGGCCTTTGCCATGGCCGTGTTCTGGCGCGGTCTCAACAACCAGGAAACCGCTGCGCTGACCCGGGCCATGCGTGACTCCGGCAAGGTCATGCAGTGGGACGAAGCCGGCTTGAGTGGACCCGTGCTCGACAAGCATTCCACGGGCGGCGTTGGCGATGCGACTTCTTTGCTGATCGGTCCATGGCTTGCAGCTTGTGGCGCCCACGTCCCCATGATCTCCGGCAGAGGGCTGGGCCACACAGGCGGCACGCTGGACAAGCTCGGCACTATCCCGGGCTATGACCCTTTCCCCAAACCACGGGCTTTCCGCGACATCGTCCGCGACGTGGGTGTTGCCATCATCGGTCAGACCGACGACCTCGCGCCGGCCGATCGGCGCCTGTACGCGGTGCGCGACGTCACCGCCACGGTCGACTGCCTGCCCCTGATCGTCGCCTCCATCCTCAGCAAAAAATTGGCTGAAGGCCTGGACGGACTGGTCCTTGATGTCAAGACCGGCTCGGGGGCGTTCATGACCAATCCGGCTGAGGCCCAGACACTGGCGAAGGCCCTCGTCGACGTCGCCACGGAATCGGGCACGCCGGCCGAGGCGATGCTGACCAACATGGAACAGCCGCTCGGCTACAACGCCGGCAACGCCCTGGAAGTGGTCGAGGTGCTTGACCTTTTGACCGGTCGGACGACCGGCGGGCGGCTTTACGATTTAAGTCGCCAGCTGTCTGCGAGAATGCTGCTGCTTGGGGGGCTCGCGACCGACGAGCCCCAGGCTTTGGCTGAAGTTGACCGGCGCTGGCAAGCCGGCGAGGTTGCGGAGCGATTCGCTCGCATGGTCAGCGCCCTCGGCGGGCCGTCGGACTTGCTGCAGAGCTACCAGCGCATCCTGCCCAAGGCACCGGTCGTCAAGGCGGTCTATTCCCAGACACCGGGTATTGTTCAAGCCATCGACATGCGCGCCATCGGCTTAAGCGTTGTAGGGTTGGGCGGAGGAAGACGGCGCGCAGCCGATGCCATCGACCCCGCGGTTGGCCTGAGTGAGATCGTCCAACCTGGACAGCCCGCGGATCAGACCAGGCCGCTGGCGATCGTCCACGCTGGCGATGAGGCCGCGGCCGACACGGCCGCTCGCGAAATTCGCGCGGCCGTTAGGATAGGTGAACTTCAAGATCGCGACGACACGCTTGTCTTGAAGCTGATTACCGCACAAACAAAAGGAGATTAGCCTGTGCCGCGCGCCATTGTTCTGGTTCTGGATTCCCTGGGCATCGGAGCGGCCCAGGACGCCGCCCGGTTCGGCGACAGCGGTGCCGACACTCTGGGCCATGTCGCCGTGGCTCGGGCATCCGAAGGCGGACTGCATATCCCCAACCTTGCCGGCCTCGGTCTCATTGAGGCCCATCGCGCAAGCACCGGACAGGACTGCGCCGGCCTGGCGCGAGCCGCGGAAGTGACCGGCGCCTGGGGCTTTGCGCGCGAGCAGTCGACCGGCAAAGACACCCCGTCCGGCCACTGGGAGATTGCGGGGGTACCCGTGCGATTCGACTTCGGCTATTTCCGCGCGCCCGAGAACACCTTCCCGCCGACGCTGCTGAAAGACCTGATCGACCGTGCCAACCTGAACGGCGTGCTCGGAAACTGCCATGCCTCCGGAACAGAGATCATCGCCCAACTGGGCGCCGAACACGTCGCAACGGGAAAACCGATCGTCTACACCTCTGCCGACTCGGTCTTCCAGATTGCTGCCGATGAGCAAACCTTCGGTCTTAAGCGGCTCTACGAAGTGTGCGCCATCGCGCGAGAATTGTTGATGCCTTACAACATAGGGCGTGTCATCGCGCGGCCGTTCGTCGGCGATGCAGCATCCGGCTTTACGCGAACCGGCAATCGCCGTGATCTCAGCCTGAAACCGCCGGCACCGACCGTGCTCGACGAGCTGGTTGGCGCAGGCGGTGAAGTGCTGGCCGTGGGCAAGATCGCCGATATTTATGCCCACTCCGGCATCAGTCGGGAAATCAAGGCCAACGGCAACATGGCTTTATTCGACGCGACGCTCGATGCTCTTCAAGACGCCAATGATCGAAGCCTGGTGATGACCAACTTTGTCGATTTCGACATGCTGTACGGTCATCGACGTGATCCCAACGGGTACGCCGAAGCCCTCGAAGCCTTCGACCAACGGCTGCCGGAACTGCTGTCTAAGCTTCGACCGGATGACCTGCTGATCCTGACCGCTGATCACGGCTGCGACCCGACCTTTCCCGGCACTGATCACACTCGCGAACACGTGCCTGTTCTGGCCACCGGCGCGGGTCTCGCGTCGGGCTCGATCGGCGCCCGATCAACTTTTGCCGATATCGGCCAGACACTGGCCGACCACCTCAAGCTTGATCCAATGGCCGAGGGCCAGAGCTTTCTCCACTAGAAACCAAAGACTCGTCATGGCCACCCTGCACATCGAAGCTTCACCCGGAGATATCGCTGAAACCGTTCTGCTGCCCGGTGATCCGCTGCGCGCCCAGGCCATCGCGGAGCGTTTTCTCGATGAACCGCGACAGTTCAATCGGGTGCGCAATATGCTGGGCTTTACCGGTCGATACAACGGTCGACCCATCTCGGTCATGGGCAGTGGTATGGGTATACCTTCGATATCGATTTACGCCCACGAACTGGTCAGCCAGTACGGCGTCAAGCGACTGGTGAGACTGGGTTCCTGCGGCGCCGTCGCTGACGACGCCCAATTGCGCGACGTGGTCATCGGGCTGGGTGCGAGCACTGACTCCGGAGTCAACCGCAGCCGCTTCCTTGGCCACGACCTCGCAGCGCTTGCCGATTTTGACCTTGCCCGGCACGCTCATGCGGTCGCCTCCGGCAGGGATATTCCCGTGCGGGTCGGCAACCTGTTTTCAAGCGATCTGTTCTATGCGCCAGACCCCACCTACATTGACCTGCTGCGCCGCTACCGCTTCGTCGGAGTCGAGATGGAGGCCGCCGGGCTGTATGGCGTGGCGACCGAACTCGGCGCACGGGCGCTGACCATCTGCACGGTGGCCAACCACATCATCACCGGCGAAACCCTGACCAGCGCCGACAGCGAGCAGAGCTTCCACGCCATGGTCGAGATCGCCCTGGACGCGCTGGCGCGAGACGAGGTGGGAAATGACTGAGCCCATCGACAGCACGACCAAGTCCATCCCGCCGGAATGGCTGGAACGTCTGCTCACCACCCGCCAGAACGCCTACGCGCCCTACTCCCGGCATGCAGTAGCTGCGCTGGTCATTAGCCAAGGCGGGCAGTGCTTTTGCTCCTGCAACGTCGAAAGCGCGCACTACAAGTCGGTCTGCGCCGAGGCTGGCGCAATCAGCGCCATGGTCAGCGCCGGCGAAACCGGCATTCGCGAAGTCTGGGTGCTGGGTCCCGGCCCCGATCACTGCCCGCCCTGCGGCGACTGCCGCCAGCGCATTCACGAATTCGCCGACGAGCAAACCCGTATCCACCTGATCAACGATGCCGGCACGGTTCTGAAAAGTTACAGTGTTTCCGAGCTACTGCCCGAGGCGTTCAGCGGCCCATGAATCGATCAGCCTTTGCGGCTCAGCCCTTTTTGACTTCGCGATAAAGGGCTTCCTGCCCTTCCAGGCCGAGTGAGGCAAAGTCGAGAGCTTTCGCGGTGGCCAGTGCTTCCATGGCTCTGAATCGCTGCTCGAATTTGACGTTTGAGCGGCGCAGGGCCATGTCCGGATCGACCCTCAGCTTGCGGGCCAGGTTGGCGAGCACGAACAGCAGATCGCCAAGCTCTTCCTCGATATTGTCAATGTCTTCAAGCTCAATACCGCGCTTGAGTTCATCGACTTCCTCGTCGAGCTTGTCGAAGATGGGCGCGACCGTCGGCCAGTCAAAGCCGACCCGACCGGCTTTATTCTGAAGCTTGACGGCCCGTTGTAAAGCGCCCAGCCCACTGGGAACGCCGTCCAGCGCGCTGGTGTCGGTCTGCCCTTTCGCTGCCCGTTCTTCTGCCTTGATCTTTTCCCAGCTGGCTGTCTGGGCGTCAGCATCCGCAATATGTGCGTCAGCGAAGACGTGCGGGTGGCGGCGCAGCATCTTGTCGCTGATCGCCTGGACCACGTCACCGAAATCAAAAGTACCCGCTTCTTCGGCCATGCGCGCATGGAAGACAACCTGAAACAATAAATCCCCCAGCTCGTCTTTGAGCTCTGCCATATCACCGCGCACAATGGCATCAGCCACTTCATGGGCCTCTTCGACAGTGTGTGGGGCAATGGTGGCAAAGGTCTGCTCGATATCCCAGGGGCAGCCGTTTTCGGGGTCACGCAGGCGAACCATGATCGCCAGAAGATCGTCGATGCGATGGTCGGTCATGCAAGGATTCCTGTTCGTTGGGAATAAAACGTTTACCGCGGCGGGAAGCGAACGACAATCGCCGCACCGCCCAGCCGGGCCGAGCTTTCGCAGCTTAACCGACCGCCATAGGCTTCAACTAGTTGTCGGGTAATGCCCAGCCCCAGCCCCTGGCCGTCGGCTTGCTCGTCCCCGCGCGCGCCCCGCGCCAGCAAACCGGCAAAGGCCTGTTCGCTCAGACCGGGTCCGTTGTCTTCCACCCGTATTTCAAGGCCCGGCTGACGGGGCCCGTCGGGCCCGGCCCGGACCTCCGCCAGCAGTCGGCCACGACCATATTTGGCCGCGTTGTCCAGAAGATTGCCGCACAGTTCCATCAGATCCCGCTCGTCGATTCGGAGCTTAAGTGCGTCGTCGCCGCGGATCTCGACCGCGCGCATTTTATCCCGGTAGAGTCTCTCCAGCGAATCGCCGAGACGCTTGAGCAAGGGAAGTACAGCCACCGGCTGATTAAGCGTGCGTCGGGTTGAACGAGCTGCGCGCTCAAGCTGTCGCCTGATCAATCGCTCCATGCGCGTCAGTTCTTCCATCGCTGCGGTCGGCTCCAATCCATCGCCTGCATCGAGGCGCGCCTTCATGACGGCCAATGGTGTTTTCAGCGCATGAGCCAGGTCGGCAAGCGCCTGACGGTAATGCTTGGCATTGCTGCGCTCGCTCGCCAAAAGCGCGTTCAGATTCGCCGTTAGCGGCTGGAGTTCACGCGGGTAGTCATTGCTCAGCTGCTCGCGGGCGGACGTTTCAATCTGGCCCACCTCGCGCGCAACCCTGCGCAGCGGGCGCAGACTCACGATCAGAATGAATGTCTGCACCACGATCAGCAGCAGCGCAGCGACACCGAGCCAGCGCCACAAGTCAGACCGAAAGGCTTCAACCTGGGCCTGATACCGTCCCGGATCCTCGGCAGCCCACAAAGTGAGTGCAACGATTGACCCGCTGGGTTGCTCCCAGCCCAGGCCCAGTGAAAAAGTAAAAAACCGCTCTGCGCTATCCGGGCCCACGAATCGCTGCGCCCCTTGATCAATCCGGTCAGGCTCCGGGCCTGCGAGCACCCCGGTCAGGGAATCCGACTGCCAGGTGCCTGAAGCACTCATGGCTCCGGCATAAAGACCAGACCCGGGCTGTGCCAGCCTGGGCTCTGCCAGCCGATCAGAAACGATGGGCTGCCCATCGGCCGTCAGGTCCAGCGTGGAAAGCACTAGAAAAACGGTCGAACTCAGACGCTCTTGCAGGGCGTCCGTCGACGCCGCTCGATAACCTCGATCGACTGCCAGGCCAACCAGCGCCAGCGATATGGTCAAGGCCATGGCCGCCGAGAGCGTCAGGCGAAGCAGCAGAGAGGGCGCTCGCTTCAGCGAGGTCCCTGCAGCCGGCTCACTGCCCGACGGGCCGGAATCGATAGCCACGACCGCGCAGGGTTTCGATCGGCTGCCAGTCACCGCCGGAATCAAGCTTGCGGCGGAGACGACCAACGATGACTTCGATCACATTGCTGTCCGGATCGGCATCTTCGTCGTACAGATGCTCATTGAGCTCCATCTTGGACACCACCTCACCGGGATGATGGGCGAAGTAGGCCAAGACCTTGTATTCGAAAGCGGTGAGTTGCAGTAGTTTGTCGTCCAGCCAGGCCTCTTGGGAGGCCAGGTGCATCCGCAATCGGCCAAACTCCAGATCGGAAGTCGCATGACCCGCCGACCGACGCAGTAGCGCATGGACTCTGGCCATGATTTCTTCAAGCCTGAAGGGTTTGGTGACATAGTCATCCGCACCCACTTCCAGTGCTTCGACCTTGTCCTGCCAGTCCGAACGGGCGGTGAGAATCAGGATAGGAAAACGCCGTTCGGCCTGCCTGACCTTGCGCACGATCTCCATTCCGCTGATCCCTGGCAGGCCCAGGTCAATCACCGCCAGGTCGACCGGATACTCGGTTGCGTAGTACAGACCTTCGGTCCCGTCGGCGCACAGGTCAACCGCGAAACCTTCCCGCTTCAGCGCGCGGCCCATGAGGTTTCGCAGTTCCTGATCATCTTCAATCACGAGAACACGCATGGAAAGACTCCCTAATTCCTGTCGGCCGGAACGCGGATCGTCCTGACGACCCCTTCCCTGGTCAAAATCCGGATCTCATGCACGCGGCGGCCGGCGCGATCCACGGTCCGCGCGGACACCACCTTGGCGTCATACTGTCGTGCAACCTGCTCCGCAGCTTCTTCAAGGCTCAACGCCCAGGCCGCGACGGCCAGGACCAGCGCCATGAACGACGCGAGCAAAGCTTTAAGCAGGAATCGCAGCAAGAGTTTTGCGCTCCAGGAAATAGTGGAAGTTCCGATTGTAGGTGCTGGCGCTGAACCAGGTCTGAACCCCGTACGCCAAAACAGTCGGCTCAATCATCAGTAAATTTCGGCCACGCAGCAGCGCAAGCTGCCACCGGCTTTTTCAATCTCGTCCATCTCTACCGCGTGAATTTCAAAGCGCCAGCTTTTGAGCAGCGCCAGCTTGCCTGAATCCAGCTTGTCCACGGCGGTCTTGCTCATGAAAAGGTCCTTGAAGTTCAGCGCGATACAGTTGCCGGCAAACGCCTCCTTTTCTTCTGCGCTGATTTCCAGCACGTGGCCCCGATAAGCGTCTGCGATCGCCTTTGGCACGTCCGGGTCAGCGAAGGCCTCGGGGCAGATCACGAGCGCTCTGGAAGCCAGCACGGCCATGACGACGTTGGTGTGATATTCGCTGGGATTGAGGTCAAACTTGAAGGTCAAGGCCAGATCAAAAGCCTGGTGCATAGCCCGACAACCCGCCTCATCGACCCGCTGGCTCATGCCGCAGTAGCCGATGCGGTGCGAACGGTCTATCACCATCGCGCCGGTCAGCTCTGCGATCAGATCACGCTGAGAAAGATCGGTCTCTTCGTAGCCCATCAGCTGGGTAAAAAAAGCGCGGATATCGGTCCGGCCGGTTTCCAGCTGTCGCTCCGGATGCAGCATGCGACCGATAATCGAGCGCCCCGGAATCGTCCCGAAAACGTTGTTGGGGAAAAGCTCATCAGGTGTTGTTGCGTGCCCCGGAAAGCGCACGGCCGGAATTCCGCAGGCGGTGATGAGCTCGCTCAGTCGTCGATGCTGATCAAGCGCCCGGCCGGGATCGACCGGCACGCTCAAGTCCATATAAGCGTTGTCGCGGGCCGACTGTGTGGAAAGACGGAAGCTGCTGGGCTCGACGAGAAAGCAGGCGCGCGGTACCGCCGGCCCATCACCCTGAAGCCAGCCGGCGTCAATTTGGGCGCGAAAGGATTGCGGGCTGTCAACTATCACTGGACGCGCCGGGAATCAGGCCGCAATGGGTTCCGGGTAGGCCTCAAAAAACAGCTCTGGGCCCACCCCTGGCCGATGCATGTTTTGGCTGAGCATCTGCCGCCAACGCTTGGCGCCCGGCTGGGCGTGGAACAGGCCGAGCATATGGCGCGCCACTTGCTGGAGACGGCCGCCGCCGGCCATATGGTCGGCCGCATAGTCTGCCATGGCTTCGATCACCGCCCGCCTGGAGGCCGCTACCGGCTGACCCAGCCGGCGACCCAGATCGACCAGAATCCAGGGATCCTGATAAGCAGCCCGGCCCAGCATGATGCCGTCGACCTGCTCCAGCTCTGATAGCGACTGTTCGACGTCCTTGAGGCCACCGTTGAGAATAAACCGCAGCTTCGGAAACCGTTGGCGCAGATAGTGAACGCGGTCGTAAGCCAGCGGCGGAATCTCTCGGTTCTGCTTCGGGCTCAGCCCGCTCAGCCAAGCCTTGCGCGCGTGGATGATAAACGTCGTCACCCCGCTTTCGCAGACTGTTGCAACAAAGTCCTCCAGAAAGGCCAGGCTGTCCTGATCGTCTACGCCGATCCGGGTCTTGACCGTCACCGGCACGGAAACCGCAGCACGCAAAGCGCTCATACAGTCGCGCACCAGCAAAGGCTCTCTCATCAGGCAAGCGCCGAAACTGCCCTTCTGCACGCGTTCCGACGGGCAGCCAACGTTGAGATTGATTTCGTCGTAGCCGTATTCGACACCGATTTTCCCGGCTTGCGCCAGGTCTTCGGGCTCGCTGCCACCCAGCTGCAGCGCAACCGGATGCTCGACCGGATCGAACCCCAACAGATGGTCGCGGTCGCCATGGATCACGGCGCCGGTGGTCACCATTTCGGTATACAGCAAGGCTGACGCATTCAACTGGCGGTGAAAAAAACGGCAGTGCCGGTCGGTCCAGTCCATCATCGGCGCGACGCTTAAAAGCGGCGTTGTGTCCGCACCCGTGGCCACAGAATTCAGCCCATCCGTTGAAGGCCGCTTTCACCGCCAACCAGCACGATGTCAGCCGGCCGGCGAGCAAACAGCCCACACGTCACCACGCCCGGAATCTGATTGATTTCAGACTCCATCTTGTGTGGATCGACCAGGTCAAGATTGCGCACGTCGAGGATCACATTCCCATTGTCGGTCTCAAAGCCATCGCGCAGCTCGGGGCGACCACCCAGACCGACGATCTTGCGAGCAACAAAGGCGCGCGCCATGGGCAACACCTCGACCGGCAGGGGAAATTCACCCAGCGTGCTCACACACTTGGATTCATCAACGATGCAAACAAAGCGTCGACTGGCCGCGGCAATGATTTTCTCGCGCGTCAGGGCGCCGCCGCCGCCTTTGATCAACCGGCGGTGTTCGTCGACCTCGTCAGCACCATCGACGTAGAGATCAAGGTCACCAGTGTGGTTGAGCTCCATCACATCGACGTCAATATCTTTGAGCCTCGCGGTGGTTGCCTCGGACGAAGAGACGGCGCCTTTGATGCGCACTTTATGGGCCGCCAGTTCATCGATAAAAGCATTGACCGTCGAGCCAGTGCCTACGCCAATCACCGCTCCAGACTCGACAAATTCGAGCGCGGCACGGGCCACTTCGATTTTCAGACGCGACTGACTCATTGCTTCTCCAGACCTAACAGGTAGTGCCACTGTTGCTCACTGACCGGCATGATGGACAGCCGGTTGCCCTTGCGGACCAGGGCAAAATCACCCAGAGCGTCAGCGTGCTCCTTGATTTCGGCGAGCGAGAGCACTCGCTTGAGCTCCCGAACAAACTTGACATCAACCAACATCCAGCGCGGGTCATCCGGATCGCTCTTCGGATCGTAATATTTGGAATCCGGGTCGAACTGGGTCGGATCCGGATAAGACGTGCTCGCGACTTTGGCGATTCCAACGATTCCGGGCACCTTGCAGTTGGAATGATAGAAAAACACCTGGTCCCCTTTTTCCATCTGGTCGCGCATGAAGTTGCGCGCCTGATAATTCCGTACGCCGTCCCAGGGTTCGGTCTGCTTCGGTCGCGATTTCAGGTCTTCGAGTCCGAAAGCGTCGGGCTCGGATTTCATTAGCCAATAGTTCATTACCCAAGTTTATCAGTTCGTCATCGGATCGCCGCCGGGGTCGCTGAATTCTCGCAGCCCAAGGTCTGTGATGACCGCATCCAGCGGCACATCCCATGGATCGACCGGCAGGCTATCGGCTTGCTGCATGCTGTAGGCAATCCCGACCAGCATAGGCCCATCGCCGGATTCCGGCAAAGCTCGGAAGGCGAAGGTCCGGTCGTAGAAACCACCTCCCATCCCAAGTCGAGTGCCGGTCGCAGAAAACGCAAGCAGCGGCATGAAGACCCAGTCCAACGCATCAGGGGGACAGTATTCCCCTTCGCAAGGCTCCGGGATTCCAAACTTGTTTGGCCGCATATCCGCGTCGGGCCTCCAGCGGCGGAACGCCATGCCACCGTCATCGAGCACTGGCAGATGAACCTGTTGACCGGACTCGTGAAGCACTTGAAGCGCCGGCCCGAGATCCGGCTCGCCCTTGAAAGACCAAAATGCCGAAACGCGTGACTCCGCGCGCTGCTCCATGAACCGAATGAGCTGGGCGCAAAGCTGGTGGTTCAGCAAGCGACGTCGGCCGTCGGCCAGTGCCAGTCTCTCAGAAAGAAAACCTTGCCTGAGAACCTGCTTGGCTGAGGGTGGAGACGCAAAATCCGACATGTCAAATCTCGCATCGTCAGCCGTAAGAGATGGTGGTACAAAGTCTCGGAATCGTCTGGACAAGAGCCCCGGCAGACGGGAGAGTGGCGCTCTCCACCAGTGCCGCTGCAGGTCTGTGACCTTGAACCATGGGTTCAGGTGGGTTGGCTCTTCGATCCATCAGGCAACTGGCGTTGAAACAAGCTGCGCACCGGTATCGAAAGCCGCCATCCCTAGGTCGATAAGTAGGGACAAGGCATATTACGTTCC
>CAZIMY010000020.1:0-25961 GCA_964540315.1 uncultured Wenzhouxiangella sp.
GACCAGCCGCTTTGGCTCAGAGAGAGAGATCGAACAGACCATTGATCTCGGCACCGGCTATGAGCGCGCCGGCCTGTTCTGGCGCTGGACCATGGGTTTCTGCGCTAACACCGAGTCTATCCATCGATGGGCCTGGTGGTTTGCTGTGCTTTGCCCGATCACCGGCGGCATCGGCATTTTGCTGAGTGGCACGGTCGTGGATAACTGGTACCTCTGGGGGATTCAGCATGGGCTGGTTCCGCCATACCCGGACTCAGGCGTTGTGGACCCGGCCACGATCATGCCGACGGGAGGACAACAGTGAAAATTCTAGTTTGGTTATTTGCCGCCATTCTTGTGGCCCTCACCGTCTTCATGCTTTTCACTGCTGGCTGGGAACGTCCGCCGATCGACTCTGATCAAATCGGGTACCGTGGCACGGGCATGGTCGAGGTCAGCAATCCGCGGATTGCCGGGCCTCTGCTGGAAGAGCAGCTTGCGCGGGTGCCGGAGTCCACTCCGATGCCGCCCGATGTTCCTGGCCCTACGGCCGGCGACGTCTATCAGAACGTACAAATGCTCGGAGACCTTTCGATTGCTCAGTTCACCCGGTTGATGCAGGCCTGGACTGAATGGATTTCGCCTGAGCAAGGTTGTGCCTATTGTCACCAGCTCGACAATCTTGCCGCTGACACGGTCTATACCAAGGTCGTCTCCCGTCACATGCTGGAAATGACCCAGACGGTCAATGTCGATTGGGACAGTCACGTTGCCCAAACCGGCGTGACTTGCTACACCTGTCACCGAGGCAAGAATGTACCCGAGCGGGCCTGGTTCAATACCGATCCTGCTGACCATACCGGTGGCGGCCTGCTTGGCTGGAATGCCGGTCAGAATCAGCCTGCCGAAGACATTGGGCTGACATCCTTACCCGTGGATCCATTTTCGGACCTTATCGAGGGCGATGAGTCGATCCGGATTGTCGGCCGCACCGCCCTGCCCGAAGGACAGCCGATTGGCAGCATGCAGGATACTGAAAGAACGTACGCGCTGATGATCCACATGTCAGAAGCGCTCAACGTCAACTGCACGTATTGCCATAATTCTCGGAACTTCAGCACTTGGGATCAAAGTCCGCCGCAGAGGGTGACTTCCTGGCACGGTCTGGAGATGACCCGAACTCTGAACGTCGAGCATGTCTCTCCCATCAGCACTCTTTTGCCACCGGATCGTTTGGGCCCTACCGGCGAAGGTCGCAAGGTCAACTGCGAAACTTGCCACCGGGGTGTCAACAAGCCGCTCGGTGGACTGGCAATGGCCAAGGATTACCCCGCCCATCTCGTCCGCACCGGAGAGGCGATGGGTGCGCTGAAAGTTGAAGAAATGGAAGCCTTGGCCAAAGCGAATGATGGTGTTGAAGTTGAAGCCCAGTAAATATCGCTAAAACTCCAACGCGCAATCTTTATAAATTACCCGGCATGCAGAGTCCTGCATGTCGGGTTTTTTATTGTCTATGCTTGAGCCAAGAACTCGTCGTAGGCTTCGATGAATTTTTCCGGGATTTCGAAGTAGGACAGGGCGCCGGTATCAAACTGTGTGACTGACCAGTTCGGCTTATCTGTAATGCCTTCGGTCTGGCTAAAGTCAATGAAATCTCCGCGCACGCCGTGCGACATCCAAACAGGATGTTCAATCGTTTTGAACACGGACCGGATGTCAGCGCTGAACAGGTATCCCGCCACGAAATAAAGAGGTGCCCGGTGCGCGCCCGGTGTGCGGCTAAGCCGAACGGCATGCTCGAACATCTCTTCGTCAATCTGGTCCCGACCCCAGGTTTTCTTCAGGAAGAAGCGGATGCTGGGTCTGATGGTGAGAAGCCTGTACAAGCTTTGCCCCAAAACGGGCAGGCTGATGATGCGATGCACACGAGCTTTGCCGAGGTCGGCATCCGGCGGCCCATGTGTTGCGGTGATTTTGGCAAAGCCGGTCGGGCTGACCAGTGCCAGCGTCCGGATGGACTCGGGCACCGCGACCGACACTTTGGCGGCAAACTCGCCCGCCAAGGAAACGGCCAACAGATCGACCGCGTGCTTAGGATGATTCTGTCGAATCTGTTCGACAACCGCCAGGATGGCATTGACCATCAAATCCTGCGTGTAGGCTCGATCGCTTCTGTCCGAGTGACCGAAACCAGGAAGATCGATCGCATAGGTGTGTCGTTTTTGCTTGTAGGCATCGAACAGCGGTTTGACTTCATGGGCTGAAGCCGCTGCATTGATGCTGTGGACGAGAAGAAGGGGCGGCGCGTCATCGGCCGCTGAGCCCTCGCCCGCGCAGAGTGGAGCGTCGACGTAAAAGCTCACCTGCCCGGCCTTGGCATCCTGGATGTCGTGCCGTTGGCCGCTGAGTACATGCTGCATGTGTTTGATCGTCTTTGTCATGAAGGCCACTTCCAGAACTTATCGGTCAAGCCATAAAAACTCGGGCAGTGCCGGGTCATGCGTTGGCGGAGCCTTTTGATACCTTGACGGCTGGGCTCTCGTGATTGGATGAGCGCTTCAAACTCCACCGCCACAGCGTTTCAGCCCGGATGGGTAGCACCATGAACCAGTGTTCTATGACGGCAAGAGCCGATAATGTTGCGAGCAGTGTGAACCCGACCGCTGCCGCGCTGCCTGTGTCTGCTGACAGTGATTGTGCAATCAGAATGGTCGTGATCACGGTGCCCGCAGTGACTGAAACTGGGAACAGCAGATTCATCGGCTGCTGGCGAAAATAGCTGCTCAGGTAATTCAGGCGCTGTGGAATAAACTCGACGTTAAGATTCCTCACACCAAGAAATACATTGAGCTTGGCGCTAATGTGCATGCCCCACAGCAGGGTAAATGTCCAAAGCCCGAACAGATTCGGCTGCTGCCACGTCAAGACCACCATCAGACCTGCCGTGGCAAGTATCGCGAGTTCATGATGCAGGCTGGTTGCGACCGCATAACGAAAGCGCTGCAGGCCGCTGCAGTCGGCCGGGCAGGGCTCTCGTCTCGGACCGGTGATGATACCCATGTAGTAACTCATGGTGTGCCATCCCCAGATGAGGAGCCCATAGGTAAAGCCCGCAAAGGTGGCTGCGACACTGTCCAACCGAGCGCTCGTCCAAAGGCCGTAAAGCGAGCCCAGCATCACGAAAGATCCGACCAGCAGGCTCCAGCGGAAGGTACTGGCAGGCCGGGAGTTCAGGAAGAAAATAACGCCAGTGCTGAACCACCACAGGAATGTGGCAAACAGAACGGCTGCAATCGTCAGCTGCAAGAATTTGTCCTGCCGATCAACGAGGGGCTTTGCATTGCATCAGGGTCAAGCTGACGGCTAAGGCAATATACGCTCATTGCTCGGCGTCGCCCCGGGTCAAAAGCGCCTTGAATGACTCAGCGCTGGCTGGTCCGAAAGCTTGCAGGTAGATTCGCTGCTCGGTCATGGGGTCCTCTAGAAACAGGGATCCATCAGCCTGCTCGGTGAGTAAGAAAGGGTGTTCATCGCCAATGTCATTGGCCCGCCGGGCCCGCGCCAGGCTGCGCAGAAGGCCGCGAATGAATCCGCCTTCTCCCACCTCGATAACGTCGACAAGCAACTCGGTCTGGTCGTCTACAACCTCGAAAACAGAGACGGTTCCCTCGGGGCCATCTTTGAATCGAAGTTCACTGCTCTGGATCACTTGTTCGGGTTGGGGGACTTGCGATATCGGCGGGTTTCCCGAGATCCTGAACCAGGCGGTCGCCGCGATGGCGCCCAGCAGGACGAGCATAATGCCGATCAGTACGCCGATCGGGACTTTGATCTCATGGCTGTGTTCTTCGTCGGCCATGATGCCTGGTCAGGACGTCGATGCCCGCTGTAGATCAGGCGCCTCGGAATCGATAGCCGTGTCGCTTGTCTGCTCTTCGGCCGCCAGCGCCTCGCCCAGAATTTCAGCGGTTTGATGCGGCTCGGGCAAGCCCCAAAGAACGGGCACGGGGCGTTTCACGGCGAACAGGCGGTTGTTTGGCCAGATCATGCTGTAGAGGATTCGTGGTCCTGACATGGTCAATTCGATGTCGCCGGTGCCGTCTGCAAAAGTACGCAGGTCGGCGCTATCGAGTTTGCTGAACGGCAGATTGACGCCGGTCGTAAACGCAAGTCCGTTTTGCACAATGATCCGCTTGTTGGTGATCGTGTAAAAGGTGGTCCGAGAGTAAAGCCAGGCCAGGAAGGCGAGCAACAGGATAACAGCCAGCGACGGCGGAACCGTCCATAGCAGCGACCGGGCGGCGTCGCCCCATCCGCCGCTGGAGGCCGCCGAAATGGCGACCGACAAGACGATTAGCAGAAAGTACAGAGCGATTTTATAGGCGTGGAAAACACGCCTTGCATAGGGTTGCCAGACCGGCGAGCGCTGCAGGAGCACGCGCTCACCGTCTGGTAATTTTGCCGGTAAAGGATGCAGTGATCCCTCTTCGATCTCACTCAAATGAATGCTCTCTGGCGCGATGGGTGGGCGTAGAGGTGGCCACTGGCAAAATAGGCTGTGATCTTGTCTTCTTCCAGTCGTGTGACCTGGTCTGCGCTGGCGGTGCGCGGAACGTGTGCAAACTGGTGAGACATGACAGATGAAACATCGATGCGTTTCTTGCCGAACTTCACGCGCGCGAAGCCATACGGCAGCAGCGGATTATTGCTGCTTGCTTCGTTGCTGTCGGCATCATCCGATGCGCCCAGCGCAACCTCGAAGTAGAGAATCCTTGGCTCAGCGCGATCGACCCAGAGATCCACAACGGATCCGACAGGCTTTCCGTCAGCGGCAAATACCGTCAGGCCGCGCGGGTCAGGATCAGTCGATTCGACCTTGAAATCGGTCGCGATTCGCATGGGAACGATTTTGGGCTTACCGCTGATCGCCAGGTCGGGCACGTCATCGCGGTTGGCATGGCTGGCTGGTCCAACCCCATCGCGCATGGGGTCGCCCGTAGGAACAAGCGGGGCACCCGGCCACGCCGCTTTTGGCTCGGCGCCGACAACCGGAGTTTTCACCACGACTGGCTCAGGTTTTTGCCGAGAGCCCTCGCCATGGCGCAGCAAGAAGGTCTTGGGTGCCGGCGGCTGTGGGAAACCAACGACCTTGACCCTGGGCGCCCGATCGCTTCGGTCAGACTCCAGCGGATAGCCTTCGCGTTTGTCTTCACGGCGCAGATAGATCACCAGAATGGCGAAAAATATCCAGAAAGCGTAGAGCACAAGTTGGGCGACGTTGATGTGGCTGGTAATAAATCCTGATGGCATAGCAATAACTCCTAACTAAACCCGAATCAACCGGGCATTTGATCCAGCCCAAAGCGCTTTTCCGGCGCTTCGGCGGAACGACGACGCTGCAACGGTCGGGCCAGAGGGCCAACGATTGCAAGCGTCACAAATAACAAGATTACTTCAAGATGATAGACAGCGGCATACGCTACCGCAGGTCCGCTGAGCGCGGGGCCGAAAAGTCCCTGGCTGGCGAAACTGTCGGTGAGGTCGCGGAGTCCGCCGCCAGATGCGATTCCGACTCCGATTGCGGTGGCCTGAACGGCTCCCCAGACGCCGAGTGCGATACCGTTTTGGCTGTTACCCGCCATATTCATCGCCGCTGTCAGGGTGCTGATACCAAACAATCCGCCACCAAAGCCGATCAGTGCGGTGCCGATCCAGAACAAAATGGCCGACTGCATCGGGGCTGAAAGGATGACCAGGGTAAAGGCGACGATGCCGACCAGTGCTCCGGTTGCGGCAAGCCGATGGGGGTCGGCACCGCGCGTCAGTGTTCGAGCCGCGTAGCTGAAAGCAGCCAGGGCGCCGCTGGCAAGCAGCGCTGTCAAGAGCGTCGTCGCGCTGACGCTCAAGCTCAGGACTTCTGCGCCATAAGGTTCGAGCAGAATATCCTGCATGCTAAACGCGAGGGTCCCAGTTCCGACCGCCAGCAAGAAGCGTCGCATGCCGGGCTGGCGGTTCAGCGTACTCCAGGCGTCCCGGAAAGCCGGGCGCGGCAAATCGGGCGAAGTCAGTGCTGGGTTGCGTGCTTCCTGCTTCCACAGCGCGATGCCGTTCAGAATCACGGTTGCGACCGCCGCTGCCTGCAGAATCTTGATCAGCTGAATCTGATCAAAGTTTGCCAGGGCTACGGAAAAGACCAAAGCGCTACCGACCATGCCAAGCATCAGCACAACGTACAGCAGCGCGATAACCCGCGGCCGCGATGCTTCTGAAGCTACATCGCTTGCCAGTGCCAAGCCGGCCGTTTGCGTCGTATGCATGCCCGCCCCGGTGAGCAGGAACGCCAGCGATGCGCCCGCGACGCCGATCCAGACCGGGCCATGGCCTTCGCCCGAAAGTACGAGCAGCGCAAACGGCATGATGGTCAAGCCGCCAAACTGGAGGAGCGTGCCAAACCAGATATAGGGCACTCGGCGCCAGCCGAGAACGGAGCGGTGGGTATCAGAGCGAAATCCGATCAAGGCTCTTAGCGGAGCGAAGACCAGAGGCAAAGAGACCATCAGCGCGATCAGCCAGGCCGGAATGCCCAATTCGACAATCATGACCCGGTTGAGGGTTCCGGTTAGAAGTACGACCGCCATGCCGACCGTGACCTGAAATAAAGACAGCCGGAGGAGACGTCTGATGGGTAAATCCGGACTCGCTGCATCGGCAAATGGCAGCATTCCCGTCCCGACGCGAGTCCAGGCTGAAGACAGCGTGCCGGGTTCTCGAGTCATCAATTCGACTTCAGATGTGCGGCAGGAGTGGGCCGAACAACGCGATCTGAATCCCGCAAGGTGAAGACTTTCGTCGCGCTGCCGAGGCATGAATATTTCATATCGTTTCTACGACCTTCGGCCACATGCCGAAAACGGTCGACTCCCATGCCTTCCAGTTTAGCTCCAGACCCCTGTTTTGTCAATAAAACCGGCCTTTTGCGGGGGGTTTGACGGGCGCTGGACGATGGCTTTCAGCACGGCTAAAACCGTCGTTTAATGCGCAGGGCTGTCGGCGCGACTGCTGGGGTAAACTGCGCGAACGATGGGTCAAGCAATGTCGCCAAAAGCAGTTCTGGAATTATTCAAGCCGGTCACGTGGTTTCCGCCCATGTGGGCGTTTGGTTGTGGCATTGTCTCTGCCGGTGTCGCGATCCAGGACCGTTGGTTATTCGCTGTGGGTGGCGTGTTGCTGGCAGGTCCGCTGGTCTGTGGCACCAGCCAGGCGATCAATGATTGGTTCGACCGTCATGTTGATGCGATCAATGAACCCAATCGGCCGATCCCTTCGGGTCGCATTCCGGGTCGATGGGGCCTGTATCTCGCGTTGCTGGGCAGCGCCTTGTCTCTGCTGCTTGCAGCGTTGCTGGGTCGATGGGTGCTGATCGCGACAGTCGTCGCTCTGGTTCTTGCGTGGGCCTACAGCATGCCGCCGATTCGACTGAAGCAGAATGGCTGGTGGGGCAACACGGCGGTCGGATTCAGCTACGAGGGCATCTCCTGGATAACCGGCGCGGCAGCGATGTTGTCGGCTTTGCCAGGCGGGCCGGTCCTGATCCTCGCGGTTCTTTACAGCCTGGGCGCGCACGGGATCATGACCGTGAATGACTTCAAGTCTGTCGACGGTGACAGGCGCATGGGCATTGCTTCTTTGCCGGCCCAGCTTGGAGTAGATCGCGCCGCGCGGGTTGCCTGTGTGTCGATGGTGCTGCCGCAGCTTGCGGTGATCACCCTGCTGCTGGTTTGGGAGCGTCCTTACCATGCGGCAGCCGTCGTCATGCTGCTGGCTCTACAGCTGTTGTTTATGATCAGTTTGCTGGAAAAACCCAGAGAGCGCGCGCCGTGGTACAACCTCACCGGGATCCTTGCTTACGTGTTCGGAATGCTGGTTTCGGCTTCTGCGGTGCGGGACCTCCTGTAGGCACGCATGACGGCTGGTTGGCGGCGTCAAGCCACACATCTGCAGGTCTTTGCCAAAGCAGGTCGGGCGTCTTGCGGCGCTTGACGAGCAAGGTTATTGTTCGGGTCTCAAGGAGACGCTTTTGATGCAAACAAAGCCGCAAGAAGAGTTCTTTGACGTCGTGGTTGTAGGTGGGGGGCCGGCGGGTGCGACTGCTGCCAACGATCTGGCCCGGCTTGGCCGTTCGGTCTTGCTTCTGGATCGCGGAGGACGCATCAAGCCCTGTGGTGGCGCGGTGCCGCCAATCCTTTTGACAGAGTTCGAGATACCCGAGTCCGTTCTGGTTTCGCAGGTCAACTGTGCCCGGATGATATCGCCACGGTCGCGAGCGGTGGATATGCCGATCAGCGGTTTTGTCGGAATGGTGGACCGAGAGTTTTTCGATGAGTGGCTCAGGGATCGAGCCGGGCAAACCGGAGCGGTGCGTCGTACCGGAACGTTCAAATCAATCGAGCATGATGCCAACGACCAGCCTGCCGTTGTTTATGAGATTGACGCCGGCGACCACAAGGCAGACCCGCAGCTGCGGCGCGTCAAGACCCGATTGATCATCGGCGCCGATGGCGCCCGTTCGGAAGTGGCGCGCCAAAGCATTCCTGAAGCGCACTCGATCCCGTTCGTCGCCGCTTACCATGAGATCGTCACTTCGCCGGCTGAGGACAGTGATGATTTCGACCGCCGGCGGTGCGAGGTTTATTACCAGGGCGAACTTTCTCAGGACTTCTATGCCTGGGTCTTTCCCCATGGCGACCAGACCAGCATCGGTGTGGGTACGGCCAACAAGGGTTTTTCGATGCGGGCTGCAGTGAACAAGCTCAGAGATCGCATCGGCATGGCAGAAAACACAACAATTCGGCGGGAGGGTGCGCCTATACCGCTGCGCACCCTCAAGCGATGGGATAACGGCAAGGACGTGCTGCTGTCGGGCGACGCTGCCGGTTGCGTTGCACCAGCCTCCGGCGAGGGCATTTACTACGCCATGTTCAGCGGTCGTTTGGCTGCCGAGGCTGCTGATGAATTCTGCCGCAGCGGGAATCCGCGCGCCTTGCGTTCTGCCCGGAAGCGTTTCATGAAAGCGCACGGACGCGTTTTCTGGATTTTGGGTTTGCTGCAGAGATTCTGGTATCGAAACGACGATCGTCGGGAACGCTTCGTAAGCATCTGCCGTGATCCGGATGTCCAGGTGCTGACCTGGGAAGCCTATATGTACAAGCGACTGGTGAAAGCCAAGCCGCTGGCCCACGTTCGGATTTTCTTCAAGGATCTCGCCCACTTGTTCGGACTGGCGAAGGTCAAATGAACCGTGTGTCTGCAAAGCCTGGTCGGCAAGCGGTTGCGCTCGCCGCGCTGGCCGCTATTCTGATTTCGGTGCTGGGCTTTCTGGCGACAGACCTTGAAGGCTGGTACCAGACGCTGGTGACGCCCTCCTGGCAGCCCCCGGACTGGTTGTTCGGGCCGATTTGGATGTTGATTTATTCACTGACCGCGCTGGCCGGCGTCCTGGCCTGGCACAACGCACCTGAAGCGAACGCGCGCAGCTGGATTCTCGCCTTGTTTGCGCTGAACGGTTTTTTGAACGTGCTGTGGAGCCTCCTGTTTTTTCGCCTGCAGCGACCCGACCTGGCGTTGGCCGAAGTCTTTTTGCTATGGCTTTCTATCGTCGCTTTGATCGTGGGCCTGCGCTCATTTTCCAAGACCACGACCTGGCTGCTTTTGCCGTATTTGGCCTGGGTTACTTTTGCCGGGGTTTTGAATGCTGCCGTTGTCCGCCTGAATCCAGCGTTTTGAAGCCGGGTTGGCCGATGTGTTCGATTGATCCCGGGCTTGGGCTTGGGTGAATACCAGCAGCGACTTGGACTGGTCTGTCGACGGCGCGTCATGGCCACACGCCGAAACCAGTAACTTTTACGAGGCGGCCGGCTTGTCCTGGCATGTCCAAACAATGGGCCAGGGCCCGACGATACTCCTGCTCCACGGTACCGGGGCATCCACCCATTCCTGGCGTGACCTTGCGCCGCTTCTGGCGTCGAGCTATACCGTCATTGCCCCGGACTTGCCCGGTCATGGATTTACCGAATGTCCGGCCCAGCGGCGCCTGTCGCTGCCCGAAATGGCCAGCGGTGTTGCTGCGCTGATGAACGTTCTCAGCCTCCGGCCCCTTGTCGTGGTTGGGCATTCAGCGGGCGCGGCGATTGCTATTCGCGGCTGCCTGGACGGCGCCTTGGAGCCAGCGTCCGTCATCAGTATCAACGGTGCACTGCTGCCGTTTCGTGGCCCGGCAGGCTATCTGTTTCCGCCGCTGGCCAAGCTGTTGTTTGTTAATCCTCTTACGCCGCGGATCTTCGCCCGCAGTGCGGCCAATCGCGAACGGGTGATACGACTGATTCGAGGCACCGGTTCTGAACTGACAGAAGCCGGTATCGACTTTTATGCGCGGCTGTTCAGAAGCCCAGCCCACGTTGCCGCCACGCTCGGCATGATGGCCAACTGGGATCTGTATCGCTTTGCTCGCGAGCTGCCTGGGCTGGATGTTCCGCTTCGTCTGATGGTGGGTGAAAAAGACTTGGCGGTCGCGCCGTCCGATGCCGATCGGATTTGTCAGATGGTGCCCAATGCCGCTGTGCTGCATTTGCCGGGAGTCGGCCATCTGGCCCACGAAGAGGACCCGCCGGGCGTGGCGCGCTTGGTCAAGAAGATCATCGCGGACGACGGTACCAGGTGAGGGGATAAAGATTCGGGTCTCACGGCCTAAACGGTGATCAATTCCGGTTTGGCTCTGGTATCCTGACCGCTATAGTTTTCGACACTCAACGACAAGAGGTTGGTCCAATGGTTGCTTCTGGTGTAGCTGTTTCAGCGGTTCTGCTTGCGACATGTGCGACGATCGGGTGGGGAATATGGGAATTGATCTCACTTCGAATGGAAGAGAGCTTTTCCGACAAATAAACTTTGAGCGGAGCGGGAAGCCGCGTCCGGTTCTGATTTTGTTCGCATCCGATTTGGTTTAAAACTGCGCCTCATGACAGAACTGATCGAGAGCGGTCGGATCGCAGACCTGATCCTGGTCATTATTTTCATCGAAGCCGCAGCGTTCTGCGGGCTGGTCTTGCTTGCCAGGATCCGCTTGCCGATTCTTGGGCTCTTGCTCAATCTTGGCGCGGGGGCGGGTCTTTTGCTCGCGTTGCGGGCTGTGGCGACCGACGCGGGCTGGATCGAGGTCGGCGCCTGGCTAGGCGTCGCGCTTGGGGCGCACCTCGGCGACTTGTTCTGGCGCTTGCGCAGCCGTGCCGAGATCGGCTCGGTCTGAGTTTTCCTTGACCGAGTCAGTATGGCAGGAGTCTATTGCCCCCGATTCTTGCTCTGCGTCTTTCTTCAGCTCCCGGTTGACATCAATAAGCTGCCAAAAGCCCAGCCCCAACCCGACGACGGCGACGAGAATCAGTTCCCAAACGATGATGTCCATAAGTTTTCGCGTGGATGCAACTGGCTGTAAGAATGATCCTGAAGGATATCAAGCCTGAGGCGATGACCATTGACGGGGGTCCATGGCGCGCCGGGACGCTGCAACCGAGCCGATTGTTTCGATTCTTCTTGACCTTATCGATCAATAACGTGTATCAATATCAGATAGAATTTTGTTTAGATTAATTCACCAACTCTAATAATATTCGGGGGTTAACGTTTTGGCTCATATTAATCAAAGATCGCTTGTGCATTTATTCGCGGGACGCGCTTACAGCGACACGAAGCCCGTGTTCTCCATGGCGCCAGCATGCGCGCTTTGGGTGGGGCTTACGGTGGGTCTTCTAGGGTCAGCGACAGCTCAGACCGACGAGGCCTCAGCCGAATCTGAAGCGGCTGCCGGTCTGGATATGGCGGCGATTGTTGACCGAATTGTCGTGACGGTTCGCCGTATCGAGGAAATCTCGGCAACGGTACCGCTGAGCATCCGGGTGCTTGAGGAAGAGGAAATCGAGCGCGCGGGGATTACCGATTTGCACGATGTCTCCCGTCTGACGCCGGGGCTGACCTTCGATATCGGCGGTTTTCCGAACGATACACGGCCTGCGGTCCGGGGCATGCAGGCCGAGCGAGGCCGGCCCAGCGTGGCCGTCATGCTCGACGGCGTTGACTTGTCGGGTGAGAACCTTGCCATCTCCGGCGGCGGCGCCGGGGTGGTTCCGGACCTGATCGACCTAGAGCGCATTGAAGTGGTCAAAGGGCCACAGACCACTCTTTACGGGCGCAGTGCTTTTGCCGGCGCGATCAACTACATCTCTAAAAAGCCATCCGACGTACTGGAAGGCGAAATCATTCTGGAAGGGGCCGAGTACGGTCATCGCCGGGCGACAGGGATGGTCTCAGGGCCGATCGTCGACGGGCTGCTTTCATATCGCGTCAACGCATCGGTCCGGGAAAGCGATGGCTACTGGACCAATCCGGTCAACGGCGGGCCCCTGGGCGCGCAAAGCTTTGACGGTATTGCAGCGGCCTTGCGTTTCACGCCCGGCGACAACTGGGACATCACGGCGCGCTACCAAACAAGCGATACCGACAATTCCGACTACCCGACTGCCTTCATTTCCAGGAACGCGCGTTTTCCGGTACCCGACGGCACTTTCACTGCCGGACCTCCAGGCTCGCCGGCCATACCTTGCCCGGCTGATCTCTCCGGTCTGCCGCCACAGGTTGCCACCGCCTGCACCCGGGGGACGGTTGTTGGCCCCATACGGGCCGACATCAGCGACGTCCAAATGGGCGTCAACGAAGAAACGGGCCAGCCGCCCAGCGGACTGCAGCTCGATCAGGATCTGCTGACGCTGGACGCTCGCTGGCGATCTGGCTTCGGCGTGTTCCGTTACAACTTCGCCTGGATCGAAAACGACAGTTTCATCGAAGCCGACGGCGACTTCTCCAGTTATCCGGCGGCGCCTGGCTTCGTTTTTTCTCTCTCGGCCCTGCAGCAGCTCGATTACACGGACGAGCGCTTCGACCACAACCTCTTCTGGACCCACAGCGCCGGGGATTTCTCGTTCTTGGTTGGCGCGCAGTATCTTGACGAGGATTCCACTTTGCTCAACAGTTCAAAATTCTGGTTGCGCAATCCTGATTCGCCCCTTTCCGGGCCTCCGTTCTTCCTGTCGGCTGCGCAAACCACCAACGACTTCCCCGTTCGACTGTCGCGCGAGACTGAATACAGTGCGCTGTACGGCAGTCTGCAGTGGCAGATGACCGATGACCTGATACTGGGCGTCGAGGCCCGCTACAACTCCGACAAGATTGACTACCGGGTGCCGGGCTGGAGGCTGCAGGACATCTCCCTGCGCGGGCTTGAGCCCGTGTGCCTGCCCGGCATTCCACAGGGCGCGATTTTCATGGGCGTGCCAGGTCCGGATGTGCCGCCGCCGGGAACGGTGCAGGGCTGTCCGCAACAGCAAAGCCTGTCGTTCAAGGAGTGGACCCCTCGCGTGACGCTGAACTGGGAACTGAACGACAGCGCGATGGTTTACGGCAATATCGCTCGCGGCTTCAAGCCGGGTGGCTTCAATGTCAACGAACTCATCGAGTTTGGCGAACAGGGCTATCGGCCTGAGTTTGTCGATGCCTATGAGATTGGTCTCAAGACCCGCTGGCAACCCCTGGATCTCAGTCTGGATGCGGCCTTGTTCTACAACGACTACACCGACCAACAGATCGGGGTCCAGGTCAACCAGACTGGGGCGGCTGGCACCATCGTCGCCGTGCCCGGGATTGTCAATGCAGGGGAGGTCGAGACCCAGGGCTTCGAGATTGCCGCTGACTGGTTCCCGCATGAGCGGCTCAATCTCAACATCGGCTATACCTACACCGATGCGACTTTCAAAGAGTACGCGCAGGGCCCCAGTCCAACGGCCGGCCCCGGCGCGTTTGCCGCCTGCGGTGTTCCAGAGGGCCAAACTTCCTCTCCCCAGATCAGGGCTGAGGCCGGCAACGCCTGTGCGGACTTTTCGGGCAACAGGGTTCCGAAAAACCCCAAGCATGCAGTGAACTTTGGCGCGCTTTACCGCGCCCCGCTGGGTCAAAGCGGTAATAGCTGGTTTATTGAACTGGACGGGCTTTACCGGTCCAAGCGCTATCTCAGCGAGGCGAACCTGGCCTGGATGCCGAGTTACACCAACTTCGAGTTCAGGGGTGGCGTGGACTTGGGCCGCTTCAGTGTGATCGCGTTTGTTGACAATCTCACCGACGCCGATTCGATTCGAAGCGCCCAGCGCAACGTCGACCCCGGCAATCCTGAAGGTTTTGCGCCGGGTCGAGCCGCGATTGCCTATTTGCCTGAGCCACGCACTTTTGGCCTGCGGCTCATCTATCGCTTCAGCTACCGCTAGAACACCCGGGCAAGCTTGGAAGTCGGCTCGACGTCGAGCCGACTTCCTTGAAGCGCCGAGCACAAAGAGGGTCTGCCGTCAAGCTTGAATTGCGGTCGCAAATGTAATACAACCAACGCGGTGCTTGGAAGGACTTTATAAAATCATGTGGTCGACCCTCAGGGCGATGATCTGGACTGTGCGCATCGCTCTGCCCAAAGTTGCAGTCGGATGGATGTTTGCACTTCTGACAATAGACTTTAACCGGGTAGCGATTTTCGAGCTCGGCATCGCCGCGATTGTTGTCACATCCCTTTTATCCATCCACTATTTCATGGCGCCTTTTCAGGTCGTGATCGGCAGAATTGCCGACACCATGCCCTTGTTCGGTTACCGGCGCACGCCCTACCTGTTGATGGGGAGCGTGACCGCCAGCCTGCTTTTCCTGGCCCTCCCGACGGTTGTCATGAACATGGGTACCGGCTCGGCGCTCGCCATGCTGGGCGCCATAGTTTTGTTTACGGTGTTCGGGCTTTCAATGGCGGTCATTGCTGACACGTACCACGCGCTGCTTGCGGAAGTGACCACGCCCGAGAACCGGGGCACCGTCATATCGGTGGTGTGGATCGTGATGATCATGAGCACCATTCTTGCGACCGTGGTCATGAACATTGTTCGACCGGAGTTCACCCCGGAGGCCATGCAGAACCTCTATAACCTCACGCCACTGATCGTCATTTCGAGCACGCTGATCGGTGTTTTCGGCGTGGAGAAGCGCCTGAATGCCGAGCAGTTGGAAGAGGCTCGACTCAAGGCGCGATCGCTTGCGCCTCCCGGCAATCCGTTGGCCTCGGCGTTCAAGCTGCTGCGGCAAAACCGCTATACCCGAGCTTTTTTCGCTTTCATTTTCTTGGCGATTTTTTCAATTTTTCTGCAGGAAAACATCATCGAGGTTTATGGTGCCGAGGTGTTTGGCATGTCGATAACCGAAACCTCGAAAATGCAGAGATTCTGGGCCGGCGGGGTTTTGATTGGTATGGTGTTTGCCGGTGTGATCTGCCACATGTTCAAGATTTCGCTAAAGAAGATGGTCTTGACCGGGCTTGCCGGAGCCGCTCTGGCCTTCGTTTTGCTGGGGGTCTCCTCGTTGGTCGGCGTCCAGCCGCTTGTAAAGCCCATTCTGTTCGGTATGGGTTTGTTCATCGGGCTGTTTAACGTCGGTGCCCTGGCCCTGATGATGGAGATGACCGTCGCTAACGCGACCGGTTTGTATATGGGGCTTTGGGGTACCGCACAGGCCCTGGGAATGGGTATGTCATCGATTGCCAGCGGAGCGCTGCACACCGTCTTGATCGACGGCGCGATACTGACGCCCAAGGTCGCCTATTTCGGCATTTTCGTGCTGGAGGCGGCCGGTTTGCTTCTGGCCGGCTACATCCTCTATCGGGTCAGCGCCAGCGAATTTGCCGCCAGTGCGACCGCTCCGGCTTATGGCGGTCAACCCGGCGAGCCGTCTTTGTCGCCCGAATCCCCGGCGCGCACCTGATGCGCCGGCCGCTGCCGCCGGCGGCGGTCTTTAAGGTATGAACGAGAGCCCCAATCTCGATTATCGCTTCGATCGCCGGGTCTCCAAGCAGTACGACGCGCTTCGCGGTCATCCCCCAGGGGTGTCTGTCGATATTGGTCGATCGGTAGCCGCTCACGTAGGCGAACAGGCGCAGGTGCTGGAGCTCGGCGTAGGAACCGGGCGAATTGCTTTGCCGGTCGCTGCGGCCGGCTGCGAAGTAGTCGGTGTGGATCTGTCAGCGCACATGCTTGCGGCCTTGTCCGAGCGCATCGATGGCAGCGGGGTCAACGGAATTCATCTGGTTCGCTGCGACATTGGGAAACTGCCTTTTCGGCCGGCGGTTTTCGATGCTGCCCTGGCGGTGCACGTGCTTCACTTAGTATCCGACTGGGCAGGCGTGCTCGCCCAGCTCAGCCGCCTGGTCAAGCCGGGCGGCAAGCTGTTGCTGGGGCGCGACTGGACTGACCCTAGGTCTCTGGCAGGCATGATCCGCGATCGGTTCCGGAAAACGGTTGTCGAAGTCGGACGCGAAATGCTGCCGCCCGGAGCGGCTGCTGCTGCGCCGCCCAGCGGGGGCGCAGCAATCGTGAAGACACTGGCGGAACTGGGCGCGCGCCCGGAGAGCGAAGACGGTGAGCTCATCGCAGCCGAGTGGCGCACCGCTTTGACGCCCCGTCAGATTCTGGACGGTATCCGCTCGCGTGACGATGCTGAAAGCTGGGTTCTGCCCGAGGATGTTCTGGCCGAGACAATGCAGCGCCTGGATGCTTTTGCGGCGGCGCATTGGCCGAACCCTGACGAGCCCCAGACGGTTACTCGAAGATTCCTGCTCGGCGTGTTCCGTTTCGCGCCCTAAGACTGCCGAGAAGATTCGCTTTTCAGGCTGCGGCTTGCGCGGCAGCTGCACGTCATGCTATTGAACTGATATGCAAGTCGGAGCCTACAATCTCCTCCCGCCGCAACCGGTCTCTGCACCCGCTCAGCCGCGCGCCAATCAACAGGCTGCTGATCAGCGGGAATCGGAGGCTCAAACCAGTTCTACCGCATCGCAAACCGATCAAACAGCGCCCGAGCGCGGTCCGCTTGAACTGACCGAGGCTGAACAGGCGCAGGTCAGGGAGTTGCAGCAGCGCGACCGAGAGGTCAGGGCACACGAGATGGCGCACGTGGCGGCCGGGGGTCGGTATGTCACCAAACCCGCGTCCTATGACTATCAGACTGGACCGGACGGCCGTCGCTACGCGGTGGGCGGCGAAGTCAGCATCGATACAAGCGTGCCCTCGGACCCACAAGAGGCGCTGACCAAGGCGCAAATCATCGAACGAGCGGCACTCGCCCCTGTGGAGCCCTCGCAGCAGGATTATCGAGTGGCTGCCAAGGCGCGCCAAATGGCCGCTGACGCCCGCAGTGAAATTGCCGCCGAACGCCGGGAAGAGTTGAGCAATGATTCAGAGGCTGGGGCGTCGGCGAGCCCATCCGAATCTGAACCCGGCACCGAACCTGAAGTTGAGCCGGGCTCGGCGATTGCCCCCTTCCGCCTTCCTCTGGAGACCGCTGAATCTCTGGCGCCTGCCTCGCGTTTGAGCCTGTTCGCCTGATTTATTAGAAGTTTCTTAGCTACGAATTGACCTGGGTCAATCGTGCCGGCCTTAACCGGCGCTATGCTCAATTTGGACCTGCGAAAAAAAGGGTCACGACGGCAATCCACGGGACTGCCGCAGACGCAGTTGAATTCGCGTCTCTCCCTTGTTTCATTGGTCTGGGCCGGAAGATTCGGCAGCGTCAGTGCCAGTTGTCGAAAGCTTCCCCGAGGGTTGGGCAACAGGGGAGTGGCCGTTTATGTCTGGAGAGAAAACTCAGCGTCAGTCCGGGTCGCATGACGCTATTGGTCGTGTTCTCGGCGCAGAAGCCGATGTGCGCCGCAAGCTCGAGGCTTGTCGCTCGGAATTATCAGCAGCCCTGACGGCTGAGCAGGCGCGCGCAAGGCGCATTGATCAGCGCGCCAGCGAGCGTGTGAGCCGGCTTCACGTGCGCTGTGAAGAGCGCACCGGGGAGTTGGCCGCCGAACTTCGAGCCCGGGCGAGCGCCGAGGCGCCGCGCATAAAGCCCGATACGGCAGATCGTGAACGCCTTCAAAGCGCCGTTGATGCGCTTGCCGACCACTTGATCGATTCGGCCGATGGCTGAGTCAGCCCATCTGGGATATCTGCAGGCGCGGCTCCAGGCGCGTCACGGGAATCGTCCCGACGACGCTGACTGGCATCTTGTTGAATCCAGTATTGATCTGCTTCATTTCATTGATGCGCTGCGTGCGACCGAGCTCAAGCGCTGGGTCCGCGGTATTTCTCCGGATTCTTCGGCTGCCGAAATGGAGCGGCTGCTGCGGTCTAACTGGCGCGACGCTGTTGCCCAGGCTTCGTCCTGGGCGCCACAAGAGTGGCAAGAAGCTCTGCTTTGGTGTCGCTGGCTGCCTGAGCTGCCGACCCTGGCGCATTTGCTGGAGGGTGGCCCGGTCCGTTCATGGATGCAGGCCGACCCGATCGTATCGACGTACGCCTTCGATACACCCGGCGCTTGTCTGGCGGCGCTCGCTGCCACTGAGCTTGAGCCCCTGCGCGCTTTCTTGACCTCGGATTCGAATGTTCGGTCGGCTTGGACGGCCGTATTCAAGCGTTTGTCTCCACGGTCCGGTTCAAGGGCCATGGCCCAGGCCATGACCGAGCTTGAGCGTGTGCTTGATGAGCATCATGCAAGCATGCTGGTCGCTTCGGCGGATAGCGATGGCCAGACAATGCGCCGGCAGATCGGGAGCCGCTTTCTGCGCCTGTTTCGCCGTACCTCAGGCACTGTGGTCGCGTTGTTCGCTTTTCTGGTTCTGGAAGGCTTGGAGGCGGAAAGGGTGCGGGCGGGTCTGGTGACCCGGCGCTTACTCAAACGGGTACCGGAGGGCATGATATGGGCTTAAGGCCGGGTACAGCCTTCTGGTTCGAACTGCTGGTTCCGCGCGTGGACCTGGCGCGTACCCTCGCTCGAGTGGCCGAAACCCATACCGTAGAGCTGGAAACCGAACAACAGCCTGATCAGCCCTTCGAGCTGCCCGGTCTGAGCGCCGCTGTAGCAGAATTCGAAGACCTTGAGCGCCGTCTGGCCCGCTGGTGGCCGAAGGCCTGTTTGCCCTCGCTGGATCGAGCCTTTGATCCGCTCGATGCAATGAAAGACGCCCTTACGCGCTTGCGCGCCTGGGCCACAGAAGCCGAACCGCTGATCGACGAGGCCGAGCGATGCGAAATCGAGCTTGGTCGTCTTGAGGAATTCGAACGTCTGGTCGCCGGCGATAACGACAGGCTGCCCGACTTTGGCCGGCTCGCCGAGATCGGCCCGATACTGTCAGCCCGGCTCTACCGCATGCCGCTGGATTCCGTGCTCGAAGAGTGGCCGGCCTCGGTCTTGACCGAGCCTCTGGTTAACGTCGATGGCGTGCGCTACGTTCTGGCTGTTGGGGCGGTTGATGCCATTTCGCGGCTGGATGATCGCATGAACACCTTCAAGGCCCGACGTCTGGCGATGCCGGCCTGGCTGCCCGATGAACAGGATGCGGCCCACAGCGAAATCACCCGACGACGGGCTGAAGCTGCCGAGACGCTGGCTGACGTCGGCCAGCAAATCAAGTTGCTCCACGAGAGCCATCAAGTTTCGCAAGCCCTTGGCGTCATGGCCTTGATGCAGTGGTTTGCCGGTCACGCCCCGGCGCTGCCGGTCACCGAGCACTTTGTCATGGTGACCGGTTGGTGCAGCGAGCCCGACGGCACCGAACTGGATCGCGTACTGCGCGAGTGTCACGTCGAACATGTGGTTCGCAAAGCCAAGGCTCCAGCGAACCTGAAAGTGCCGGTGGTCATGCGCAATCCCCGCTGGGCGAAGGTCTTCGAGATTTTTCCAACGCTTTTGGGCACACCCGGTGCCAGCGAGGTGGACCCAAGTCGTTTGCTGGCTTTCATGACTCCGCTGATGTTCGGGTTCATGTTCGGCGATGTTGGCCAGGGCGCGGTTCTGCTTGCCCTGGGGCTATGGCTGCGCAAGCGGAGTCCGGTTTTTGGCCTGCTTGTGCCCTTCGGTATTTCAGCCATGGTGTTTGGTTTTCTGTTTGGCAGCGTTTTCGCCAACGAGCACTTGATTCCGGCGCTGTGGATGCATCCAATCGATCATCCGACCCTAATGATGGGCTTGGCGGTCGTCTTCGGGATCTGCGTCATTTCGATGGGCCTGTTCTTCGACGCCCTGCGGTGTTTGTGGCAGGGCTCGGGCCTGCACTGGCTGATCACGCGTGCCGGCCTGGTCCTGGCTTATTTCGGTCTGCTCGGCGCGCTGTTGCATCCGGAGTTCTTGAATCTTGCCTGGCTGGGCTTTGCCTGGTTCGTGATCGGTTCGGTCGCCGTCGCCACCGAAAGCCGATGGCTGGCGTTGCCCAAAGCACTGGGCGAAATGCTCGAAGGGACCCTGCAGTTGCTGGTCAACACGATCTCTTTTGTGCGTATCGGCGCTTTTGCTCTGGCTCATTCGGGACTGTCTGCGGCGGTTTTCGGAATGGCTGATGCCGCAGGCGGCGGCATCGCAGGCGTGGTGGTGATCATTCTGGGTAATGCGCTGATTATTGCCCTGGAAGGCTTGATTGTTGGCATTCAGACCACGCGTTTGATGTTGTTTGAATTCTTTATTCGTTTTTTGACTGCCGAGGGCCGCCGGTTCAAGCCGCTGACCGGCCCCGGCTCCATTTTCAGACCCACCGGGAGAAGTTCGACATGAAACTCGGAACGATTGTTGTGCTGGCGCTGGGCGCCGTCATTGCCTGTCTTGCCCTGACCGCGACCTATCTGGTCTTTACCGCGGGGATCGCGAGCGCGCAGGGAGGTGAGGTCGTTGTGGAAATGATCGATCCATCTGTGATCCGGTGGGGCTTTCTTTCCGCTGCACTGTCGGCGGGTCTTGCCGCCGCCGGCGCGGGTTATGCCGTGGGTCACGTCGGGAGCGCTGCCGTGGGCGCGCTGGCCGAGAAACCTGATCTGATGGGTCGCGTGCTGGTGATTGTCGGTCTGGCTGAAGGTGTGGCGATCTACGGCCTGATCATCGCCATCCTGATTCTCAACCAGATTTGACGGCGTGAAGACAAGCGCTCCAATGAGTCCGTTGGTGATCGGCGACCGCCTGACCGCGGCAGGTTTTCGCCTGGCCGGCTTGGATACCGTCGTGGCAACCGCCGAAGACGTTGTTGCCCGCGTTCGATCTGCGGCCAAAAACCGCCAGCCGATTTTGCTGACGGCTGACCTGGCCGCCCGGATACCAGCCGAGGAACTTGAGGAAATCATCCGGCAGGCGCGCCCGCCGCTGGCCATCGTGCCGGACGTGAGTGGCCACGGTGACGGTCCCGACTTGGCCGCACGCGTCCGCCGTGCCCTGGGAGTGGAAACATGAAAGACAGCGCGGATATCGAAGGCGTCGCCCGGTCGGCCAAAGGGCTACTGAGCCTGCTTGACGAGGCAGGGGAGCGGGAATGCGCCGCACTGATCTCTGAGGCGGAGCAGAAAGCCGCGGAGCTGCGAAGCCGTGCTTTCGGACGGGCACGCGAGCGCGTTCGTATTGCGGTCGGCCAGGTACGCAAGCAGATGGCGCAGTCCCTGGCGCGGGTCGAGGCCGAAATCGAAACCGCGCGGCGTCAGCGCATCCTCGCCCACGATGCCGAGCTCGTGGCCGAAGGGCGCGAACTGCTCAGGTCAGCGTTGCTGAAACGTTGGCAGCAGCCCGCCGCCCGCAAGGCCTGGGCGGCCAAGCTGGTAGACGCTGCGGACCGGGTCGTCATAGCGCGGGAATGGCAGATCGAATGCCCGCCGGACTGGCCCGACGAGGAACGCGCTGAAATAGTTGAGCGGGCCGCGAAGGTCTGTGGTGCGAAGGTCGACGTCTGCTCGTGTCACTCGATTGATGCAGGCCTGCGCGTGATCAGCGGCGGCCTGGTTGTGGATATGCGCGTTGACGGACTGCTGGCTGACAGCGCATACGTCGAAGGCGCTCTGCTGGCGCTTTGCAGGAGCTCGCGAACGGGAGAAGAAGGATGACCCGGGCTCGCATTCAGTGGATTGGTGGTCCCGTGCTCAAGGCCAGGGTCAGTGAACCGTTCCAGATCCATGAGGCCCTTGCGGTTGGCGAAGATCGTCTGCTGGGCGAGGTCATCCAGCTGTCTGGGGATTTGTTGACCGCGCAGGTTTACGAGGACACGACCGGCCTAAAGCCCGGTGACCCGGTCATCGGTCACGGATTGCCGCTGTCGGTGGCGCTGGGGCCGGGCATTCTGGGCAACATCTTCGACGGGCTGCTGCGCCCGCTGAGCGAAGCGAGCGGCCATTGGTTCAAACCCGGCCTGGCGGCGGCCCGAAACGGGAATTTCGACTTTGAGCCGCTCCTTGCCGAAGGCGACGAGGTGGCAGGCGGCCAGGTCTTCGGACAAGTGGCCGGCCACGGCCCCGGCAGGTTCTGTCTTGTTCCACCAGTGATTGCAGGGCGTGTGCGCGCCATCAAGCCATCCGGCAGCTACACCGAAGACGCCGCGATACTTGAGGTTGAGGACGCCGAAGGAGTTGTTCACCCGATTGCCATGCAGCATGACTGGCCGGTGCGCCGGCCGCGTCCGGCGGCTGAGCGGCTGAGCGCCGATGCACCCATGGTGACCGGCCAGCGCATTCTCGATACCTTGTTTCCGGTTGCCCGTGGCGGCCGGGCGGCGCTGCCGGGCGGGTTCGGAACTGGCAAGACCGTGCTGCAGGAAAGCCTGGCCAAATGGTGCGATGCCGACGTGATCATCTATGTCGGCTGTGGCGAGCGCGGCAACGAAATGGCGGATGTTCTTGACGAGTTCCCGCAGCTGGAAGATCCGCGGACCGGGCGCCCCCTGATGGAACGTACGGTCATTATCGCGAACACTTCCAATATGCCGGTGGCCGCACGGGAGGCCTCAATTTATACAGCGATCACCGTAGCCGAGTACTTCCGTGACCAGGGGTTGCACGTGGCCCTGATGGCTGATTCGACCAGCCGCTGGGCGGAAGCACTGCGCGAGGTGTCAGGGCGGCTGGGTGAGCTGCCGGGCGAGGCCGGTTATCCCGCTTATCTGGCCTCACGACTGGCTGACTTCTATGAGCGCGCCTCACGCGTAACCACGCTGGGAGGGAAAGAAGGGTCAGTCACCGTTATCGGCGCAGTCAGCCCCCCAGCCGGTGATTTTTCCGAACCGGTGACCAGCCATACGAAGCGTTACGTGCGCAGCTTCTGGGCTCTGGACCGGGCTCGCGCCCAGGCCCGATCCTATCCGGCCATCCACCCGTTGAAGAGCTACGCCGAAGATGTCGATACGCTGGCGCGTTGGTGGCAGCTGCAGGGCAACAGCGAGTGGCGCGAGTATCGGCGCCGACTGCTGGGCTTGCTGGAAGCGCAGTCCAAGCTGGAGCGGATGGCGCGGATCGTCGGCAAGGACTCGCTGCCCCCGGAGCAGCAGCTGACCCTGCTGGCGGCAGATTTGATGAACGAAGGCTTTCTCCGCCAGAGCGCCTATTCCGAGGTGGACCGCTTCTGCTCACCCAAAAGACAGGCCGCGATGCTCCGCTTGCTGATGCAGTTTATTGACGCAGCCGAAGAGGCGGTGAGCGCGGGCGCGGCGCCCCAGTCGATTGCGGCGATGCCTATTCTGCGCACCCTGCAGCGGCTGGGCGAAGAGTTCGGGGAAGATGCCCTCGACGAGCGTGCGGTCATGGCGACCCGAATCAGCGAGGCATTCAATGGCCTCCGCAGCAATAAGGAAGATGCCAATGCCAGCTGACGTGATTCTGAGTGGTGCGGTCAGCGGACTGGAAGGCCCGCTGTTGTTCGCGCGCAGGGAGGCCAACGTTTCGCTGAACGAAGCCGTCGAGGTGATCGGGCGCGGCGGCAGTACCCGGGTTGGGCGTGTTTCAGCACTGGATGAAGCGGTCATGGTCATCGAAGTGCTCGAGTCAACCACGGGCCTCGACCTCGACGGTACGCGGATTCGTCTGCGTCAGCGGCCGCTCGAAATGGCGTTGGGTCCCGGCTTGCTGGGCCGGGTCTTCAACAGCGTGGGGACGCCCATAGACGGGGGTCCGCCGGTGCCGGCCGAGCAGTACCTCAGGGTTGACGGCATGGCCATCAATCCGGCGGCCCGCGATTTGCCCCGCGATTTTATCGAGACCACCGTCTCAACGATCGATCTGATGAACAGTCTGGTGCGGGGACAGAAACTGCCGCTGTTTTCCTGCGGCGGTCTACCGCACGACCGCCTGGCGACCCAGATAGCCCAGCGCGCTCGGCTGCGCGACTCGGGGAGCGGCGAGTTCTGCGTGGTGTTTGTCGGCATCGGGGTTCCTTACGACACCGCGGAGAACTTTCGCTACGCCATGGAGAAATCGGGCGCGTTGGCTCACACCGCCATGTTCCTCAACCATGCCGACGAGCCGTCGACCCAGCGCTTGCTGACCCCGCGATTTGCCCTGACGGCTGCGGAGTATCTGGCCTTTGTCGAAGGCCGCCATGTGCTGGTCGTCATGACCGACATGACCAATTATTGCGAGGCCTTGCGTGAGGTCTCGGCCAGCCATGGAGAAATTCCAAGCCGCAAGGGTTATCCGGGCTATATGTATTCTGATCTGGCGACGATTTTTGAGCGTGCCGGCTGCATCAAGGGTCTGCCCGGAACCCTGACCCAGCTGTCGATTCTGACCATGCCGGGCGACGATATCGGTCATCCCATACCTGATCTGACTGGCTACATCACCGAAGGACAGATCGTGCTGGGTCGTGAATTGGATCGGAAGGGCATTTACCCGCCGGTCGAGGTTCTGCCCAGTCTGTCGCGTCTCATGGATGCCGGGACCGGCAAGGGCTATACCCACCCGGACCACCCGGCGCTGTCCAACCAGTTGTTCGCCTGTTACGCCCGGGCATCAAGGGCACGCGTGCTGGCTTCGGTGATGGGGGTCGAGGGGCTGCCCGAAACCGATCGCCGTTTCCTTGAATTTGGCGATGCGTTCGAGGAGCGGCTGGTCAAGCAGGCTTATCCACGCACGCTCGAAGAGAGTATGGCGCTCGGTTGGGAACTGCTACGCGGCTTGCCGACTTCCGAACTGACGCGGCTTTCCAGTGATCAGCTGGCCCGCTACATTGAGCAACCGGCCGAGGCCGGCTGAATTCGCCGTGGCCGGCACAGAAAGCAGTCCGACCCGCAGCGCTTTTCTGGAACTGCAGGACGAGCGTCAGGTTGTTCGGGAGGGATTCGAATTTCTCGACGAGAAGCGCGTCATCCTGGCCAAGGAAATGCTGCGGCGCCTGGAGGATTACCAGTCCGCGCGCGAAACGTATCGGGGGCATCACAGTCAGGCTGTCATCGCGATGTCCCGGGCCCTCGGTCGACACGGCCTGGACGGGCTGGAAGTCTACCCAAGAGGCAGCCTGAAAGTTTTTCAGATGGACTTGAAAGAACAGCCTTTTCTGGGCGTGACTTTGGTCGACGGGTCGATTGAACTGCAGTCGGGCCGGGGCCTGGCGGCCGTCAATCCTTCACCCGAAGCCAGGGCGTGTCGCGAGCGGTTCACTGACCTGGCGCGTCTGGCCATTGACCTGGCCGTCAAGCGAGCATGCCTGGAGCGGCTGATCCAGGAGTATATTCGGACGGAACGCCGCGCTCGGGCTTTGGAAAATGTCGTTTTGCCCGAAATCGGTGAAGCCCTGGATTTTATTGGCGAACAACTCGAGGCGGTCGACCAGGAGGAGGCTATCCGGGTGCGCACGGTGCGTCAGAACGATTGACCTGTGCCGGGTCTGTGTCTACAATTGATCGGCTAAATAATCGGGGCGTAGCGCAGCCTGGTAGCGCAACTGCTTTGGGAGCAGTAGGTCGCAGGTTCAAATCCTGCCGCCCCGACCAGCCGTTCTCGGCAGATTTGAGCGCCTGTAGCTCAACTGGATAGAGCATCAGCCTTCTAAGCTGGCGGTTGCAGGTTCGAGTCCTGCCGGGC
>CAZIMY010000021.1:0-25960 GCA_964540315.1 uncultured Wenzhouxiangella sp.
TATGAAAACAGGCCTTTGCCCATCGGGCACGGTCAAACCATCTCCCAGCCGTTTGTGGTGGCACTCATGACCCAAGCGATTCTTGGCGGTGGGCGACCAGCAAAGGTGCTGGAAATCGGCACTGGATCGGGTTACCAGGCTGCGATTCTGGCCAAGGTGGCCGATCGTGTTTTTACCACGGAACGTATCGGCGAATTGCTTCGAAGTGCCAGGCAGCGCTTTCACGAACTGGGTTTGCACAACATTCTGACCCGGCATGCCGATGGCTTGAACGGGTGGCCCGGTCAGGCGCCCTTCGATGCCATCGTCGTTACGGCCGGTGGGGCGATCCCCGAATTGTTGTTCGAGCAGCTTGCCGACGGCGGCGTGCTGGTCGCGCCGCACGAGCGCGCGGGGCAGCAGGAACTGATTCGCGTTGAGCGCCATGGCCACGAATTTCAGCGCAGTCTGCTGGGCGAGGTCAGTTTTGTGCCCCTGAAGCCGGGGGTGGAGTGAGGCGCCGGATGGCCCGTTTTCGATTCGCTCATTCCCGTCGCTGGAGTTCACTGCTCGCCTTTGTGCTGGTGCTTTTGAGCTTGAGTGGCTGTGCTCCTATGGCTCCGGCGCCGGTCGAGCAACGCGATACCAGAACGCTACAGCAATCGCTGGTTGTGCCTGCGGTGTACGCGGTCCGCCGGGGCGACACGCTTTACTCGATTGCGTTTCGCTACCGGTTGGACTGGCGCGCAGTTGCCGAATGGAACGGCATAGGGCCTCCATATCTGATACGTCCGGGCCAGACCTTGCGTTTGGTCCCGCCGCCGCGTCGTTTGACGGCTGTTCCCAATCGTTCACAGCGTTCTGAGCAGCCTGCCGTCACTCCGCCGGCGCCCCCGCCTGAGCCCCAAGCGAGACCCGAAGTGCGGCAAACAGTACCGCCAGTCCAGAACACACCCGAGCCGGCGGAGCCGGCGACGACAAGCAACCAGCCGACGTCAACACCGGCCGGGGCGGGACCCAAGCGACGTGTGGCCGGCATTGATTGGCAGTGGCCAACGGCTGGGCGGGTATCGCGACCTTTTGATCCAGCGGCGACACGACGGGGTATTGGCATCACCGGTCGCGAGGGTCAGCCTGTCGTGGCCGCGGCTGATGGCGAGGTCGTTTACAGCGGCACGGCCCTGATTGGATACGGCGAGTTGATCATCATCAAGCACTCCGACACCTTGCTGTCGGCCTATGCCCACAATCGGGTCCGTTTGGTGGAAGAGGGCGCCCGCATTCGGGCGGGGCAGCCGATTGCCGAAATGGGTATCAGCGATCGAAACCTCGAGTTACTGCATTTCGAAGTGCGTAGAAACGGTCAGCCCGTTGATCCGATGGATTTCCTGCCCCGAAGGTAGAAATCCGGCATTTCCAGAGATTTATTCTTGGAAACATCCGTATCTATCCGTTTTGTATTGAAAAAGCACTGCATTTAGGGCATGATCATGACCTGACGTCTCCAACAGGGACATCCGGATGGCTGTTTTCACTAGAGTTGCTGCGCTGCTGCTGATCGGGCTGGGGACCGTTGCCTCGGCGGCCGAGGTGCACAACCTGCGCGTCTGGTCCAGCCCCGAGAGCACGAGGGCCGTGCTCGACTTGGATGAATCTGTGGACTATCGGCTATTCAGCCTCAGCGATCCAGACCGGATCGTCGTCGACATCAAGAATGTCGTAGCTTCCGGGCCTCTGCCATTCGAGCCAGACGCGGGTGGAGTGATCAGCCAAGTTCGTCACGGTGTGCGCAACGGGACGGATCTGCGGGTGGTGTTTGATCTCAAGGGTCGAGCCGATCCGCAAAGCTTTGTGCTGGATCCGGCCGGTCGTTACGGTCATCGCCTCGTGATTGATCTGGTGCCGGAAGGCGCGACCACCCCTTCCGAAAGACTCAGAGCGGCAGCCCAGTCGCGGCGTGACGGCAAGCGTGACATGATTGTCGCGATCGATGCCGGGCACGGCGGTGAAGATCCGGGTGCCATCGGCCCGAGCGGCACCTACGAAAAAAAGATTACCCTTCAGATCGCCCGCGAACTGGAGCGTCAGATCAACGACGCTGCGGGCATGCGCGCCGTCATGATCCGGACCGGAGACTACTTCATCCCCTTGCGTGAGCGTTACGAGCGTGCCCGACAGGCCGAGGCCGATTTGCTTTTGTCTGTTCATGCAGACGCTTTCCGGGATTTCCGGGTGCGCGGCAGTTCCGTGTTTGTGCTCTCTCGCAGCGGAGCATCAAGCCAGGCCGCCCGCCTTCTGGCTGAAAACGAAAACAAGGCGGATCTGGTCGGCGGGGTCGAGCTTAATCGGGGCGATGACATGCTGTCGTCCGTTCTGCTGGATCTTTCCCAAAGTGCGACCATGGAGTACAGCAATTTAGCTGCCGAGAGCGTTTTTCAGCACCTTGGTTCGGTGGGACGCCGCCATCGCAAGCAGGTGGAGCGGGCGAACTTCGTTGTTTTGAGGTCTCCGGACGTGCCAAGTGTGCTCCTTGAAGTCGGTTTCATCAGTAACCCCGACGATGAGAAGAATCTGAATACCGCCAAGCACCGCAAGCAGGTGGCGACGGCCATCGTGCGTGGCGTGCGCGATCATTTCTATCAAACCGCACCCCAGGGCACCTGGATTGCCGCAAACCGCAACGGAAAGCAGCATATTGTTCGGCGCGGGGATACCTTGGGGGTCATCGCCCAGCGCTACCAGGTCAGCCTTTCCACGCTCCGCGCAGCGAACAACCTCGACGGCGATGTCATCCGCCCCGGAGCAGTGTTGGTCATCCCGACGGGCACTTGAAAGCCCGGTCCATCCCTTACACTTGCGAGTTATGTCGATTCGCAAGCTGCCTGCCCATTTAGTCAATCAAATCGCCGCCGGCGAAGTCGTCGAGCGTCCGGCCTCGGTTGTCAAAGAGTTGCTCGAGAACAGTCTTGACGCCGGCGCGGGGCGCATCCGGGTTGACGTTGACGAGGGCGGGCTCAGACGCATAAGAGTGTCTGACGACGGCGCCGGGATTCCCGCCGATGAGCTGTCTTTGGCGCTTGATCCTCACGCAACCAGCAAAATCACTTCACTGGAAGACCTGGAAGCAGTTGCGACTCTGGGATTTCGCGGTGAGGCGCTGGCATCCGTTGCCTCGGTCGCCCGACTGACGCTGGCGTCGAGAACATCGCAGTCCGATCAGGGTCTTGAGGTCCGAGCAGAGAACGGCCGGGTGCAGACGCCGAGGCCCCGAGGCATGCCGGCCGGGACGATCGTCGAGGTCGAAGATCTCTTTTTCAATACGCCGGCGCGGCGCAAGTTCGTTCGAACGGAACGCACAGAATTTGGCCATATCGATGATTTCGTCCGGCGCCTGGCTTTAGCGCGACCCGAAACCGCGTTTGAACTGTTTCACAACGGTCGCCCGATTCGTCGCCTTGTGCCTGCAACGGACGCCAGCGCTTTGCAACGCCGCGTTGGCGATGTATGCGGCTCGGATTTCGTGGATCAGGCGCTGTATCTGGAAAACCAGCACGACGGGTTGTTTATTGACGGCTACATTGCCCGGCCCAGTTTCTCTCGCAGCCAGGCTGATCTTCAGTTTTTCTTCGTCAACGGACGCCTCGTGCGAGACCGAGTCATTGCCCATGCTGTTCGACAGGCCTATCAGGACGTGTTGTTTCACGGCCGGCACCCTGCGTTTGTCCTCAATCTGACGATTGATCCGGCCTTGGTTGACGTCAACGTTCATCCGCAAAAGACCGAAGTGAGATTTCGGAATCGGAATCAAGTGCACGGATTTTTGTTTTCCACGATTCACCGTGCCCTGGCTGAAACCCGGCCAAGTTCGGGTCCCACGGCGGCACCCGATGGAGGTCAAGCGGTTTCTTATGATTCATCTCCGATGCCGGCCCAGGGGGGGCTTGGACTCTCCGTGGCCGAGTCGGTGGCGCGTTATGCCCGTCTTTCCGGCGCGGGCGGCCAGCGAACCGAGCAGGGCGCCGAGTCCGAGTCGCCGCCGCTTGGCTTTGCAGTCGCGCAGATTCAGGGTGTCTTCGTCCTGGCGGAAAATCACCTGGGCCTGGTGATTGTCGACATGCATGCGGCACACGAAAGGATTGTCTATGAGCGTCTCAAGCAGTCGTGGGTCGAAGAGCGCGTGAGATCGCAACAGCTACTGGTGCCTGAGCGCATCGCGGTGAGCCCTCGCGAGGCGCGCGCGCTGGAAGAGCGTATGGACGAACTCACCCGCTTGGGTTTTGATATTGCGCTGGCTAGCCCTGAATCTCTGATGATTCGGGCGGTTCCCGCCTTGCTCGCCCGTAGTGACTGCAATGCCCTGGTGCGCGATGTCCTGGCGGATCTGACCGAGCTGGGTCATAGCAAGAGAGTTGAAGAAGTGATCGACAATCTACTGTCGACCATGGCCTGTCACGGTTCTGTTCGAGCCAATCGGCGTTTGAATGTGGACGAAATGAACGCGCTGCTGCGGGATATGGAAAAGACCGAACGCAGCGATCAATGTAATCACGGCCGGCCTACCTGGGTCCAGCTGGACATGAAGTCGTTAGACCGCTTGTTTCTTCGTGGTCAGTAAGCTGGCGGTTCGAGACGCGCTGCCGCCGGCGATCATTATTACCGGCCCGACGGCGGCTGGAAAAACCGCGCTGGTGGAGGCCTTGTTCGATCGCTTTCCGATCAGCCTGATCAGCGTGGATTCCGCCCAAGTCTATCGCGGGCTGAATATTGGATCTGCCAAGCCTGACCCCGCCCGACTGCGGCGATATCCGCACGCATTGATTGATCTGCGATGGCCTGAGGAAGCCTATTCGGCGGCTGATTTTGTCGCCGACGCGGAGGCCGAGATGAGGCGTGCCGCCGCCGCCGGGCGCATTCCGGTGCTGGTCGGCGGCACGGTGCTTTATCTGCGGGCTTTGCTGTACGGGCTCGATCCGCTGCCACCCGGCGATTCTTCGTTGCGCGCCAGACTGGTCGAGCGCGCCGAGCGCGAGGGTTGGCCGGCCTTGCACGCCGAGTTGTCGCGACATGATCCTGAAACCGCGGTCCGCATCCGGCCGACAGATCCCCAGCGAATCCAGCGCGCGCTGGAGGTCTTGTCGCTGACCGGAGCGGGTATGGCCGCGCAGCACTCGAGGGTCCGCGAGCCCAGGTTTTCCAGCCTGCGGCTTGTTCTTGCTGACTCTGACCGCGCCAGTCTCCACCGCCGTATCAATCTCAGGCTGGAGGGTATGTTCGAAGAAGGCCTCATAGAAGAAGTCGAGCAGCTGCGCCGGGAACGTCCTGCCCTTGATTTTGACTGCCCGGCCATGCGGGCGGTCGGGTATCGGCAGGTCTGGCAGTTTCTGGACGGTAAGCTCGATCGTCAGGAGCTGACCGTCAGGGCGGTTGCCGCGACCAGACAGCTGGCCAAGCGTCAGCTGACCTGGCTTCGCAAGTTTAACGACGCCCTCTGGTATGATCCCGCGCATGCGTCGACGTTGGCGGTTATCGGCGGGCAGGTGAAAGCGTACTTGCGCAGATTGGCAGAAGGTCGGTTTGTCCAGACACCGTAAAGCCATAACAATTAGATATTTTTCGGAAGGAGACAGACATGTCCAAAGGGCAGTCACTGCAGGATCCGTTTTTGAATGCGCTGAGGCGTGAGAAGGTGCCGGTGGCCATTTACCTGGTCAATGGCATCAAGCTGCAAGGTCAGATCGAATCTTTCGACAACTTTGTGGTGCTGCTCAAGAACACGGTCAGCCAAATGATTTACAAGCACGCGATTTCAACCGTTGTTCCCACCAGGAACGTTCGGATTGCGCCGGAAGATGGGGACACCGACTCCTGATTAACAGTGATTCTCGATCCAGCCAGACGCTAGGTGCGAGAACGCTGCTGCTGCACCCCCTGGCGGCGGCTGATGACCCCGATGGACAGGCGGAATTCCACCAGCTTGCAGAGGCGGCCGGCCTGGATGTGCTGCGCGCGGTTTTGGCGCCGCGAGACCGACCGGATCCCAGATACCTGGTTGGATCGGGCAAAGTTGATGAACTGGCTGAACTGGTAGCTGAGCACGGTATCGGGTTGGTTCTCGTGAATGGGCGGTTGTCTCCGATTCAGGAGCGCAACCTGGCCAGAGCGCTCAAGGTTAACGTTCTGGACAGGACGACATTGATCCTCGACATTTTTGCCCAGCGAGCCCGGTCCCACGAGGGCAAACTGCAGGTTGAGCTGGCGCAGCTCAAACATCTTTCAACCCGATTGGTCCGGGGCTGGACGCATTTGGAACGTCAGCGCGGCGGGATCGGCTTGCGAGGGCCGGGTGAAACTCAGTTGGAGACCGACCGGCGCTTGCTGGCCGATCGACTTCGGCAGCTCACGACCCGTTTGGGAAGAGTCGAACAGCGCCGCGAGCAGGGCCGGAGAGCGCGCCGTCGAAGTGACATTCCCCTGGTCGCTCTGGTCGGATATACCAATGCCGGAAAGTCGACGCTCTTCAATCGCTTGACGCAATCGCAGGTCATCGTTCGCGATCAGCTGTTTGCAACCCTGGACCCCACCGTTCGCCGGATTGAAGCGCTGCCGGGTTCTCCCGTGTTGCTCAGCGACACGGTCGGATTTATCCGCGAATTACCGCATGAGTTGATCGCTGCATTCAGGGCAACCCTGGAAGAAACTCTGGGGGCCAGCCTGGTTGTCCACGTCATAGACGCAGCAGATCCGGACCGGGGTCGGCATCATGCGGTGGTCAAGGAGGTTCTTGAAGAAATCGGTGCGGCAGAAATACCGGTTCTCAAAGTGTTCAACAAGGTTGATTTGACGTCCCAGTCTGCCGGCGTTGAGCGCAGTGCCGAGGGCCACGTCGAGGCGCTGTGGTTGTCAGCGCAAACCGGAGAGGGGCTCGAGAGCCTTGGTGCCGCTATCGTCGAGCGCCTGGGTGAGGGGCGCATCCGGCGAGAAATCCACTTGCCGCTGCAGGCTGGTCAGCGTCTGCGTTCCCGGCTGTTCGATATGGGTGGTGTTTTGGGCGAATCGGTTGAAGACGACGGCAGCATTCGTCTGGAGGTCGACCTGGCGCGTCGCGACGCGCGTCTTTTGTCTCGCCTTGACGGGCCGGATGGCAAACTAGCGCAAGATCTACTGTTAAACTAACGTGCTGCCATGGTTTCGGTTAGGGCGGCACATCCCTTAAGTCACATTAGCTATCAAGATTAGGATACGGAGAATTCAATGCCCTGGAATGAACCCGGCCGCGGAAGCGGCGGCGATGATCGCGATCCCTGGAAAGGGGGTAACGGCCAGCAGCCGCCCGATTTGGACGAGGTCTTTAGCAACGTCCAGCGCCGTTTGAAGAAAATCATGGGGAATGGCGGCGATGGCGGCGGTCAGACGGGTAATTCCGGAAGCGGTCCTTCGATGAGCGGGATCGGACTGCTCGTCGGTCTGTTGATCGTCATCTGGGTGGCCTGGAACTCGATCCACATCATCGATGAATCGGAGCGGGGGGTCGTTCTGCGCTTCGGCGAGTACGTCAGAACGCTGCCGCCCGGCCTTAATTTCACGCTGCCGAGCCCGATCGAAAAAGTCCAGCCGGTCAACGTCACGCGGGTTCGGTCGCTTGAAAGCTCCAGCCGCATGCTGACCGGTGATGAAAATCTGATTGATCTGGCGTTTGCCATTCAGTACCGGGTGGTTGACCCTCAGAAATTCCTGTTCAACGTGCAGGTCCCCGAAGAGTCTCTGGGTCATGCAGCCGATAGCGCCGTGCGTGAGATCGTGGGCACAAACAACATGGATTTCATCCTTGAGATCGGGCGCGGCCAGATCGCGCTTGATACCCAAGAGCTGCTGGTCGAGGTCCTTGCCCGCTACGATTCGGGTCTGGAGATTACTTCTTTCAACCTGCAGGAAGTCCGGCCACCGGCCGAAGTTCGCCAAGCCTTTGACGATGTGGTGCGGGCCCGCGAAGATCAGATCCGCTTTGCCAACGAAGCGCAGGCCTACGCGAATCAGGAAGTTCCGGAAGCTCGGGGGCGCGCCGCGCGAGTCATGGAAGAGGCGGATGCCTATCGGGAAGCCATCGTGGCCCAGGCAACCGGTGAGGCCGATCGCTTTACTGCGATCCTCGATCAGTACGCGCTGGCGCCGGAAGTGACCCGCGAGCGGCTGTATCTGGAAACGCTGGAGAAGGTCTATGGCCGTTCTTCCAAGGTCTTGCTGGACGTGGATTCCTCAAACAACATGTTCTATCTACCGCTGGATACGCTGGGCGGCAACCGGGCCCGTTCGGCTCCGCCTCCGCCGGCCCCTTTGATGTCACCGTCAGAGCAGCAGCGGGTCAGTCAGACCGATCCGCGCGCACGCACAGGACGGGGAGTACGCTGATATGAAAATTTTCCTGCCTATTATTCTGATCGTGGTGGTCTTCGTCGGCCTGAACAGTATTTTTGTGGTCACCGAGACCGAGCACGCCATCAAGTTCCGTCTCGGAGAGGTTGTTCGCTCCGACTACGAGCCCGGGCTGCATTTAAAAGCCCCGTTCATCAACAATGTGCGCAAGCTCGAACGCCGGATCATCACGCTGGACATGCGTCCGGAACAGATGAATACCGCCGAACAGAAATTCGTCGAGGTTGATTACTACGTCAAGTGGAAGATAGAGAACCCGCGCGATTACTACGTGGCGACCCAGGGTGACATCATGTTTACCCGTTCTCGCCTGGCGCAGCTGATTCGTAATGACCTCAGAGACGAATTTGCCCAGCGGACCCTGAGCGAGGTGGTTTCTGAACAGCGGCGCGAGATGATGGAGCAACTGCTTAATCGTGCCGATTTGCGCTTTGAAGAGTTTGGCATCGATGTCATCGACGTTCGCATCAAGAAGATCGAGTTGACCGAAGAGGTCTTGAACTCGGTATTCGAGCGGATGCAGACTCAGAGGACAGAGTTTGCCAACGAACTGCGCTCCTTGGGCCGCGAGCGCGCCGAACGCATCCGTTCCGACGCTGATCGACAGGTGCGTGTCTTGCTGGCTGACGCCGAGCGAGACGCTCAGCGCCTGCGGGGTGAGGGGGATGCCGAAGCCATTCAGATCTATGCCGCCGCGTTCGATCGCGATCGGGAGTTCTTTTCTTTCTGGCGCAGTTTGCAGGCCTATGATCGGTCTTTTGGTACCGACAGCGACGTGATGCTGATGGATACTCGATCGGAGTTCTTCCGCTACTTCGACCAGCAGCGCGTCGAATAACAGCTCGAGTCAAAGGAGGCTGCACCGTGCGCCGATCCGTGGTCATCCTCGGCACCCAGTGGGGTGACGAGGGCAAAGGCAAGATCGTCGATTTGCTGGCCCACGAAGCTGACGCCGTCGTTCGCTTCCAGGGCGGTCATAACGCGGGTCATACGCTGGTTATCGACGGTGAAAAGACGGTATTGCACGTCATTCCATCCGGAGTGCTCACAGATCGGGCCCGCTGCCTGATCGGCAACGGCGTTGTCGTGTCGCCGCGGGCGCTGCTTTCGGAGATTGAAGGTCTGGAGAAGCGCGGGCTGGATGTTCGCTCCAAGCTTGGGGTGTCTCCAGCCTGCCCGGTTATTCTCAGCTGTCACGAAGCGCTTGATCACGCCAGAGAAAAGGCGCGCGGGCGCAAGGCGATCGGAACGACCGGCCGGGGCATTGGCCCAGCCTATGAAGACAAGGTGGCCCGGCACGGTCTGAGGCTTGCCGACCTGGCAGATCCGGAACGACTGGCGCTCAAGCTTGAGGGCATTCTTGATCTCTACAATTTCATTCTCCAACGCTATTTTGATGAACCGGCGCTGGATGCGGAGCTGATTGCGCAAGAAGCCGCTCGGTTCGGAGCTGAACTCAAGCCCCTGTTTGCTGATGTCACCGGCGAACTTCACGAATATCGGCGAGCGGGCCGAACGATTCTGTTCGAAGGGGCCCAGGGCAGTTTGCTCGACATCGACCACGGAACCTATCCGTTCGTGACGTCATCCAACACCACGGTCGGTGGCGTGATGTGTGGCACCGGTGTTGGTCCGGGCGATATCGACTACGTGCTTGGTGTTACCAAAGCGTATACAACCAGAGTGGGAGCCGGTCCGTTTCCAACTGAACTGGACGATGCAGCCGGCCGCCTTATGGCTGATCGCGGGGTGGAATTTGGAGCGACAACCGGGCGGCCACGCCGCTGTGGATGGCTTGATGCGGTTGCGTTGCGCCGCATGGTCAGGGTCAACGGTGTTTCTGGTTTGTGTATCACCAAGCTGGACGTTCTGGATACGTTTGCCGAAGTCCGGGTATGCACCGACTATGAGGGCGTCGACGGCTTTCCCGTTGGTGCAGAAGAGTGGTCCCGCGCGCGTCCGGTCTATGAAAGCTTTCCCGGCTGGACGGGCTCTACCCAGGGAATTACCAAGCTTGAGGAGTTGCCCTCGGGTGCGAGGCAGTATTTGGACCGTATCGAGGAACTCGTGGAAGCGCCTGTACATATGCTCTCTACGGGTCCCGAGCGAAATGCAAACGTTATCCTCGAGCATCCTTTCGAAGCCTGAATCGTGATATCCGGCCCTGACGGGCCTGTAAAACCGTTTATCCTTTAACCGGTTGGCCGAGCGCTCGTGCCCGGCTTTTTTTCATGTTTCTGGAAAATCATCATGCTGGACCCACAGTTGTTGAGGACGGATCTGGCGGCAGTGGCCACCGCTTTGGCGCGTCGCGGCTATCACCTGGACGTTGAAAGCTATGCCGCGCTCGAGGCTAAACGCAAATCCGTTCAGGTTCGAACCGAAGAGCTTCAGAACCTCAGGAATGTGCGCTCGAAGTCGATCGGCCAGGCGAAGGGCCGCGGAGAAGACATTCAGCCTTTGTTAGCCGAGGTCGCTCAAATCGGCGATGAGTTGAAAGATGCCCGGCAGGAACTGGAGGGGATCCGCGCCGAGATCGACAGGCTGGTGCTGGATATGCCCAACCTGCTTGCCGATGAAGTCCCGGAGGGTGCTGACGAGGCCGGCAATCAGGAAATCCGCCGTTGGGGTGACCCGGGTTCGCTTGACTTCGAGCCCCGCGACCACGTTGAACTAGGCGGGTTGCTTGCCGGTATTGACTTCGACGCTGCTGCGAAATTGGCGGGTAGCCGTTTCACGGTGCTGGGCGGACACGTGGCGAGGCTTCATCGGGCTCTCGCTCAGTTCATGCTCGATCTCCACACCGGTGAACACGGGTACCGCGAAATGTACGTGCCATACCTAGTGCTCGAATCGGCCATGCGCGGCACCGGGCAATTGCCGAAGTTCGCCGAGGATGCGTTTTGCTTCGATGGTGACCCGCAGCGCTACCTGATTCCTACCGCCGAAGTGCCGCTGACCAACCTGGTGTCCGATCAGATCTTAGAGGCGGACCAACTGCCGATGAAAATGGTTGCCCATACCCCATGCTTCCGCCGCGAGGCCGGTGCATACGGCAAAGATACGCGCGGCATGATTCGTCAGCACCAGTTTGACAAAGTCGAGATGGTGCAGATTTGCCCGCCGTCTGAATCGGCCGCCAGTCACGAGGCCTTGACCGGGCATGCGGAAATGGTTCTTCAGCGTCTGAATTTGCCATACCGGGTCATGCTCTTGTGTGCCGGAGATACCGGGTTTTCGGCCAGCAAGACCTACGACCTTGAAGTCTGGCTGCCCGGACAGCAGGCCTATCGGGAAATTTCGTCATGTTCTACATTCACTGATTTCCAGGCCAGGCGTATGCAGGCACGCTGGCGCAATCCGGAAACAGGCAAGCCGGAGCTTGTCCACACCATTAATGGATCCGGTCTGGCCATCGGACGCGCGCTCGTCGCGGTGCTGGAAAATTACCAGCGGCGCGACGGGTCGGTGCGGATTCCCGATGCGCTGCGGCCCTGGATGGGCGGGCTTGAAGTGCTGGAACCTGGGACGGCTTGACCGTTGCGCGCGCCATGACATCTCCCCGGATCCACAATTTTTCTGCCGGTCCGGCGGCTCTGGCGCCAAAAGTGCGGCAACGGGTTGCCGAAGCGCTGGCGCTCAAGGATGACGGTGAACCTTCAGTGGCTGAAATCAGCCATCGGGGCAAGCGTTTTCTCGCCATCGCCGAGGAGTTGGAGTCCCGCTTGAGGGCGCTCACGGAGATTGGCGACGATCACGCCTTACTGCTGCTGCACGGGGGGGCGAACCTGCAGTTTGCCCAGCTGCCGATGAATCTGGCCCAAGGGCGTCGAGCTGCCTACCTGATCAGCGGACATTGGGGAAAAAAAGCGTTGGCGGAAGCCGAACGTGTCGGTCGCCCCGTCATCGTGGGCAGCAGCGAGGAGAGGGGGTTTACCGATCTGCCGGAGATGGGTCACCTGCCGGGCGATTGCGCCTATCTCCATTTCACTGGCAACGAAACGATCAATGGCTTGCAGTTTCCAAGTCCGCCTTCTGTAGCGGTGCCTCTGGCGGCCGACTTGTCATCGGAGTTTCTCTCCAGGCCCTATCCCTACGCTGACCTGGGCTTTGCCTATGCCGGTGCGCAGAAAAACCTGGGAATTGCCGGCCTGACGGTCGCCCTGATTCGGCGAGATTTGCTCGACCGCATTCCGTCTGACTTGCCGCGTTTCCTTGATTACCGGACCTGGGTGAACAGTGACTCGATGTACAACACACCGGCAACCCTGGCTTGGTTTGTCGCTCTGGAGGCTTTGCGCTGGATCGATGAAAACGGTGGGCTCGTTGGCATGGCGGAGCGCAATCAGGTCAAGGCCGACGCGTTGTATGGCGCCATCGACGCTAGTGGTTTTTATTCCAATCCCGTCACCGAGTCGGCGCGTTCGTTGATGAATATTCCTTTCTGGACGGCAGACCCGGCTTTGGACATAACGTTTGTTGAGCAGGCTGAGAAATCTGGTTTGCAGGGTCTGAAAGGCCACCGGGCACTGGGTGGCTTGCGTGCCAGTCTGTACAATGCGTTGGGCATGGATGCAGTCCATGCCTTGGTGGACTTCATGCAGGATTTTGAGCGCAGATATGGCTGACAATAAGCTGGATCTTGAGCGGGTGCGCAAGCGGATCGACGCCCTGGATGACCAGATTCAGACGCTAATCGCGGAAAGAGCTGGTCTGGCGCAGGATGTCAGGCGGGTCAAGGGAGATCTGGCAGGTCCGGCCGCTTACTACCGTCCGGACCGCGAAGCTCAGGTGCTGCGCCGGGTCATCGAGCGCAACAACGGACCGTTGAGCGATACAGTGATGCTGCGACTGTTTCGCGAGATCATGTCGGCCTGTTTGGCCCAGCAGGAGCCGCTTAGGGTCGCGTATTTGGGCCCGGAAGGCACTTTTACCCAGCAGGCTGTTTATCGCCAGTTCGGTCACTCCGTCAACGCCATTGCCCAGCCGAATATCGAGGATGTGTTTCTCCAGGTGCAGGCGGGTGAGGCCGATTTCGGCGTTGTCCCGGTAGAAAACTCGTCGCAGGGCATCGTCTCGCACACGCTTGACATGTTCATGCACTCCGAAATCAAGATCACCGCTGAAGTCGAGCTTCGAATTCACCAGCATTTGCTTACCCGGGCGCGACGGCTGCAGGACGTTGAGCGCGTCTATGCCCACAGTCAGTCGCTTTCACAGTGCAAGCACTGGCTGGCCGCGCATCTGCCCGAGGCCGAACTGATCGCCTTGTCGAGCAATGCCGAGGCCGCAAGGCGGGTCAGAAGCCAGCCTGATGCGGCGGCCATTGCCGGTCGGCATGCCGCAGAGGTCTACGGTCTGCCGGTGCTGTTTGGCAACATCGAGGACCATGTCGACAACACCACCCGTTTCCTGGTTCTTGGAACCGAGCTGCTGCCGGCTTCAGGTGAGGATAAGACAACCTTCCTGGTGGCCGGTACGGATGGCCCTGGTGCCTTGTTCCGGTTGCTCGAGCCCTTGGCGCGGCACGGCGTCAACATGAAAAGAATCGAGTCAAGGCCGTCGCGTCAGGGCCGCTGGGACTACGTGTTCTTCATTGATATAGAAGGCCATATTGAAGGGGCCGGGGTCGCATGCGCGCTCGAAGAGCTGCGCAGCGAGGCGCGCATGGTCAAAATTCTGGGCAGTTATCCGCGGGCCGTCCTTGGCCGCATCCCCGAAACCGATGCCGGCGATGGCGCCGCCGCCTCTGGTGCAGCGACAGATCCGCTCAAATGAGAGTGCGCGATTATTCTGACCTGGCGGTGCCTGGCGTCACCGAGCTGATGCCCTACACACCTGGCAAACCCATTGCCGAACTTGAACGGGAGTATGGCGTGTCCGGCTCCATCAAGCTGGCGTCGAATGAAAATCCTTTGGGGGCCAGCCCCAGGGCACTGGCTGCGTTACGCGATGAACTGGAACACATCTGGTTGTACCCCGACGCCAACGGCTTCGAGCTCAAGCGGGCGCTGGCCGAAAAACACGGGGTTAGTCCGGATTGCATTACGCTGGGCAATGGCTCGAACGACGTGCTGGTTTTCCTGGCGCAGGCTTTTTTAGGTCCCGGACTGGAGGCGGTGTTCTCGCAATACTGCTTTGCGGTGTATCCGATCGCCTGCCGAATGGTTGAGGCAACTCCAAGAGTCGTGCCGGCCCTGTCGGCCGAGCACCCGATGCCTCTGGGGCATGATCTGCGCGGTCTTTACCAGGCCGTCGGTGCCGACACGCGAATGGTTTTCGTCGCCAATCCAAATAATCCCACGGGCACCTGGCTGGACGGCCGGCGGCTGCGGGATTTCGCCGCATCCCTGCCGCCGCAGGTTTTGTGCGTGATTGACGAGGCCTATGCTGAATACGCGGACAGCGATACGCTGGGCGATGCTTCGCAGTGGCTGGAAGAAATCCCCAACCTGGTTGTCACGCGAACCTTCTCCAAGGCCTATGGGCTCGCCGGGCTGAGGGTGGGTTACGCGCTAAGCAACCCCGGCATCGCGGATCTGCTCAACCGGGTTCGCCCGGCATTCAACGTCAATTCGCTGGCGCTTGCGGCCGCCCGGGCGGCGCTTGACGATGCTGAGTTTATTGCCCGCACTCGATCGGTCAATGAAAGCGGGCTACGCCAACTGAATGACGGGCTTCGGGGTCTGGGGCTGGGTGTTCTGCCGTCTGCCGCAAATTTTCTTTTGGTTGATTTTGGAACTGATGCAGCACCTGTAAACGAATCCCTGCTCCAGGCCGGCGTCATTGTTCGGCCGGTGGCCAATTACGGCTTGCCCCATCACCTGCGCATCACGATCGGAACCGCGGAGCAGAACGATCGATTGCTCACCACGCTCACCGGGCTGCTGTCTCCATAATGAAATTGATCGTTCATCCGAGCGTTACACCGCTGAAAGGCAGATGTAATCCGCCCGGCGACAAGTCCATCTCGCACCGCCTTGCGATCCTTGGTGGTCTGGCAAACGCAGAGACGAAGATTAGCGGCTTTTTGGAAAGTGCCGATACCCTGGCGACCCTTGCGGCAATGGAAAGCCTGGGAGCGCGCGTGGAGCAGGCTGGCGACGCCGTTCTGATCTGTGGCGGTCTTCGACCATTGAAGCGCGCGAAGCTGGATCTGGGCAATTCCGGAACCGGCGTGCGGCTTTTGGCTGGCGCTCTGTCCGGTCGGTCAGAGCTTTTTGGGTCGAAGCTCACTTTGATTGGCGACCATTCCTTGTCGTCTCGACCCATGGGGCGGATCATCAAGCCCTTGAGAATGATGGGCGCTGACCTGAGCGCCGACGACGACCGTTTGCCTTTGTATGTGCGACCGGCGCCGCTTAAGGGAATTCGATATCGACCGGCAGTGGCGAGCGCGCAGGTTAAATCGGCGGTGCTGTTGGCCGGCCTTGCCGCTGACGGCGAAACGGTGGTGGTTGAGCCAGGTCCGAGTCGGGACCATACCGAGCGGCTGTTGCCTGCGTTTGGCGTGGAGATAGATCGGGCAGAAGGTGAGGTCCGGATTCAAGGGGGGCAGGTACTTCACGGCGGTGATTTTCGCGTCCCCGGTGACCTGAGTTCGGCGGCATTTCTGATCGGTGCCGCACTATTGGTGCCGGGTTCCGAGATCACGCTGGATAACGTCGGCCTCAACCCAAGCAGAGATGGCATTCTTCGGATACTTCAGTCCATGCAGGCTGGAGTTGACCGACAAGAATCCCGAGCGGTTGGTGAGGAGCCGGTCGGCTCGCTTCAGGTGCGGGGCTCAGCGCTTCGTGGAACGGTGATTCCGCCGGACTGGGTGCCGCTGGCTATCGATGAGTTTCCCTTGGTCATGGCCCTGGCAGCCGCCGCCGAAGGCACCACGATCATCACGGGTGCCGGGGAACTGCGGGTTAAGGAGTCCGATCGCCTGGCGGTGATGTGTCAGCAGTTGTCCACGCTGGGTGTTGAGTTGGAAGAGAGGCCGGACGGCGCCTTGGTTCGAGGCGGGAGCGTGTCGGGTGGGGAAGTTGATTCTTGCGGTGACCATAGGATTGCGATGAGTCTCGCCATACTGGGTCTCGTAGCCCGTAACCCGGTCCAGATACGAAACGCCGAATGGATTCGGACGAGTTATCCGAACTTTGCTCAAGACCTTGAGTCTCTCGGCGCCCGGCTGGAATGGCGGGAGGAATGAGCATGAGCGATTTATCTCCAGTGGTCACGATAGACGGCCCTTCAGGCGCGGGCAAGGGCGCGGTTTCTGCGCGCGTTGCCAAGGCATTGGCGTGGCACGTACTTGATTCAGGAGCGGTGTATCGAAGCGTGGCTCTGGCTGCGCTGGAAGCGGGCCTGGATTTGGCTGATGAGCAGGCGTTGGTGGCGCTATGCGGTGACCTTCCGCTGAGTTTTAATCCCGGTGACGATGGAATCGATGTCTGCCTGGAGGGGCGCAGTCTGGGTGCTGCCTTGCGGGCCGAGGCTGTCGGACAGGCGAGTTCGTGCGTTGCGGCATTGCCCAAGGTCAGGGATGCGCTTTTGGGTCTTCAGCGGCGTTACCGACGTCTGCCGGGTCTTGTTGCTGACGGTCGGGATATGGGGACGGTCGTTTTTCCAGATGCAGATGTAAAGATCTATCTCGATGCGAGCGTAGAAGAACGCGCTCATCGACGGTACAGGCAGTTGAAGGACAACGGCAAGGATGTTACCCTTGTCCGGCTAATGAGCGACCTTGAAGCAAGAGATCGACGCGATCGTGAAAGAGTTGTGTCACCGACCGTTCCGGCCGAAGATGCAACAGTCGTCGACTCGACCCATATGACGCTGGACGATGTTGTGCAAAAAGTGCTTGATATCGTTGGGCGGGGATTGCGGGTAAGCCGTTCATGAGTAAAACCGGTGGCCAGGCTTTCCGTAAGTCTGGCTTGACAAACGAGCGGGACCGCCAGGTCGCGCAGATGACGAAGACGATTGCGCACGGACAAAGGTTTACGCGCTTTATCTTTTTGGGAACTTTCAAACGTAATGACCGAATCTTTTGCTGAACTCTTTGAACAAAGTCTGACAGAACGCGAACTTCGACCCGGTGCCATTGTGATGGGGCGGGTTGTGGAAATTCGCGACGATGCGGTGGTGATCAACGCCGGCCTTAAGTCCGAGGGCATCGTCCCGATCTATCAATTCGAGAAAGCCGATGGCGAACTTGAAGTTGCCGTGGGCGACGAAGTTGAAGTAGCGCTGGATACCGTCGAGGACGGTTTTGGTGAGACTCGATTGTCGAGAGAAAAGGCCAAGCGTTCGCGGGTCTGGACGACGCTGGAAAAATCCTTTGAGGCCGAAGAAAACGTCCTCGGTCAGATTACGGGGAAGGTCAAGGGTGGATTCACCGTCAACATCGACAGCATTCGCGCATTCTTGCCGGGTTCGCTGGTTGATGTGCGTCCAGTTCGGGACCCCGGCTATCTGGAAGGCAAGGACCTGGAGTTCAAGATCATCAAGCTGGACCAGCGCCGCAATAATCTTGTGGTCAGCCGGCGGGCAGTGGTCGAGCATGAGTACGCCGCTGAGAGGGACGATCTGATCGAGCGTCTGACGGAGGGTGCGGTCATCAAGGGTGTGGTGAAGAATCTGACCGATTACGGCGCTTTCTTGGATCTCGGGGGTATCGACGGCCTGCTGCACATTACCGATATGGCGTGGAAGCGCGTGCGCCATCCCTCGGAAGTGGTCGAAGTGGGCGATGAGCTCGAAGTTCGCGTACTGCGCTTCGACCGCGAACGTATGCGCGTCTCTTTGGGCCTCAAGCAGCTTGGCGAAGATCCCTGGGATAACATCGATCGGCGTTATCCGCCAACGTCTCGCCTGTTCGGAAAGGTTACCAATATCACAGATTATGGCTGCTTCGTCGAAATCGAAGACGGGGTCGAAGGGCTTGTTCACGTTTCCGAAATGGATTGGACCAACAAGAACGTCAACCCGGCCAAGGTGGTTCACATCGGCCAGGAGGTCGAGGTCATGGTGCTGGATGTCGACGAGGACCGTCGACGGATTTCACTCGGAATGAAGCAGGTCGCACCGAATCCCTGGGAAGCATTTGCCGCGACCCATAACAAGGGCGACAAGGTGAGCGGTGCCATCAAATCAATCACCGATTTCGGTATCTTCATCGGTCTGGATGGCGGCATTGATGGGCTTGTGCATCTGTCAGACATCTCGTGGATGGCATCCGGTGAAGATGCTATTCGCAATTTCCGCAAAGGCGAAGAGCTGGAGGCGACTGTTCTGGCCGTTGATCCCGAGCGCGAGCGCATATCGCTGGGGATCAAGCAAATGGAGCAGGATCCGTTCGCAACCTTCATGGCTGAGCATCCGCGCGGCTGTATCGTCAAAGGGACCGTCAAATCGGTCGATGCCAAGGGCGCCATTGTCGAGCTGGCTGACGGCGTGGACGGCTATATCAAAGCCTCCGATCTTGCCAAAGAGCGGGTCGAAGACGCAACCAAGATCGTCTCTGAAGGCGATGCTATCGAAGCGAAGTTCGTGGCCCTTGACCGGAAGACCCGAAATTTGACATTGTCGGTCCGGGCCAAGGATGATGCGGAGTTGGCAGAGGTTATTGATCAATATCAAGGCCGTTCAGGCGGTGGCACGTCTTTGGGCGACTTGCTCAAGGAACAATTGGCTGGCAAGGACTGATTGCTGGCCGGTCGGTAGCGGCATCCAGCAGGGTGCCGCTACCGGCGATCTCCCAGGGAGAGGGCAATGACAAAATCAGAACTGATAGAGCAGCTGGCGACAGAACAGACTCACCTGAATCAAACCGACGTTGAGCTTGCCGTCCGCTGCATCATCGAACAACTCAGCCGGGCGCTTTCAGACGGGGACCGCATAGAAATTCGCGGCTTCGGCAGCTTTTCCCTTCATTTTCGTCCACCCCGCATGGGTCGTAACCCCAAGACGGGTGAAGCCGTGGCGCTTCCGGGCAAGCATGTTCCTCATTTCAAGCCCGGAAAAGAGCTGCGTGAGCGGGTCAATCAGGGCGTTGCCTGATCGAATTGCCGATGTTTCGATGGTTTCTTCTTTTGGCCGTATTGCTAGCTGCAGCTCTTGGTCTGGCCATCGGTGTTTTGAATCCGACGCCGGTTGTTCTCGACATCGCGCTGCTCCGGCAAGAACTACCGTTGGGCGGCCTGGTGCTCATTGTCTTCGCCTTGGGTACCGTTTGCGGCCTGTTGTTGTTTTGGTTAATGTTTGATCTTCCAGCACGGGCGCGAAGACGGGCCGAAGCCCGTAAAAAGAGAACATCGACCGGTACGCCGGTCAGCAATGATTGAACTCGGCCTGCTCTTTCTTCTGCTGCCTTTGGCGGCGTGGACTGGGTGGCTGGCCGCGAAAGGTCAAAAATCTCGCCAAAGAAAGCAGGGCTCCCTGCTGTCCAGCCAGTATTTTCGTGGGCTCAACTATCTTCTCAATGAAGAGTCAGATAAGGCCATCGAGGAGTTCGTCAAGCTCGCTGAAGTCAACCGCAATACGGTTGATACCCATTTGGCGCTGGGGACGCTGTTTCGTCGCCGGGGCGAAATGGACAAAGCCATTCGCTATCACAAGCACATCATCTCCCGTCCCAACCTTGATGATGAGCAGCGCGAGCGCGTCCTGTTTGAGTTGGCAATGGACTATATGCGCGCAGGTCTTCTGGATCGGGCCGAAAGCCTGTTCCTTGAACTGACTGACAGTGAGTTTATGGTGGGCCGCGCTCGGCGCCACCTGTTGGACATTTACCAGCAGGAGAAAGAGTGGCTGAAAGCCGTCGAGCAGGCCCAGAGCTTGCATATGCGCGACGGTACAGCTGACGTGGGGCTGATTGCCCAGCTTTACTGCGAGTTGGCCGATGAGGCTTTGGCAAAAGACGATGTGGAATCAGCGACCCAAAATCTCCGCCAGGCTCGGCGCTATCTGCCGGGCATTGCCCGGGCGCGATTGACCGAAGGAAGAATAGCCCAGGGGCGCCTTGATTTCAGCCTGGCAGCTGACTGTTATCGGGAAGCCTGCGAACTCGATCCGGATTTATTGGTCCTAAGCGCCTCCCGCTTGATCGAGTGTCATCGAGAGGCTGACCGACTGAGTGATCTGATGGAGTGGTTGGTTTCGGGTGTCGCACGGCCAGACTTCAATGCCCCGGTTCTTCTGCTGGCTCGCCTGACCGCGGAATCTGACCCGGAACGTGCCGCCAATTTTCTGCTGGAGGCACTGGAAAAGCGCTGCACGGTGCGTGGGCTGGAATACCTGATGGAATTGATCAATACCCACGAGCTCGGTTTAAGCGAGGTCGGACCTCAGCTGATCCGCGACCTCATGCAGCGACTCATGCAGGGCCAGCCGGTCTACCGCTGTGAGCAATGTGGGTTCAGCGGGACAGCGCATCACTGGATGTGTCCGAGCTGTCGAAGCTGGAATTCCACTCGCGTCATCCGGGGTGTTCTGGGAGAGTGACGACGCTGGAGCTGCTGCTTTCGCTGCTCATGACCATGATGATGACGGCGCTTTTCGCCTGGCCGCTAAGAGTCTGGTTGTTGGCCAGGGGCCTGGTCGATCACCCTGGCGCGCGCCGCAGTCATGAATTACCAACACCAAGAGGCGGCGGCCTGGCAGTGGCACTGGCGATGTTGGTTGCGCTGATTCTGTTCGGCGGCTTGGTTGCAGAAACGTTCGTTGTTGTTGCTGTTGTCATTGCAACGTCCGCCCTGGGTTGGCTCGATGACACCCGAGGTCTGGCCGTTCGCTGGCGCCTGCTTGCCCAGATAGTCATTGGCCTGCTGCTTATTATCTGGCTCGGGCCGGTTACCGCCGTATCGATAGGTCCTTTTTCTCTGGACTGGCCGCTGTTCTGGACGTTTATGGCACTGGTGGCGTTTGTTTGGCTGATGAATCTCCACAATTTCATGGATGGCTCCGATGGCTTGCTGGCGATGCAAGGGAGCTGGACGGGTCTGGCCATGGGCGTGCTGCTGCACATCCATGGCGTCGGTTTGTCCGGGCTGGTGGGGTTTGTCATGGCCGGCGCCTGCCTGGGTTTTATGTTCTGGAACAAGCCGCCGGCCAGGATTTTCATGGGCGACAGTGGTTCGATTCTGTTAGGCGGCGTTATCGGCCTTCTCGCGCTGTCCGGCGCTGCGAATGGCGATGTGAGTATCTGGGTGAGTCTGATTATTTGCTCAGTATTCGTGGTTGATGCGACGGCAACTCTGGTCCAAAGGGCCCTGAAAGGGCGCGAATGGTATACTCCACATCGTGAGCATGCCTATCAAAGGCTGATCTCCAGAGGCTGGGGTCATGGTCAGGCGCTCGTTGTGTATGGACTGATCAATCTGGTCATTGTGTTGCCGGTTTTACTCTTGGCCATACGCTTTCCAGGTTTTGAAACCCTGTTCGCACTTGGACTTGTCGGGTTTTTGTTCGTGGGCTGGTGGAGTGTGCAGGCAAGGCAGGCATGAATCAAAAAGCGCGAATAAAGTGATTCGAAAGGTCGAAAAACGCAACCCCGTTTTTAACCTGCGCGCGGTTGTCGTGATTCACGACTTGCTGATGATTGCCTTGGCCTGGATCGCATCACGCGCTGCCATTACGTGGCTGGTTGCCGCTAGCGGTCCGCCTTGGCAGCAGATTGCTCTGGAAGTCACACTCATCCTGATCCTGCAAGGTATTCTGCAGTGGCGATCGGGACTTTATCGCGGTGTCTGGCGTTTCGCCAGCCTGCCTGACCTTGGTAACCTGGTCAGGGCGGCGATCCTCGGGGGTGCGTCATCGGCGGTCGTCTTACTGGTGCTCAGAGCCCCGATTGAGTTGGTGCTACTCACCGTCTGGGTCTTTCCTGTTCTTCTCGCCTTTTTGCTTGGCGTACCTCGCTTGCTTTATCGGGTATTCAAGGATATGCGCTCGGAGGTTCGTGAGCGTCGCGTGACCCGCAGGACCATCGTCTTGGGGGGCGGGCATTCCGGGCGATTACTCATCAAGGAACTGAAAAGCCGCGGCGGCTACGACGTGGTTGGTTTTCTGGACGACAGCCCGCGGCTTCGGCAAGCCGAGGTTGATGGTGTGCCAGTCTTGGGCCCGATCTCGCGCCTGCCCAAAGTGGTGGGTGAGGCCATGATTGATCAGGTCGTCATTGCCATTCCATCTGCCACGAATCAGCAGATGCAGCGGATCGTGCAGATTTGCGAACAGGCTGAGGTCGATTTCAAGACGCTGCCGACGCTCAAGGAACTGGGCGCGAGCATCACGCGGTTCGACGATCTCAAGCCAGTGATGATCGACGATTTGCTGGGACGCGACCCGGTCTCTCTGGACTGGGACGCCATTCGTGCCGGTCTGACCGGCAAACGAGTTCTGGTGACCGGTGGTGGCGGCTCGATTGGGGCTGAGTTATGCCGTCAGATTGCTCGTCTGGATCCGGCCGGGCTGGTGGTGCTCGACAACAGCGAATTCAATCTCTACCGCGTCGATTACCATCTCCGCAACGAATTTCGAGACCTCGTCATTGAGTCGGTGCTGGGTGATGCTTGTGATCCGGCAACGATTGACACGGTCATGCAGCGCTCGCGACCGGAAGTGGTCTTCCATGCGGCCGCCTACAAACATCTGCCGATGCTGCAAACCCAGATTCGCGAGGCGTTCCGGAACAACGTGATTGGCACTCGCCGGGTGGCCGATGCGGCCGACCGTTACGGTGTCGATATTTTCGTCCTGATTTCAACGGACAAGGCGGTCAATCCGGCCAACGTCATGGGGGCGACCAAGCGCGTTGCCGAGTTGTATTGCCAACAGGTGAATCGATCTTCCGACACGCGCTTCATTACCGTGCGTTTCGGCAACGTGCTGAATTCCACCGGCTCCGTCGTTCCCTTGTTCAACGAGCAGATCCGCAACGGTGGGCCGGTAACAGTGACTCATCCTGAGATCACGCGTTACTTCATGACCATCGCGGAGGCGGGGCAGCTGATCCTGCAGGCAGGAGTCCTGGGTCGGGGCGGAGAAGTGTTTGTTCTCGATATGGGTGAGCCGGTCCGAATCAGCTACCTTGCCGAGCAGTTGATTCGACTGGCCGGCAAGGAGCCTGGTCGCGACATAGAAATTGTCTACACAGGTCTCAGGCCCGGAGAAAAGCTGTTTGAAGAGCTGTTTCATGAGCACGAATCCTATGCCAAGACCGGCCATGAAAAGATTTTGCTTACTCAGGCTTCAAAGCAGGATCTTGGGGGGCTGGTCGAAGCCATAGGGCAGGGCGAACGGGCGGTTCAGCAATATGACACCACCCAGTTGCGAAGTATCCTGCTGGAATTGGTGCCCGAAATTGGGAAAGTGCCACCACGACCGGTCAAGGTGGTGCCTTTGAATACCCGTACCGGGGCCGCGTGACCCTCTGAATCGATGGCCAGTGAATCAAACCTGAACGCACTGCGCCCGACCAGCGTTTTTCAGGCGGGAACCGTGGCATCGATGCACCATCGATCACAGCTGCTCAAAGACAATCCGTTGGGTGATCCGTCGGACCGACGACATCCGGTTTATTTGCCGCCTGGCTACCAGAAAAGCACGCAATCTTATCCGGTGCTGGTCAGTCTGGCGGCCTATACCAACGCCGGACCGGGACAGGTCGGCTGGCGCAACCACGGAGAATCGCTGCCCCAGCGGCTTGACCGGCTCATTGGCTCGGGTGACCTGCCGCCGGTCATTGTTCTTTTTCCGGACTGCTATACCAGCCTGGGCGGCAACCAATACGTCAACTCTTCAGCCATGGGTGCCTACACTGATTACCTGGTTGATGAACTGCTGCCTGCGCTGGATGAACAGTTCCGAACGCTTGCCCAGGTCGAGTCGCGGGCCGTGTTCGGAAAATCTTCCGGTGGATTCGGGGCTCTCCATGTCGTGATGCAGCGTCCGGGATTTTTCTCGGCTGCGGCCAGCCATGCGGGCGATTGCGGGTTCGATCGGGTCTATCTCCGGGATTTCCCTGGCTGCTGCGACGTGCTGGCTCGGTATGGTCAGGATCCTGAGTCCTTTGTGCGCGCATTCTGGCGCAAGCAGCGCCCCACAGGTGCGGATTTCCACGCCCTGATGACCCTGTGTCTTGCGGCCAGCTACTCGCCGGCTTCTGGCTGCTCGCTTGGGTGTGAACTCCCGTTTGACCTTGATACCTGCGCCCTCAAGGAATCGGTCTGGTCCCGCTGGCTATCTTTCGACCCTGTTCGGTGCGTGCTGGACTTTTCAGACCAATTGTCCGAGTTGTCGGGCCTGTGGATCGATGCGGGCCGACGCGACCAGTACTTCATTCAATACGGCACGCGAGAACTCCACAGTCGCCTTGAGTCTGCCGGTCTGGCGCATCACTACGAGGAATTTGACGGATCTCACTCGGGTATTGACTGGAGGTACGACCACTCCCTGCCGTGGTTGCTCCAGCGGTTGAAAGTTGAGTGACTCGACGGCATTATCTGTTCACCAAGCGATTCTCACACAGGTTTTAACCATGGTCACCATCACTCCTGCCGCGCGCGACTATTTTTCTTCTCTCCTGGAGCAGCAACCTCAGGGAACGAACTTGCGCATTTGCATTCATCGCCCCGGATCTCCCACTGCAGAGGTCGACCTGGCGTATTGCCCTGCCGGAAAGGAGCACCCCGACGACGAGTCATTCGACTGCGGCGCGTTCGCGCTGTTCATTGAAAAGAACAGCATTTCTGCCTTGGCAGAAGCGATGATTGATTTCGAAACCAATGCGATGGGTGGTGAACTGACGATTCGCGCGCCGGGCCTGAAAGGCGAGCGACCTGCAGATGAGGCCCCGCTGGTCGAACGCGTAAACTGGGTTCTGGAAGCCAGAATCAACCCAATGGTCGCCTCACATGGAGGCTTGGTATCCTTGGTGGAAATCACCGCCGAGAATGACATCGTGCTGAAGTTTGGCGGTGGCTGCCAGGGCTGCGGGATGATTGACGTCACGCTCAAAAATGGCGTTGAGACGACGATGAAACAAGAACTGCCCGAGGTGCGTAACGTGGTTGATGCAACAGATCACACCAAGGGAGACAACCCGTACTACGCGGCCTGAGCGGCGGCCGTTGCCCTGCTGATCAGGGCTCTAGCTGGCCGTCCTGACGCGAGTACCAGGCAGCAAGGTCGCGGATATCCTGGTCGCTGAGGTCGCGCGCAAAGCCCGCCATTATGGCGTTGTCGCGATCGCCTGACCGATAGGCCGTGAGCGAATGCACCAGGTAATCAAAGTGCTGACCGCCGATCAATGGGTAGTTGTCCTGAAGCGCCAGATTACCGTCCTCGCCATGACAGCTTTGGCAGACCTGGGACAGTTCTTTACCCCTGACCGGATCGTCAGCCCAGGCGGCAGCACTCAAGACCAGTGTCGAAACCGACGCCATCAGCGCCAATGAAAGTTTCATGATGCGTCCTCTCCAAGTGCGGCAAAATAAGCAGCGACGTTTTGGATGTCTTCATCACTGAGCGTATTGGCCTGCGCCTGCATGGTGGCGTGCAT
>CAZIMY010000022.1:0-25787 GCA_964540315.1 uncultured Wenzhouxiangella sp.
CCGACTAGCGGCGGTATTCGATGACGGTTTGTTCTATCGCGCCAAAAATAGAAGCGTCCTGGCGGTCGAACATTTCGATCCGGACGACATCGCCGAATTGCAGGAACGGCGTGCTGGGCTTGCCTTCGGCGATGATTTCCAGCATGCGCTTTTCGGCCAGGCAGGAAGCCCCGCGTGCGGTGTCCTGATTGGCAATCGTGCCCGAACCCAGAAGCGTGCCGGCAGCCAGCGGGCGCGTGTGTGCGGCATGGGCCAGAAGCTCGGCAAAGGAAAACTGCATATCCTCACCGGCTTCCGGCTGGCCGAAAAGCTCGCCGTTCAGCCAGGTCTTGAGCGGCCTGTGGACTTTGCTGTGCTGCCAGTCCGGCCCCAGCTCGTCGGGTGTCACCACGACCGGAGAAAGCGCTGAGCGGGGCTTGGACTGCAAAAAGCCGAAGCCCTTGGCCAGCTCTCCGGGGATCAAGTTTCTCAGAGAAATATCGTTGATCAGGACCAGGAGCTGGATATGCTCGGCGCATTCGGTCGCTCCGGCACCCATCGGGATATCGTCGGTGATCACTCCGATCTCGGATTCGAAATCTATGCCGAAGTCGGTCGAGGCCATGGCGATATCCTCCCGTGGCCCCAGCCAGCCGTCGGAAACAGCCTGGTACATCAGGGGGTCGGTCTCGAAGCTCTTGGGAACTTCCGCACCGCGCGCTCGGCGAACTCGCTCCACGTGCGGGAGATAGGCTGAACCATCAACAAACTGGTAGCAGCGCGGCAGCGGGCAGGCCAGCGCGGCGTGGTCGAGATCAAAGATGTCTTCGCAAGCGCCGGCGTTGAGGTCGTCGTACACGGTGCTCAGCCGCGGCGCAAGATGATCCCATTCGTCCAGAGCAGCCTGGAGAGTGCCGGCGATACCGTCCGCGCGAACCGCTTGTCGTAAGTCGCGGCTGACGATGATCAGGGTGCCATCGCGACCGCCTTGCTTGAGTGTGGCGAGTTTCATACTTTAGCGATCATCCTTTCCAACTGTCGACGTAACCCGTCCACTCGATGGATTCGGCGGCATCGGTTACTTCAAGTGCATCGCGGGTATCAATCATGACCGCGACTTCTTCGGTTGCCTCGGTCTTGGCCTTGAACGCATTGTTCAGTGCCTTGGGGTGCGGGCCGTGGGTAAAGCCGCAGGGGTGCAGGGTCATCATGCCGGGATGTATGTTGTCCCGCGAGAAGAAATTGCCGGCGTGGTAGAAGATCAGCTCGTCGTAGTCGTCGTTGTTGTGAAAGAACGGGACCTTGAGGGCGCCTGGATCGGACTCGAAAGGGCGCGGCACGAACGTGCAGATCACAAAACGGTTGCCGACAAATGTGGTGTGCGCCGACGGCGGTAGATGGTAGCGATGGCTCATCAGCGGCCGGATGTCGCGCCAGTTGATCTTCACCGGGGCCAGATCGCCTTTCCAGCCCACTGCATCCAGCGGGTTGAACGGATAGGTAATCGTGGAGATACGGTTTCTGCGCTTGACCTCGACCTGCCAATCGGTCTCTCCCTGCTGGGCCCGGAACTCATCGTCGATGGCCGGGGTGGTGAGCATGGCTGGATCGAAGATCGCATGCGGTCCGACCATCCCCTTGTCGGGGAGCATGTAGCTGGCGTTGCTGGCCTCGATCAGCAAAACATGGACCGTGCCACTGGCCTCGATTCGCCACATCGTACCCCGGGGCAAAACGATGTAATCGCCGTCGCGGAAGCCCATATGGCCGTAGTCGCAGTAAAGGTCGCCGGCGCCGGCGTGAATGAAAAGCAGTTCGTCACCGTCCGAGTTTCTCGCCAGCGCATCCATGCTGCCCGGGCAAGTCCAGCTTCTGACGCGGGTATGCGAGTTGTGCATCAGTTCGCTCGCACTCCAGGGCGAGGAAGGATGCGCGCCCAGCTTATTGGTGTCGAATGCGCGAGGCCGCAATGGGCCTTCGAAATTGCTCCACCCGGTCGGCGGATTGCGGTGATACATATGCGTCGCCGGCCCGAAAAAGCCTTCCTTGCCGAGCTCCCGTTCGTAGGTGCCCTCGGGTAAATCGCAATGGGCCTGGCGGCTTGTTTCGCCTTCGATTCGGGGGTAGTTGATCCATTTTTTCATAACGCCAAGCCTACAGCACGCCGCGTTCGCGCTGGTCACGCTCGATGGCCTCGAACAGTGCCTGAAAGTTTCCCTCACCGAAGCCTTCGTTACCTTTGCGCTGGATAATTTCAAAAAAGATCGGACCAATATTGGTCAGGGTGAAAATCTGCAGCAGCTGTTTATCCGGCTGCTGACGGTCAGCATCGATCAGAATCCGGTTACGCCGCATGCGCTCGACGTCCTCGCGATGGCCGGGTATGCGCGCGTCGATCACGTCGAAATAAGCATCGGGAGTGTCGAGAAAGTCGATCCCATTGGCGCGCAGTTGTTCGACCGACGCGTAGATGTCGTTGGTGTAGAGCGCAATATGCTGCACGCCCTCGCCCCGGTACTGATCGAGGTATTCATTGATCTGGCTTTTCGGATCCTCGGATTCGTTGATCGGGATGGAGATCCGCTGATTCGGGGCAGTCATGGCCTGCGAGCGCAGTCCGGTTTGCGCGCCCTTGATATCGAAATACTTTACTTCGTAAAACCCGAACAAATTTTCATAGAAACTGGCCCAGCGTCCCATCTGGCCGTTTTGAACGTTATGGGTCAGATGATCAATGAAGTAGAGGCCGGCGCCGGCCGGGTTGCGCTGGGCACCGGGCTGGAAGTCAAAATCCCGCTCGAGGTCGGCAACACCTGAGGTGAGATAGAGCGCACTGCCGCCAATCCCACGGATGCAGGGCGAATCAAGCGATGGCAGTCCGGCTGTCTGATCCAGTGTCTCGGCACCTTTGGCAATCAGGGTTTGCAAGGACTTGGCCGGATCGGACACGCGCAGCGCAAAGCCGACGCAGGCAGGCCCGTGTTCTTCGGCGAAACGGCTGGCGTGAGAGTCTCTGGTTTCATTGACCAGAAATTGGATGCCGCCCTGACGATACAGGGAAATGGGATGGTCGCGATGGTGAGCAACAGCGGTGAAGCCAAGAGCCTTGAACAGCTCATGGAGTCGGGAGGCGTCCGGTGCGGCAAATTCGATGAATTCGAACTGTTCCACGCCTAGGGGGTTGGGGCGCTGACCGATCATGTGTCTCTCCTTGGCATCCAGCAGGCAAAATAAAGCGGTGAACCCGAATATTAGTTACATTTGAAACCAAATTCAAGCAGCCAGTGTTTCCATGACAGCCCGCGAACTTAAACTCGAAGATTTCCTGCCGTATCGACTATCTGTGCTGTCAAATCAGGTCAGCCAGGGCATTTCAGAAACGTATGCCGAACGCTTTGGGCTCTCGGTCACCGAATGGAGGGTGGTCGCGATCCTGGGTCGTTTTCCGGACATTCCGGCGACCCAGATTGTCGAGTATTCGGCCATGGATAAAGTCGCTATCAGTCGGGCGGTCCGGCGCCTGCTGGAGGCGGGCCTGGTCGAACGCCAGCGCGATAAAAGCGATAAGAGGGCCAAGCTGCTGACTTTGAGTGAGCGGGGGCACGGGGTGTACTCGGCCATCGTGCCGGCAGCCCTGGCCTACGAGCAGCACTTGCTGAGCGCGCTGTCGTCCGGCGAGCAGGAGGTTTTGCGCTCGCTACTGGACAAGCTGGAAAACGTCAGCCGTCCGAACCGGTAAAGAAAACGCTGCGTGACTGCTTCAGCGGAACCGCTGGCGATTGTCTACCAGGACCGGTGGCTGTGCGCCGTCGATAAGCCCTGCGGCCTGATGGTGCACAAATCGAGCCGCAGCACAGACCGCGTGTTTGCCGTGCAGCGGCTGCGTAATCAGCTGGGCCAGCGCGTGTGGCCCCTTCATCGTCTGGACCGCGCGACATCCGGCGTACTGCTGTTCGCCCTCGATCCCGAGACCGCTGCCGCTGTCGGTCGCCAGATCATGGCGCGTGAATTTGACAAGCGATACCTGGCCGTGGTGCGCGGCTACACAGATCCCGAGGGAACGATCGACCATCCACTGGCAAGCTCTGAAAAGCATGCCGGTCAGGCTGCTCTGACCACCTTCCGTCGTCTGGCCACCATGGAGCTGCCGGTGCCCATTGGACGTTACCCGGTGGCTCGTTACTCGCTGGTGCAAGTTTGGCCGCAAACCGGCAGAACCCATCAGATCAGGCGGCACTTCAAACACATCTTCCATCCGCTGATGGGTGATACGACTTATGGCGAGGGCCGCCACAATCGCTTGTTTCGACAGCAGTTGGGTTGTCATCGCTTGTTGCTGCACGCGGTCCAGCTCGGTCTGCGTCATCCGCGCACGGGCGAAACGCTGGATATCCGTGCACCAAGCTCCGGCGCCTTTCGGCGGGTTGAAGAACTCTTCCTGCGCCATTCACTGTCATAATCGCGGCATGAAGAAAACGACACGTCCACAACATTCCGGCGACGGAGAAATCTCATGAGCATAAGCATTCATAGCCGTTTCGACGGCGGCAACATCGAGGTGATTTCAGCGGACCGGCCTGATGACATCAGGCTGAGGATTGCCCGTGATGCGGGTGATGAGCACATGCAGTGGTTCTGTTTTCAGCTGTGTGATGCCGCTGGGAAAGTCTGTCGCATGGTTATCGAAAATGCAGGAGATGCGTCTTATCCGGGTGGGTTCCAGGACTATCAAGCCGTGTTTTCGACCGATCGAATCCACTGGCAGCGGGTGCCGACGCGGTTTGACGGCAAAACGCTGATCATTGATCACACGCCAGACTCCGACGTCGTCGACTATGCCTATTTTGCGCCCTACAGCCTGGAGCGCCACCGGCAACTGCTTGCTGACGCCCTCGCTTCATCGAGGGTCAGCGCCGAAACGCTGTGTACCACGCCGGATGGCCATGCGCACACGCTGTTGACCATCGGCCAGGCCGACGCGGGACGCAGGAAACTTTGGATTACCGCCCGCCAGCACCCGGGCGAGACCATGGCCGAATGGTGGGTTGAGGGCTTTCTTGATCGCCTGCTCGACGAGGATGATCCGGTCTCGCGCAGGCTGTTGGAGCATGGTGTTGTTTATCTGGTGCCGAACATGTGCATCGACGGGTCCGTGCGCGGTCACCTGCGCTGCAATGCGCATGGACGCAACCTCAATCGCGAGTGGCGCGAACCTTCGGCCGAGTTTTCGCCGGAAGTGTATTCCGTGGTCGAGCGCATGAAGAAAACAGGCGTCGACTTCTCTCTGGACGTGCATGGAGACGAGGAGCTGCCCTACAACTTTATCGCGGGACCTGAAGGCACCGCGAGCTGGAACGAAAGCCGGCAGGCCGATCTCGATGACTTCAAAGAATTGCTGACAGCCATCAGCCCCGATTTCCAGATTGAGAAAGGCTATGCGATTGACCCACCGGGCAGCGCCGATCTGCGCAAGTGTACTGACTGGGTTGCTGAAACCTTCGGCTGCCTGGCAATGACGCTGGAAATGCCGTTCAAGGATTCAGCCATCACGCCAATGCCCGAAACCGGTTGGAGCCCGGAGCGCAGCGCTTATCTGGGCCGCGCCTGCGTGGATGCGATCTGGCAGTGGTTGCAGCGCCAGCCATGAACTCACGGCTTTAGCCGGCGTCTGCCTGGAGTCGGCTCGACCGATGGATGCTCACAGCCAGGTAGCTGCCTGCGGCCAATGCGATGACCAGGAACTGCAGGGGAACGGCGGCATCTCTCAACGCGGAATTGCTGACGGCCGCCGCAATCAGGAGGGTGATGGCGAACACAGCGATCAAAGTCGCCAGCTCGGCTTCGGTTCGAATAATCCAGATCTGCAGCGGAACGACTGCCAGCAAGAGAATAAGCAGCCTGGTTTCACCGGACCCTATCGATGCGAGCAGCAGCACGAACGCAAGCAGCGCCAGCAAGGCGAGTTTCGCGGCAGCCGCGGGCCACAGGCCCCCGAAGCGGTCCAGTCCGTGGATGCGATGGATTCGGAAAGCCTGTGGGGCATCCAGGCTGGCAGCCAGCCGCGACAGCAAAACCGCAAACAAGGGCGCGACTGTGATCAGTCCGGCATAGTCGCCGATCCACCATGTCAGGATCAGCGACGGCAGGTCGTCGATTCGGGCTTGCCCCTGCGCGGCCAGCGACAAACCGCCGAGTAACGAAGACAGGCCCGCGGCGATCAAACCGATCAGCAGAAATCTGGGAATCTGGACTGCGCCCAAGCGCTCGAGTTTTTCTTTGCTGACGCGTCGCAGCAAAATTGCGCTGGCGCCATAAATGATGGTGTGAGTTGCCGCAAATGCCAGTCCGCCGGTCAATAATTCCAACCACCCGAGTCCTCGCTCAAAGACTTGGTCGGCCAGAATCGTAACAAGCAGGCAACCCAGCCAGAGCACCGGCAATACGCGCACTCCAAGGACTAAAACCGCACCGAAGGTCACCGCTGCCGGCGGGAACCAGAGACTGGCGTTGGGCGCATATTCCAGCAGCGCAGCGGCACCGAAAGCAGCCATCCACGAACCGAAGACCGCCAGTTGCAGGGGTGCTTCCTGAGCAAGAGTCCACGAACGGGCAGCCCCATGCTTGACCATTGTCATCCGATGTCTTTAATCCCGAGTCGAGCCCCATCCCGCTGCCGCGGCAAAGACTAAAGCAGGCCTGTCAAGGCGTCAATGAATTGTTGTTGCAATCCGATACGATGGGCAAAGATCAGACCCGGCTGGCAGGATCGACCAACTCCAATCTCCTGAACGCGACCCCGGCCTGGGTGCGGTTTCGCACCTCCAGACGCTGGAATATCTCACTCATATGAGCTTTGACGGTCCGTTCCTGAATGTCCAGTTCGTCGGCGATTTGCTTGTTCAGTCGGCCGTCTGCCACCATGGCCAGGACCCGGAACTGCTGTGGGGTCAGAGAGGCCATCCTCCTTGCCAGTCGCCGATCGCCGTGATCGTCGGATATCGCAGCAACCGTTCGCGTCAGGTGTGGGGGGATGTATTCCTGACAGTCGAGCACGGTGTTGATGGCTTTGATCAGTTCTTCCAAGCCCGCGCTTTTGGGAATGAAGCCTGCGGCGCCATGATCCAGCGCGCGCCGAATGACCTGGGGATCTTCGTTTGCCGAGACTACGACGACGGCAACTGCAGGATGTTGGCAGCGAATGGAGGCAAGCCCGGTCAGCCCCTGGTTGCCAGGCATGTGAAGATCAAGCATGACAAGGTCAAGATCATCGTGCTCGGCCAGCCTTTCAAACACTTCCGGCAGGTCCTGTGCCTGAAGAATGTCGGCTTCAGACAGACAGTCGGTCAAAGCCTGCACCAGCGCCCCGCGAAACAAGGGGTGGTCATCGGCAATGAGAACGCGAGTCACCACGGTTGGCGCGTGACTACTGGACGGTCCATCCACCATCGACCGTGATGGCTTGACCGGTGATGTTGCGAGCTGCAGGAGAAAACAGGAAGGCCGCAATGCCTGCCAGTTCCTCGAAACTGATAAAGACACCCTTGGGCATGGGTTTGAGCATGATGGTATCGACGACTTCGCTTTCGGAAATTCCGTGCTTGATGGCCTGGGCCGCGATCTGTTTTTCTACCAAAGGTGTTTTGACGTAGGTCGGGCAAATGGTGTTGATCGTGATGTCTGTGTCGGCTGTCTCCAGAGCCACAGTTTTCGACAGGCCGATCAGGCCATGTTTGGCGGAGATATAAGCGCTTTTGTATGGGCTTGCGACCAGCGAGTGGATAGAGCCGATGTTGATGATCCGGCCAAACCCCTGTTCGCGCATGCCGGGCAGCAAAGCGCGGGTGAGTCTGGCGACACCAATGAGCATGACCTGGACCAGTAGTTCCCATTTATCCATTGGGAACGATTCCAGTGCTTCTACGTGCTGAAGGCCGGCGTTGTTGATCAACACGTCAATCGGGTGATCAAGCTGTTCTAGCATCGTTGTCACCGAGCGCTCTGAAGTCACGTCGAGAGCCAGCGCGCGGGCCATTCCGCCGGCCGAACTGATTGAGTCGGCAACCTTCTGGGCGGCGGCCAGATCCAGATCAGTGACCCATACGTGGTGACCCTGCCTGGCCATCTCCAAGGCAATGCCTGCGCCAATGCCGCTTCCAGCACCCGTAATCAGGATATGTTTTTGCAGGGGATCCGCCATCGTGCTCTAACCTCCGTTTGGCAATTGTCTGCCGCAGTCTTGGTTCCACTCAGCGCTTAGAGTAGCAGTGCCGCAGGCAAGGCAGGCTTGTACCAAAGTCCATTGCGGGATCCGGACAGTCTGATAGCCTCGCAGGTATGGTTTCGCGTTCCCACGCGCATGAATTGGAGGCAACTGTGAGGAAGTTTCGAGCCTGGATCGTCGTTTTACTGAGCGGGTTGTTGACCACGGCGGCTGTTTCAGCGCAGGACTACGACGTTCTGGTCATGGAGAAAACTGATTGGCCAGCGCAAGCCGATCTATTGACCGCAGGACTCGGTCTCGATGGGCTAAAGGCTTCGGCCCCCGCCTTCGGCGACCCGGCCCAACCCACCGCCGGCGAACTTCGCCGTCTGGCAATCCACTACGCCTGGAATGCGCTGGCGTACATTCATCCGGCCGGCGGCCTGGGCGAGGGCGCATTGATCGAGGACTTGCCGCTTGTTCCCGGTCAGGAGGTTTCTGCACTGCTCCGTTTGACCCACGCCACTCACCCTTTCCGGGCGCTGGTTCAGATCCCCGAGGCGCTGGCGCGAGCGCCGGCCTGCCTGCTGGTGGCTCCGGCTTCGGGCTCCAGGGGGGTGTATGGTGCAATCCAGCTGGCAGGCCCGATGGGTTTGCCGCGCGGTTGCGCGGTCGTCTATACCGACAAGGGCGCGGGTACCGATCATCAGACCTTTGACGACCAGAGGGTGACAAATCTGGCGGGTCAGCGTCGGGAGTCCGGCGACGTGACCGCCGCCTTCGAGCTTCAATATGAGCTCGGAGGCAGCCACGTGGGAATCAAGCACCTTCACTCGGGTGATCACCCCGAGGCCGACTGGGGGTTGCACGTACTGGCTGCTGCCCGCTTCGGTATCGAGCAGCTTCGAAGGGTGATTGGCGATGAGGTTCCCATTCGCGTGCTGGCCGTCGGCCTGTCTAATGGCGGCGGGGCAGTTCTTCGCGCTGCTGAAATGGATCAGTCCTCCTTGCTCGACGGTGTCGTGGCCGTGATGCCCAACGTCACGGTGCGCGGTCAGCCGCCCCTGTACGACTACGCGACGCTGGCGGCACTTTATCAGCCGTGCCTTCTGGCGAACACCGAGCGCACGCTGGCCATGCCTTTGGGGAACCCGCTGTTGATCATGCGCGGGCAACAGAGATGCCAGACCCTGGTAGACAAGGGTTTGCTCCCCGAAGCCACTGCCGATGCTGCGCTTGCTGTTCTGTCAAAGGCCGGTTTCGGGAACGAGGCGTTGCGTCTGGCTGCCTCCAACGTCGCCCTGGACCTGTGGCGCGTGGTTGCCAGCGCGTATGCCTCAGCTTACCTGCGGCGCGGTCCCGGCGACATGCCGTGTGGTTTTTCACTCAGCGCCGAGCAAGCCGATACGGGCCTTCGATCGGCCTGGTGGGCGACCCACTCCGGCGTTGGGCCCGGAGCCGGTATCACTCTGGTCGACAGCCTTGCCGACGGCGACGACGGCCCGGTCCCGGGCTTGCTATGCCTGAGAAAGCTGTGGGAAGGAGAGGGTTCGGACAATGATGCTCTTCGGAGCGCTGTCGCCTCGACTCAGGCGCGTGGGGATTTGCCCGCCATCCCGGTTGTCGTGATTCATGGCCGCGATGACGGCTTAATCCCGGCAGCGTTTACCAGCCGGCCTTATGTCGAGGCTGCGCGCTTGTCGGGTGCAGAGATGGTGAGCTACTGGGAGATTGAGCGTGCGCAGCACTTCGACGCGTTTCTCAACGTCCCAGGCCTCGCCGATCAACTGGTGCCGATTCTTCCCTATGGCTGGATGGCTTTTGAGCGCCTGTGGGGATATCTCGATCAGACTCGACCGCTCCCGCAGGATCGGTATTTCTCTCCCGAACCCGGTTCGCGGGCCTTGACGCCGAAAATGATGGGCTTCGAAGATTAGCCTTTGATAGTTGAAATCGTACCGTCTATGCCCCCAATGGTAGACAGCCACGGACCAGCCAGATAGTCTAGGGTGGTCAGGGACTGGCTTTGGAGCAGTCTCTGTTCAGTCAACTGTCCTGACCAACGAGACGATTTCAATGCATGATGATGACAGGCTTGACCCGGCGGACGGTTTGTCGGATGAAACGTTTCGGAAGGCCGAAGAGCTGTGCAGTCGCTTGTCGAGTTCACTGTCGATCGACAAGCGCGGCGAGGCCGTGTTTTTCAGCGGAGCGGTCAAACTGCTGGATACACCGGCGGAACGGGAGTACCTGGTGACCGTCTGTGATGTCAACGGGCAACCTTGGTTTACTTTGATTGGTGATGAAGCGGTGCCCGCCAGTGGCAAGGCTCTGCTGGTTTTCAAGTCGCCGTTGATTCAGGCCTCTCGATATTTGGGCACCGTAGGGGAGCCCCGGCCAGGGCTTCGTACCGAAGACCATGGCGAGCGGTTTTTCTCGATTTACGAGCCGCGAGAAGACGTCCGTCACCACCTAAAGACCAGCCGATAACGGGTTCTGCGATTCCGCATTCGCCTGACGTCTGAATACCATCAACACAATGCCGGTTAGCCAGGTGATGCAAATCATTTCGATGATCATTGAGCCGTAATAGACCCCGGCAACGCCAATCAGCGGCGGAAGTATCAGCATGACGGGCACGTACAGCAACAATTGCCTGGATACCGAAACCAGCGTGGCCTTGCCGGGCTGTTCAATGGCCGGCAGCAATGCCAGCGCGGTAAATACCAGCGGTAGCAGCGGAACCGGCATCAACAGAATCCGAAACAGCTGGATCTGCTCGGCCTGGAAAGCGACGCCGGGCAGCATGAGCGACAGGGTCTGACCCGGGTTTAGGATCACGGCCAGCCAGACCGGAATGATCATGAATATGCCAGCCTTCACAAAGGTCCAGAAGCAGGTCTTGACCCTCGGCATCTGGTTTGCCCCGTAATTGAATCCGGCCACCGGCTGGAATGCCCGCATCATGCCGAAAAGCGGTGTGAGCATGAACAGCATGATGCGCCAGGCGGCGCCATAGAAGGCGATGTCGGCCTCCGTGCCGACGCGGCTTAAGACGTTGAAAACCACGATCGCCTGCACCACGCCCATGCTGCTCATGACCAGAGCTGGTGTACCCAGCCGCAGAATGCGTCGGGTTAGCGCCTTGGGTAATCCAAGGTAAAAAGGGTCGACCGGATAGCTGGCCAGTCCCCTGGCGTAGCGCCGCCACACCAGCCAGGCGCCCACCAGATTGCCAAGATTGGTTGCCCAGGCTGCGCCAGCCACCCCCAGGTCAAATACAATCATCAGGGTCGGGGTCAGCACCATGTTGAGCAGCAAACCCAGCCCCATGTAGAGCGCTGCCAGCTTCATTCTGCCTTCGCCGCGCAGCAACATATTGAGGCTGACGCCGGCCAGCGCGCCAATGCTGCCCAGAGCCGAGGCGCGCAGGTAGTCTGCGGCGATGGGCACCAGCGCGTCGCGAGCGCCCACCCCCTGGACCAGCGTCTCGGCAAACAGTCCTCCGATCAAACCGTAGAGCAGTGCCAGGGTTGCCGAGATCGTCAGCGCCGTGCCGGGCAGTTTTCGCAGCGTGTCCTGGTCGCCCTTGCCAATGGCAATCGACAAGGCAACACCGCCCCCAATACCAGCGAGGGAGCCGAGCCCCACGGTGATCTGGGTCAGCGGGAAAGCCATCACCGCACCGGCCAGCGCCTGTTGACCCAGAAGACGACCGATGAAAACCGCGTCCAGCATGGCATTGAGGCCAAACAACATGATGGCCGCAACCGCCGGCCAGCTCATTTCCCAGGCGACCCGCCAGGGATGGCCGTTGAGGATCAGGTCGGCCTGCGGGTCATCCCGAAGAATCGCCATGCTTGATCAGGCCGTCGCCCGGCTAGTTGCCGGTGCGCAGAATGCGGACCGGCGGCGTTTTCAGCACGGTGCGATTACCGAGCCAGCCGCTGCCCATGACAAGTAAGGCACTGGCCGCGAAACCCGCTGCGAACATCGTCGGTGATGGACGATAGGCGAATTCAAAAAGCTCGGCTGCCAGCAGCCAGCCGGTGATCGCCGAACCGATGGTGGCCAGCAAAGCCGCGATGAACGCCATGACCCCGTACTCGATCAACAGCCCGCGACGGACCATGCCGTTGTCGGCGCCCAGCGTGCGGATCAGTGCCGATTCAAGACGCCGCTCATCACGGGTGGACTCCAGTGCCGCAAGCAGAACGACCAGCCCGGCGAGCAGGGTGAATGCAAACACGACCTGAGCGGCGCGGCTGACCTGATCGATGATTTCCCCGACGCGATCGATCAGGGCGCCGACGTCAATGATCGAGAGATTGGGATACGCGCGGGTGACGGCCCGAAGATCGGACTGTCCGGCGTCTGTCAGGTAGAAGCTCGCAATGTACTGATGGGGCAGAAACCTCGCGGCTTCCGGCGATAGCAGGATGAAAAAGTTGACGTTGAAGGAGTTCCAGTCCACTTCGCGGATGCTGGTGACGGTCGCCGTGAAACGGCGGGAGCCGGACTCGAAGGTCAGTTCGTCACCCAGAGCGACGCCAAGATTTTCGGCCCACATCTGCGCTAGCGAGACTTCGCCGGTGGCCTGTGGTGAGAAAAATTCGCCCGCGACAATCTCATTGGCCGGCGGCAAGGTATCGATCCATGAGACGTTGACCTGGCCTGCCATGCGATGATCCGGGGGTTGTTGGCCATTGATGGAAATCAGATTGGCGTTGGCCATTGGTCCGAGCTGAAGATTTTGAGCCCCTTGCTCGAGCAGGGCCTGACGGCTTCCATCGACCTGGTCCGGCTGGATGTTGATGATGAAGTGGTCGGGCGTATCCGGCGGCAAACTGCCGCGCCACTGGCTGATCAGCTCCGCTCTGACAACAACCAGCAACAGCAGGGCCATGAGCCCCAGACCCAGTGCGGTGACCTGGACGATGCCGCCGCCGCGTCGCCTTTGCAAGCCCGCCAGGCCGAACCGCCACGCGGCTTTTGCTTTTTTGGCCAGCACACCCGAACCCAACATCGCCAACCAGCCGGCCAGCGCAAGGCTACCTGCCAGTGCCGCGCTGCCACCCAGCACAATGCCGGCCAGCTTGGTATCGCCCAGCTGAATCACGGGGATCAGCAGGGCACCCGCCACTGGAAGCAGCCACAGCAGTCCGGACAACCCCGGTCGTCCATCAAGCGATCTGTTCAGGATGCGCATGGTTGGCACCTTGCGCAGGCTGAGAAGGGGCGGGAGGGCAAACCCGGCGGCGAGCAGAAGGGTGAACAAGCCCCCGCTGACAAGCGGCCAAAGCCGCGCCGGCGGTAACGCGGTCTCCGGCCCGGTGGCAAGGATTTCAGCAATCAGGGTCTGCGCGATCCAGCCCAGAACACCACCCAGTAGCACCGAGCAGGCCACCAGGTACAGCAGCAGCAGGCTCAAGGCACGCATGATTTCACCGGAGCTGGCGCCGAAAGTCTTGAGCAAGGCGACCAGATCGCGCTGTGCTGCCGAAAACCGCAAGGCAGAAAGAAGAATGGCCACCGCCGCCAGGATGACCGAGGTCAGGGCCGCAATCCCCAGGAACCGACGGGCCTGCGTCAAAGCCATGCCGGTGCGATCTTCGGCATCGGCCACGGTAATCAGGCGCTGACGCTCTTCTTTTTCGTCGGCGAACCACTGTTTGAAGGTCTGCAGGCCGGTTTCGTCACCGGCCATCAACAGCCGATATCGGGCGCGGGCGCCGGGGCCCAGCAGCTCACTGGCCAGCAGGTCGTCCAGATGCATCATCAGGCGGGGGGCAAAACTGAATCCGCCGCCGGCACGGTCCGGTTCATAGGTCAGGATGCCGGTAATCGGCAGCGCGAGTACCCCAATCTCGGCCTGATCGCCGATGCTGGCTGCCAGGGCGCGCTGGGCCCGCGGGTCCATCCAGGCACTGCCGGGCTTCGGCCCTGAAGTCAGGCTCTCCTCCGGCGTGCCAGCGGCGGCAGTCATCCGAAGCTGGCCGCGCAAGGGGTAGGCCCCGCTGACGGCTTTGACGTCCACAAGTTGGCTCTGATCACCCACGAACAGCGCTGTGCTGACGCTGATGACCTCCGCGGTTTCAAGCCCCAGATTTTGGGCCTGATCGAAAAAACGCTGCGGGATGCGCTCTCGGCCGGCGACGACCAGGTCGGCGGCCAGTGCCTCTCCTGCCTGGCGCTCCAGCGCGCGGCCGACCCGATCAGTGAAACTTCCTACGGCGACCAGAGCAGCCGTTGCAACAATCAAACCCGAGGCCAGAATCAGCAGGGCGCCTGATCGGCCCTGCCTGAAAAGGAGCCGGGCAGAAAGCAAGAAAGTGTTCACGCCGGCTGGCCGCCTTCAAGCAGTTGCAGACCCTGGCTGGCCGCAGTCTCGGCGGGCTGAATGAACTGGCCGTCTTCAATCTCCTGGGCGCGAGCGCAGCGGCGGGCAAGGTTCAGGTCATGAGTGACCAGTACCAGCGCGGTGCCGTGATCTCTATTGATTCCAAACAGCAGGTCGGCGATGGTCTGACCGGTCTTGCCATCCAGGTTGCCGGTCGGTTCGTCGGCGAAAAGGATGTCAGGACCGCTGGCAAAAGCACGCGCGATTGCCACTCGCTGCTGCTCTCCCCCTGACATCTGCCGGGGATAGTGGTCCGTCCTATGTGCAAGACCCACCTGCTCCAAAGCTTCAAGCGCGCGCTCCCGGGCCGGGTCAAGGCCGGCAATTTCCAGCGCCAGCATGACATTTTCAAGCGCGGTCAGACTGGGCAGGAGGTGGAAAGACTGGAATACGAAGCCAACCTTGCGACGACGCAGGCGGGCTCGGGCGTTTTCATCGAGATGGTTGAGTTTCTCACCAGCCAGCCAGACTTCCCCAGTGGTCGGTGTTTCAAGACCAGCCAGTAATCCTAAAAGAGTGGTTTTTCCTGACCCGGACGCTCCGACGATCGCCAGCGTTTCACCGCCTTTCAGGCACAGGCTGATATCTTTAAGAATATCGAGGCGCCCGCCGGGTGCTTCCACGGAAAAGCCGACTTCCCGGCAAACGAGAATGGATTCGCTTGATGTGCTCATGAAAATTAAAATTGCCCTGTTGACCGCCTGCGTTCTGATGCATGCCGTCGCGTTCGGCGCTTCGGCCGGATCGGCCGAGCGGCTCCTGATCATCGGCGATAGTTTGTCAGACGCTTACGAGATGCCGCGTGAATCGGGTTGGGCCGCTTTGTTGCAGCAACGCCTTGGAGCAGACTATGAGGTCGTCAACGCAAGCATTTCCGGGGAGACCACCGCGGGTGGTTCCACGCGAATCGGCGCTCTGCTGGACCGGTATGAGCCAGACTGGCTACTCGTCATACTAGGCGGAAACGATGGTCTGCGGGCGCTGAACCCCGCGCAGGTGGAGACCAACCTGGACGACATTGTGCGACAGGGTCTGGATGCGGGTGTAGAGGTTTCACTCATGCAGATCCGCCTGCCGCCAAATCTTGGCCCCGCCTATCTTGCGCGGTTCGAGTCCATTTACCCGAGGCTTGCAGAGCGGTATGGCATCCCCTTGTTCGGTTTTTTTCTCGAAAGCGTCTTCGATCAACCCGGTATGATGATGGCTGACGGAATTCACCCTAGCGAAGCGGCGCAGCCTTTAATGCTGGACCGCATCTGGCCGTCGCTCACTGACTGGCTCGGTGCCGACTAGGGTCCGGAAATGCTTCCACGCCAACTGGTACATGGCAACGACTTCAAGCTGAAACTTTAAATGGAAATGCCAACAGCCGATGAGTGAACGTGAGCGCATGGAATACGACGTGGTCGTGGTGGGCGCGGGGCCTGCCGGACTGGCTTGCGCGATTCGCCTAAAGCAACGCAACGATGCGCTTTCCGTTTGTGTCATTGAGAAAGCTTCTGAAATTGGCGCGCACATTCTGTCCGGCGCGGTCATCGAGCCCGGTCCTCTCGATGAGCTCGTTCCGGGTTGGCGCGACGATCCACCGCCAATTTGCGTGCCCGCAAAGCGCGACGAGTTTCTGCTCCTGTCGAAAACTGGACGACGAAAACTGCCTACTCCGCCGCAGCAGAACAACCATGGCAACTTCATTGTTTCTCTGGGGGCTACCTGTGCCTGGCTGGCACCCAAGGCTGAAGCCCTCGGTGTTGATGTCTTTCCCGGGTTTGCGGCCGCCGATCTTGCATACGACCAGAACGATGCGGTCTGTGGCGTGATCATTGGCGATATGGGTATTGACCGCGACGGTGCGCACAAGGACAGTTACGTTCAGGGGATTGAAATTCGGGCCACGGTCACGGTGTTGGGCGAGGGCTGTCGGGGTCACCTGAGCAAGCGCGCGATTGCCAAATATGGGCTTGACCAAGACAGCGATCCTCAGACCTACGCGATCGGGATGAAAGAGCTCTGGCAGGTCCCCGCGGGCGTATCCGAGCCGGGGCTGATCCAGCACAGTGTGGGCTGGCCGTTGCCCAACGAAATTTATGGCGGTAGCTTCGTTTATCACCTCGATAAGAATCGCGTTGCGGTGGGCTTTGTCTGCGCGCTGGATTATCAAGACCCGAAATTCACCCCCTTCGAGGCGTTTCAGCAGTTCAAGCATCATCCAAGCATGCGCGGTCTGCTCGATGGCGGGGAGATTCTTTCCGCCGGCGCCCGCGCGCTTGTTGAAGGCGGCTACCAATCGCTGCCCAGGGTCGAAATGCCGGGAGCCATGCTGATCGGCGATGCTGCCGGACTGCTGAACGTGCCCAAGATCAAGGGGACTCATCAGGCGCTGCGCTCTGGGATATTGGCAGCCGATCATCTATCCGGACAGCTAAGCAGCGAAGGCTTCGATGATTGCCTGCGCGGGTCAGAGGTTGTCGCGGAGCTCAAAGCCGTTCGCAATATTCGGCCGGGCTTTCAAAAGGGGCTGTGGCGAGGCATGGCCACCGCGGCGATAGAGACGGCCAGCAAAGGAAAGCTGCCGCGCACGTTATCCAACCATGCCGATCACGCGCAGTATCGGCGCCTGGATCAGCCGGAGTTCTGCTATGACTGGGTTGATCGCGAACTTCCGCCGCGGGACCGGCTGGCATCGGTTTATTTTGCCTCCACCGAGCACGATGAAGACCAGCCGGTTCACCTGAAGATTATCGATCCGGACGTGTGTTTTTCCCGGTGTGAAACAGAATTCGGCAATCCCTGCACCCGCTTTTGCCCAGCCAACGTCTACGAAAAAGTCGAAGATGAGCATGGGAAACGCATTCAAATCAACGCGGCCAACTGCGTGCACTGCAAGACCTGTGATATCGCCGACCCCTACCAGGTCATTAATTGGGTCACCCCCGAGGGTGGCTCGGGGCCTAACTACAGCAACCTGTGAGTCCAGAAGATTCACGCCAGCAGCGTTTCGACATGAGGGAGTGGTTTGAGTGAGCAACAGCTTTGGACGCGTTCTTTGCATCACCACTTTCGGCGAAAGTCACGGTCCGGCTATCGGCTGCGTGATCGATGGGTTTCCACCCGGGCTTGAAATTACTCCGGAGGAAATCAGGGAACATCTGATGCGGCGGGCAACAGGGCAGAGTCGCTGGACCTCGCAGCGCCGAGAAGCCGAGGATGTGCAAATTCTATCCGGCACCTTCGAAGGCAAGACGACCGGATCACCGGTTGCGCTGCTGATCTACAACACCGACGCCCGCTCGAAAGACTACAGTCGGATTGCCGCGCAGTTCCGTCCGGGTCATGCGGACTACACCTACCACCACAAATACGGAATCCGCGACTATCGGGGTGGCGGACGCTCATCCGCGCGCGAGACGGCCATGCGGGTCGCGGCCGCGGCCCTGGCTCGCAAGTACCTGAAAGACCAGCTTGGCGTCGAGATTACCGGCTGGCTCGCACAGCTCGGCGAAGAAGTCTGTGATGAGCGCTTTGACGCGGCCGTGATCGACACCAATCCGTTCTTTTGTCCGGATGCCGCCCGCGTGCCGGCGCTGGAGGACTACATGAAACGCTTGTGGAAATCCGGAGACTCCGTGGGTGCGCTGGTTCGCGCCCGTGCCACTGCTGTACCGATTGGTCTTGGAGCCCCCGTCTATGCGAAGTTGGACGGTGATCTGGCCGCTGCGATGATGAGCATCAATGCGGTCAAGGGCGTTGAGATTGGCGCGGGATTTGCGTGTGTTGCACAGAAAGGAACCGAGCACCGTGATGAAATCACGCCACAGGGATTCGAGTCCAATCATGCTGGCGGCGTTCTCGGCGGTATTTCTACCGGCCAACCCATTGACGTGGCTGTCGCGTTCAAGCCAACTTCTTCGTTGCGCCTGCCCGGGCGGACCGTCGACGTCAGTGGAAATCCGGCCGAAATCGTCACAACCGGCCGACACGACCCCTGCGTTGGCATTCGGGCGATCCCCATCGTAGAGGCGATGCTGGCGTTGACGATCATGGACCATTACCTGCTGCATCGCGCTCAGTGCGGCGACGTGGGACCCCAGCAGCCGCGTATTCCGACCTGAAGGCTTGGGTCCTCGGGTTATGGATTCAATTCAGGCCAAATGGCATCAGACGGCTGCGGGAACGCCGGATCTGCGTTAACCTCACCGATCTCTTCAACGTGGGCTTTGAAACGAGCCTGGAATATCCATGACCACTCGAAAAAAAGCGTATCGCGTCGCGGTTGTTGGCGCGACCGGGGCTGTCGGCGAGGCGATGCTCGACATGCTGGCCGAGCGCAAGTTTCCAGTCAGTGAAATTGCCGCGCTGGCCAGCAGTCGTTCGGTCGGGCGCGAAGTTACCTTTGGAAGAAAATCGCTGGTTGTCGATGACCTGGCAAGTTTCGACTTCACCGGTTGGGACTTTGCCCTGTTTTCTGCTGGCGGGTCGGTGTCGGCTGAGCATGCGCCGCGAGCCGCAGCCGCTGGTTGCACGGTGATCGATAACACGTCTCACTTTCGACTTGATCCGGGCGTTCCGCTGGTTGTGCCCGAAGTCAATGGCGAGGTGCTCGACGAATTCACCGGCGGCGGCATCATTGCCAACCCGAATTGTTCAACGATACAGATGCTGGTCGCGATTGCACCGATCTATCGCGGTTTCGGGATCTCGCGAATCAACGTGTGTACCTATCAATCAGTATCGGGCGCCGGGAAAAGCGCCATGGAAGAATTGGGCCGTCAGAGCGCAGACCGCTTCAACTTTCGCGACCCGGAACCCAAGGTGTTTGCGGCGCCGATTGCTTTCAACGTCATCGCCGAAATCGACGTGCTCCAGGACAACGGCTACACCAAAGAAGAAATGAAGATGCACAACGAGACCCGACGCATCCTCAATGACGAAAACATTGCGGTCAACGCAACCGCGGTTCGGGTGCCGGTTTTCATCGGCCACGGGGAAGCCGTCCACCTTGAAACCAGCCGGGATTTCGAGCTCGACGAGATTCGCAAACTGCTCGCCGAAGCGCCGGGCGTGAAGCTGGCAGATATCCCGGAGCGGGTGACACCCATGACCCACGGAGCCGGAAACGATGAAGTGTTCGTCGGCCGTATCAGGCGTGACCTTTCCCACCCGCGCGGTCTCGATTTATGGGTGGTTTCCGACAACGTGCGCAAGGGGGCTGCCCTTAACGCCGTCCAGATTGCCGAATATCTTGTTTCGAAAGACTGAAATCGACCCGCACACGGCGACATGGTGAGGCCCTGTGCCCGCGAGTTCAGGATTGCTATACTCCTGCGCTACTAGGGTATCTTTGCAAACGAGGGTTGGGCGCTATGCGCACTGTCACGACGATTAAAAGCGCTGCGGTCATGTTGCTCGCAGGGCTATGGCTTAGCCAGTCGGCATGGGCAAGTCTAGGCTTGGGCGAGGCCCGGGTTCAGTCTTTTATGGGTCAGGAGCTGGAGGTCGATATTGCCTTGGTCCGCTCCGAGGAAACCTCGGTCGAGTCGCTTCAGGTGGCGGTGGCGGATGTAGGCGACTACGGTCGCCTGGGTGTTCCGGCCGATGCCTTGTCGCTGGGCCTTGGCGTGACGCTTGACCAATCGGTTGATCCGCCGGTGATCAGGCTGCGATCCGACCGCGTGGTTGAAGAACCTTTCGTGCAGGTGTTGATCGATGCGCGCTGGGCGAGTGGTCGAATCCTCCGCGAATACACCTTATTCATTGATCCACCGGCCGTGCCGGTAGCCCCGCCGATTCGACGGCCTCAAGAGCCTGAGCCAGTTACGGCAGCGCCGCCGGTGCCGATCGAGGTTCAAACTCCGGTGGATGCCGAGGTATCTCAAGAGCCTCAGCCTGATGATACTGCGGCCACAGATATGGAGGCCGACAGAGTCGGGCAGGACGACGACCTGTCTGCACCGGAAGCACCCGAATCGGCCGGTCCGGATTCACTGGTGGCCGAGAGCGGAGACACCCTCTGGTCGATTGCCTCCGACTGGCGTCCCGGCGGTCTGACCATGCATCAGGCCATGCTGTCCATTTTTGACCGCAATCCCGATGCCTTCATGGGTGACAACATCAACCGTTTGCGCCGGGGCGCGCGCTTGGTTCTCCCTCCCGCTGGCGATCTGCGGGCGATGCCGCCCGAAGAAGCGACTCGGCGGTTTCGGGAACAAGTCCGTGCTTGGGAAGCTAGCCGGTCAGCACCCGCAGTGCCGCCCGCCCCGGAGCCCGTGCCAGAGCCAGCCATAGAGACTGAGCCCGCCATTGAGGCTGAAGCTATCGAACCCCAAGGCGATGTCGCAAGCGAAGAGGCTGCGCCGTCGACGTCAGAAAATGAGATGACCCCTCCGGCCGAGGATTCTGCCGCTGATGAAGTGGTCGTCGAGTCGGGCGCGGATCAGGTTGCCGCAGACCCGCTTGCCCAGCCACGACTTGAGCTGACGCCGCCGGACGAAGACCTGATGGCTGAGACCGCAGCCATCGGGGCTGAGCGCGATCGCTTGAGCGCACAGCTGAGTGAACTCCAGTCGCAGATTGCTCAGGAAGGTCTGGAAAACGCTGAAATGGACGCCCTGGTTGACCAGGCCCGTCAGGCGATTGAGTCGGCTGACGCCGGTGGAATGATGGTCGCAAGTGAGGATCTTGCCCGTCTTGAAGCGCAGCTGCGCGAAGCGCGCGAGGCTCGTGCGGCCGAGCAGGAAGCCGCCGAGGCGGCAGCGGCGGAAATCCAAGTCGAACCGCAAGAGCAAAGCTCGGACGTGGTCCGCGAAACACCTGCGGCGTCTTTCCTGGAGCGCTGGATGTGGCCGCTGGTGGCCGTCGGCGGTGGGTTATTGCTGCTGATGACGCTCATCGGGATTCGGCGCAGTCGCTCTGCAAGCGCAGACGAACAAGCGGCCAGCGAGAAAGATCGTCCTGCTGCTGATAGTCAACATGTGGTCAGCGATCAAGACGAACTTAACGACTCCCTGGGTCCTGTCGCAGGTTCTGATCCGGCTGATGCTGAAGATGATGAAACCGAGCGCGACGCTGAGGCTGCTCTGATGGGGATTCTTGACCGGCCTGAAGATGATGAAGATGCGCCGGCGTCGACACCAGAGACCGAGACTGAAGCCAACCAAACCCGCTTTGAAGACGCAAGCGGTCCAGACGAGGACGAGGATCAGGATCTGGCGCGGCTATCCAACCGCCTTGAGCAGGACGATGAGAACACGCCGAAGCCTGGCACGGATGGCCCTGAAACCGTGGCCCTGGAGGACGAGGACTACGAGGCCCTGTTTGCCAGCGACGACGATGACAGCCAGGGCGCCGATGCGCTTGAGGAAGAGCCCGCTCACCTGACTCTGGATTTCGATCTGCCTGAAGATGAACAGAACGAAGAGACCGATCAGGATTCGGTCAATTCGGGCGCAAGCGCCTCACCCTTCGAAATTGATGAAGGGCAGAGCGATGGCATGGGAGATCAAGAACAACCTGACCAGCCAGGCGGCGAGAACGAGTGGTTTGCGCTCGACGACGCGGACCAGCCGGATGAGGGCGCGCCGGGTTTGGTGGAAGAGTCTCTGGGAGACCCGGACGATGAAAGTGCCGAGCTTGAGGGTGCGGCGGCCGAAGAGACTGCCGCTCTTTCCGACGAGGACGCCGAAGTCAAGCTTGATCTGGCGCGGGCCTACATCTCCATGGAAGACCCTGGTTCTGCCAGAGTGCTGCTGGAGGAAGTGGTCAACGACGGATCGCCAAGCCATCGCGAGGAGGCCCAGAAGCTGATGGATTCCCTGCGCTAGCGGTATGCGGCTGGCTGCCGGGGTTGAATACGACGGCAGCGGGTTTTTCGGGTGGCAGCGCCAGCGTCAAACGCCCACGGTGCAGGCTTGTCTGGAAGAAGCACTCGGCAAGGTTGCTGACCACCCGCTGATAGTCCACTGTGCTGGTCGAACGGATACCGGTGTCCACGCGCGCTGCCAGGTTGTGCATTTCGATACCGATGCGCGCCGATCTGAACGTTCTTGGGTGCTGGGTACCAACACATGGCTGCCAAACGGCATTTCCCTGCTCTGGGTGCGCCCGGTGGAAGATGATTTCCACGCCAGGTTTTCGGCACGACGTCGTCGGTATCGGTACCGCATCTTGAACCGATGGGTACGCCCGGCGATTCAGCGCGGGCAGGTTGCCTGGGTTCGCCACCCACTGGACCACACCGTGATGAACGAAGCAGCCGGTTTCCTGCTTGGCGAACACGATTTCAGCAGTTTTCGCGCGGTGGGTTGCCAGGCCCGCTCACCGACCCGAACCGTTTACCGGGCAAGTGTTGCCAGAGACGGATCGGAACTGAGTCTTGATATAGAGGCCAACGCCTTCGTTTATCATATGGTGCGTAATATCGCTGGATCACTGATCAAGATAGGCCGCGGCCAAAAGCCGCCGGAATGGATCGCTGAACTGCTGCAGCTTCGCGACCGCCAGGCAGCCGGGGCCACCGCCCCCCCTGAAGGCCTCTGTTTTATTGCACCCACCTACCCTGATTGCCCCGACTTGCCTACTCATCAAGACATCGCTTTCCCCGCATGATTCGAGTCAAGATTTGTGGGATTACTTCAGTCGAAGACGCGCTGGCGGCCGCAGCTGCCGGCGCCGATGCTGTTGGTCTGGTGTTCGTGCCAGCCAGTCTACGTTGCGTGGATGCGGGGCGGGCAGCAGCCATTTGCCGGGCGCTGGGGCCGTTTGTCAATCGCGTCGGCTTGTTCATGGACGCCCCAACCGAGTATGTTGAAGAGGTCCTGGAGCAGGTCCCTCTGGACACGCTTCAGTTTCATGGTCATGAGGCGGCTTCCTATTGCGAGAGTTTTGGTCGCCCCTGGATCAAGGCCATGGCCATGGGCGATGCCGATACGCCGGCATGGAACGGCTATCCCGGCGCTTTGGCCTTGCTACTGGATTCACATGGCGGCGGCAAGCTGGGCGGGTCGGGAAAGACCTTCGACTGGGGTCGCATTCCCGACGTTAGTCGTCCCTGGATTCTGGCCGGCGGCCTGTCAACTGATAATGTCGATGAAGCGTGTCGCCAACTCCGACCCGATGCCGTGGACGTGTCCAGCGGGGTGGAGATTCGGCCCGGAATCAAGGATCATGAAGCAATGAATGAATTCATCAAGGCGGTCAGACATGCTTGAAACCATAGAGCGAGCGGACCAAGCAACGCAGGTCCCTGACGAGAGCGGTCACTTTGGCATTTTCGGTGGCAAGTTCGTATCCGAAACCCTGATGCCCGCACTCGAAGAACTGGACCAGGCCTGGCGTCACTATCTGAAAGACCCGGATTTCTTGGCCGAACTGGATCGTGACCTGACTCACTTCGTCGGGCGCCCGTCACCGTTGTATTACGCCGAGAACCTGACCCGCAAGGTCGGTGGCGCGCGGATTGTGCTCAAGCGCGAGGACTTGAATCATACCGGCGCCCATAAGATTAACAACACCGTCGGGCAGGGCTTGCTCGCGCGGGCGATGGGTAAAAAACGGGTGATCGCCGAGACCGGGGCTGGCCAGCACGGCGTGGCTTCGGCGACGGTGGCAGCCCGTCTGGGCATGGACTGTGTGGTGTACATGGGTGCCGAAGACGTGCGTCGGCAGTCGGTCAACGTTTTTCGAATGAAGCTGCTGGGAGCCGAGGTGGTGAGCGTGGAGGCGGGGTCCCGAACGCTCAAAGACGCTCTCAATGAAGCGATGCGTGACTGGGTCACCAACGTTGACGACACCTTCTACATCCTCGGTACCGTTGCCGGCCCGCATCCTTATCCGGCCATGGTGCGTGACTTTAACGCCGTGGTCGGTCGGGAAGCGCGCGCGCAAATGCTGGCCGAATACGGTCGCCTGCCAGATTCCCTGGTGGCGTGCGTCGGCGGTGGCAGCAATGCGATTGGTTTGTTTCACCCGTTTGTCAATGACCGCGAGGTTGAGATGTTCGGCGTTGAAGCTGCGGGTCGCGGGCTGGCGGGGATGGATCACGCGGCCAGCCTTTGCGCTGGCCGGGTCGGTGTGCTGCACGGTAGCCGTACCTACTTGCTCGACGACGAGGCCGGCCAGATCAGACACACGCATTCTGTGTCCGCTGGACTGGACTATCCCGGCGTAGGCCCGGAGCACGCCTGGCTCAAGGATACCGGGCGGGCGAAGTACGTCGGCATTGACGATCGCGAAGCAATGAAAGCTTTCCACGCGCTGACGCGGACAGAAGGCATCATGCCGGCCCTGGAAACCGCACACGCCGTCGCCTACGGAATGAAGCGGGCCGCAGAGCGACCGAGCAATGAAGTGGTGTTAATCAATCTTTCGGGTCGAGGAGACAAGGACATCAATACCGTGGCTGAAATCGAAGGAATCGAGTTTTGAATCGGATAGACCGGCGTTTTCAGGAACTGAAGGTCAGCGGTCACGCCGCCCTGATTCCCTATGTGACGGCGGGTCATCCCAGCCCCGACGCCAGCGTGGACATTCTCCACGCAGCCGTTGATGCGGGCGCTGACCTGCTGGAGTTGGGCATGCCGTTTTCAGACGTTATGGCCGATGGACCGGTGATTCAGAACGCCTGTGCACGGGCTTTGGAGCAGGGCATGAATCTGGACCGAGTCCTCGAGATGGTCGCGGCCTTCCGTCGGCAGGATTCCGAAACACCGATTGTGCTGATGGGCTATACCAACCCGATTGAGCGCAGGGGAACCGCGCAGTTCGCCGCAGAGGCGGCCGCGGCCGGGGTTGATGCATTGCTGATCGTCGATTGTCCGGCAGACGAAGCAAAAGAACTCAAAGCCGCCTTGGCCGATCAGGGCTTGCACCAGATTTTCCTGGTGGCACCGACCACCACGCCCCAACGTCTTGAGCGGACCTCCGGTTTGGCGGGGGGCTTTGTCTACTACGTGTCGATCAAGGGTGTCACCGGCGCCGCAAGCCTCAATTTGGCCAGTTTGGCGCCGGCTGTTGAGCAGATACGCGCAGCGATGGATTTGCCGGTCGCGGTGGGGTTCGGGATCCGCGAGCCGGAGCAGGCTGCCGCAGTTGCTCAGTGTGCCGATGGCGTGGTCATTGGTTCGGCACTGGTGGACCGTCTGGATCGCTGCCACTCGACCGCCGAGGCGGTCAAGGTCACGACAGATTATCTAAGCTCGGTCAAAGCCGCGATGA
>CAZIMY010000023.1:0-25057 GCA_964540315.1 uncultured Wenzhouxiangella sp.
CGATTCGCGAAGGTGGCCGTACCGTCGGCGCCGGCGTGGTTGCGAAAATTCACGAATAACTCTGGCAATTAGTGTAGTGCCGCTGCTATAATGGGCGGCTCGGATAAAGGGGCCCTCTCAGTCCGGGACTGAGAGGGCTCTTGATCTTCGGATCGAATGAAGTGGCTGCGCGAAAGTGTGGCTGGTTTGAGTTCTTTTACAGACTAAAGGCGCACGGCAATGGCCGAACAGAAAATCCGTATTCGTTTGAAGGGGTTTGATCACCGTTTGATTGATCGATCAACCCAGGAAATCGTGGACACCGCCAAAAGAACCGGCGCTCAGGTGCGTGGGCCTATCCCGCTGCCGACGCGGAAAGAGCGCTACACGATCCTGATTTCCCCGCACGTTAACAAAGACGCGCGTGACCAGTACGAAATCCGGACGCACAAGCGGCTCCTCGATATCGTTGATCCCAACGACAAAACCGTTGACGCCCTCATGAAGCTGGATCTTGCTGCGGGCGTTGACGTCCAGATCAAGCTTTACTAAGGGTGGTCGGAGAATCAGAGATGAAAATCGGACTTGTTGGTAAGAAAAAGGGAATGACCCGCGTGTTTGTCGAGGACGGGACTTCCGTTCCGGTAACCGTTGTCGAGGTATCACCCAATCGGATCACGCAGATCCGCAGCGGTGACGGGGATGGCTATTCCGCGGTCCAGGTGACCAGTGGAAGCCGCCGCGCGTCTTTGGTCAATCGACCGCTGGCTGGTCATTTCGCTCGCGCTGGCGTTGAAGCCGGTGAGGGTCTGTGGGAGTTCCGCATCCCGGCCGAGGAAATGTCCGAATTTGAAGTGGGTGGCGAAATCGCCGTTGACCGTTTTGAGGTTGGCCAACGCGTCGACGTGACGGGAACCAGCAAGGGCAAGGGTTTTGCTGGTGTCATCAAACGCTATAACTTCCGCATGCAGGATGCCACCCACGGCAACTCCCTCTCTCATCGTGCACCGGGCTCCATCGGTCAGTGCCAGACACCGGGTCGGGTTTTCAAGGGCAAGAAGATGGCCGGGCGAATGGGCGGGGAGCGCGTCACGACTCAGAACCTTGAGGTTGTGCGCGTCGATGCCGATCGTAATCTGTTGTTGATTCGGGGTGCTGTTCCGGGTGCTCCAGGCGGACACGTTTTTGTCCGGCCGTCGACCAAGGCTTAAGGATTTAGGAGTTGAGCGTGATGGAACTTGCAGTCGCTGGTGGTTCAAACATCGAGGTCTCCGACCAGGTGTTTGGCCGTGATTTTTCTGAGCCGCTGGTCCACCAGGTGGTTACTTCCTATTTGGCGGGTGGCCGCGCCGGAACCAAAGCGCAGAAGAATCGCTCTGATGTCTCCGGTGGTGGTCGCAAGCCATGGCGCCAGAAAGGCACGGGCAATGCGCGGGCCGGGACCATTCGGAGCCCTTTGTGGCGCTCTGGCGGCGTGACTTTTGCCGCCCGCCCACGTGATTTCACTCAAAAAGTGAATCGCAAGCAGTACCGCAGTGGGATAAAGGCAATCCTTTCCGAGCTGGTGCGTCAAGACCGCCTGCTTGTCGTCGATGCAATGACACTTGCAGAGCCGCGTTCTCGCCTCGCTCGCGAATTTTTTGAGGGCATTGGTTTTACCAAGGGCCTGTTGGTTGACGCCGAGCCGGACCATAACTTTTACCTGGGTGCCAGAAATATCCAGGGCGTGTACGTGCTTGCCGCCGACCGGCTTGATCCGGTCAGCCTGGTGAGTGCCGACAAGGTTGTGATGACCCGTGCGGCAGTTGAAAAGATTCAGGAGTGGTTGGCATGAACAACGAGCGCATGTACCAGGTTATCCGCTTCCCGCATATTTCCGAGAAGACGGCGCGCTTGCAGGCTGAGTCCAACCAGTATGTCTTTGAGGTGCTCAAAGACGCCGACAAGGCGCAGGTGCGCGCGGCGGTAGAAGGTTTGTTCGAGGTCGACGTCGAGCACGTGCAGATCGTGAACGTAAAGGGCAAGCGTAAGAGCTTCCGGTTTCGGGCCGGACGCCAGCGCGATTGGAAAAAGGCTTACGTGCGCATTCGCGCAGGTCAGGTCATCGAAGATTTACAGGCAGACTGAGGTCTGGAACTGAACGCCGGGATTGAATAGACATGGCAATCGTCAAAGCAAAACCCACATCACCGGGCCGTCGCGGCAAGGTATCGATTCGTCACGATCATTTATGGTCGGGTCGTCCTTACGCACCCTTGCTGGAGGCGCAAGGCTCTACGGGTGGCCGTAACAACGCCGGCCGGATCACGACGCGCCATAAGGGTGGTGGCCACAAGCACCACTACCGCGTCATTGATTTCAAGCGAATCAAGGACGGTGTGCAAGGTGTTGTCGAGCGGATCGAATACGATCCGAACCGCAGCGCGCACATTGCGCTGATCAAATACATGGACGGAGACCGCCGATACATCCTGGCTGCGCGTAACATGCGCGCCGGCGACGCGGTCGTCAGCGGGTCTGAGGCGCCGATCAAGCCTGGCAACGCAATGATGTTGCGTTCCATTCCGGTCGGTACGCAGATCCACAACGTGGAGCTCAAGCCCGGTAAGGGCGGACAGCTGGCGCGCAGCGCCGGATCCGTTGCCCAGCTGGTGGCCCGTGAGGGTCAGTACGCGACCGTCATGCTGCGGTCCGGGGAGACGCGAAAGATTCACGTACGCTGCAGGGCCACGATCGGCCAGGTCGCCAACTCCGAGCACAACCTGGAAAAACTGGGTAAGGCCGGAGCCAAGCGCTGGCGTGGTGTTCGTCCAACCGTGCGTGGTGTCGCCATGAACCCTGTCGATCACCCGCATGGTGGTGGTGAAGGCCGGACTTCAGGAGGTCGTCATCCGGTGACGCCCTGGGGGCAGCAGACCAAGGGCAAGCGCACGCGATCCAATAAGCGCACGACCCAGTACATCACGCGCTCACGCAAGCGTAAATAAGTCTGAGGATTCACGATGCCACGTTCAATTAAGAAAGGCCCGTTTGTTGATCATCACCTTGTCGCAAAGGTTGAGTCAGCTGTCGAGACCAATAACAAGCGTCCGATCAAAACATGGTCGCGCCGCTCCATGATCCTGCCGGATATGGTTGGCCTCACGATTGCGATCCACAACGGGCGCTTGCATGTGCCGATTCTGATCAATGAAAACATGGTCGGGCACAAGCTTGGAGAATTTGCACCTACCCGGACCTACAAGGGTCATTCGGGTGATCGAAAAACCAAGTAACGGGAAGAATGGGTCATGGAAGCGATTGCTAAGCTCAAAGGTGCTCGGATTTCGGCGCAAAAAGTGCGTTTGGTGGCCGACCAGGTTCGTGGTCTGCCGGTCGAACGTGCTGATGAGCTGTTGATGTTCAGCGACAAGAAAGCCGCTCAGATCGTCCGCAAGGTTCTGCTTTCGGCGGTCGCCAATGCCGAACACAACGTGGGCGCGGATATCGACGAATTGAAGGTCGACCGCATCTGGGTTGACGAAGGGCCGACGATGAAGCGCGGCCGGGCGCGAGCAAAGGGTCGTTACACGCGGATCTTCAAGCGCAGCAGCCATATAACCGTCGTGTTGGCAGAGAGTTAAGGACAAACCATGGGTCAAAAGGTACATCCAAACGGTATTCGCTTAGGAATTTCCAAAGACTGGTCTGCCAAGTGGTATGCCGAAGGTGAGGAGTTCGCGAACTATCTCAACAGTGATTTGGAAGCGCGCGCATTCCTGAACAAGGCGCTGGCGCATGCCGCGGTGAGTCATATCCACATCGAGCGTCCCGCCAAGTCTGCCGAGATCACGGTCCACACGGCCCGCCCCGGCATCGTGATTGGCAAAAAGGGCGAAGACATCGAGAAGCTGCGTCGCGACATGACCCGGATTATGGGCGTGCCGACCAATATTCGTGTCAACGAGATCCGCAAACCTGAACTTGACGCGCGTTTGGTGGCCGAAAGCATCGCCCAGCAGCTCGAGCGCCGGGTCATGTTCCGGCGGGCGATGAAGCGAGCGGTCGGTAACGCGATGCGTCTTGGGGCACAGGGAATCAAGGTGCAGGTCGGCGGCCGACTGAACGGCGCGGACATTGCCAGAACCGAATGGTATCGAGAAGGGCGCGTGCCTTTGCACACGCTGCGCGCCAACGTGGACTACGGGGTCGCTGAAGCGGCAACCACCTACGGGATCATTGGCATCAAGGTATGGGTTTACACCGGTGATGTATTTGATCTCTACGCCGAAACCAGCAACGAAAAATCCGCCGGCCGAGGCGGTCGTAAGGAGAGCTGATCATGCTGCAGCCTAAGCGGACAAAATTCAGAAAGCAGCAAAAAGGCCGCAACAGGGGTCTTGCGCTGGTTGGCAATAAAGTGAGCTTTGGAGAGTTTGGTCTTCAGGCGACGACCCGCGGATTTTTGACCGCGCGTCAGATCGAGTCTGCCAGACGCGCGATCACCCGTCACGTCAAGCGTGGCGGAAAGCTTTGGATTCGGGTTTTCCCCGACAAGCCGGTGACCAAAAAGCCGGTTGAAGTCCGGATGGGTAAAGGAAAGGGTAACGTGGAATATTGGGTTGCGCCGATCCAGCCAGGTCGGATGATCTATGAAATTCAGGGCGTTAGCGAGGATGTCGCGCGCGAGGCGTTTCGCCGGGCCGCAGCCAAGCTGAGCGTCAAGACCAATTTTGTTGCGAGGTCGATGTCATGAAAGCATCTGAACTGAAGAGCAAGGATGCCGCCGAGCTCAAGGAACTATTGCTGGGGCTGCGCAAGGAGCAGTTCGGACTGCGTATCCAGCATGCGAATGGCACTCTGAACGATCGTAATCAGATGCGCCACGTTCGCAGAGATATTGCGCGTGTTAAGACCGTGCTCAACCAGCTTCAGGGATCAACAGCATGAGTGACGAGAATAAGGTCCAGCGCAGTCAGGTCGGGCGCGTGGTCAGCAACAAAATGGACAAGACTGTGACCGTACGGTTGGAGCGTTTGGTTAAGCATCCGCTTTACGGCAAGTACATGCGGCGTTCGAGCAAAGTGCATGCGCACGACGAAACCAATGACTGTAACGAGGGCGACACCGTTCGCATCGCGCAGACCCGGCCCGTCTCGAAGACGAAGGCCTGGGCCGTGATCGAAGTGGTTGAGCGCGCTCAGTAAGCGGAGCATTTCGGCATGATTCAGATGCAATCAAGATTATCCGCCGCGGACAACAGCGGCGCGCGAGAGCTCATGTGCATCAAGGTGCTCGGTGGGTCCAAGCGCCGTTACGCCAATATCGGAGACGTCATCAAGGTGACCGTCAAGGCCGCTATTCCGCGCGGGAAGGTCAAGAAAGGTGAGGTTTACAACGCAGTCGTTGTGCGTACGGCAAAGGGTGTGCGTCGACGTGACGGGTCTCTGATTCGCTTTGATGGCAATGCGGCGGTGTTGCTGAATGCCAAGCTTGAGCCGATCGGTACCCGCATCTTCGGGCCCGTGACTCGAGAGTTGCGTTCAGAGCGCTTCATGAAGATTGTTTCACTTGCGCCGGAAGTGCTGTAAGGAGAGTTTGATGGAACGTATACGCAAGGGCGACGAAGTGATTGTGATTGCCGGCCGCAGCAAGGGCCAGCGGGGTCACGTTTTGAAGGTTCTGAAAGATTCGCGGTTTCTCGTCGAAAACGTGAACATGATCAAGCGTCACCAAAAACCCGACCCGCAGGCGCAAAAGCCGGGCGGCATCATCGAGCGTGAAGCACCGATTGATGCGTCGAACGTGATGCTGTACAACCCGGCAACCGACAAGGCTGATCGGGTCGGATACAAGTTTCTTGAAGACGGTCGGAAAGTGCGGTTTTTCCGCTCGACCGGCGAAGTCGTAGACATTTAAGGGCAGATACGAGCTATGGCCAGGCTGCAGCAGTTTTATCGCGATACCGTCATCGGTCAACTGACCGAAGAATTCGGCTATCGCAACGTTATGGAAGTCCCGCGTTTCGAGAAGATTACGCTCAACATGGGGCTGGGTGAGGCGGTCGGTGACAAGAAGGTCATCGAACACGCGGTATCCGATATGGCAAAGATTGCCGGGCAACGTCCCGTCGTGACCAAAGCCCGTAAGTCGGTCGCCAGCTTCAAAATCCGGGATGGTTATCCGATTGGGTGCAAGGTCACTCTGCGCCGAGAGCGGATGTACGAGTTTCTCGACCGGCTGGTCAACGTCGCTCTACCGCGCGTTCGTGACTTTCGCGGTATATCGAGGAAGTCCTTTGACGGCAGTGGCAATTACAGCCTCGGCGTTAAGGAACAAATTATTTTTCCCGAGATCAATTACGACCAGATCGATTCGATCCGGGGTATGGACATTGCCATCACTACGTCGGCAAAGACCGACAGGGAAAGCCTCGCTCTTCTCAAAGCGTTCGGCTTTCCCTTCAGGGCTCGCTAAGGAGAATTCAGCCATGGCCAAGGTATCAATGGTAGAACGCGAGAAGCGTCGGACGAAACTCGCTGGTCGGCTCGCAAGCAAGCGTGCTGAGCTGAAGCGGGTGATCGCCGATCCGGACGCGGACTATGAAGTCAAGCAGGATGCAATGCATCGCTTGAATAAGTTACCCCGCGATTCCAGTCCGGTTCGTGGTCGCAACCGCTGCCGTGTTTCTGGGCGTCCGCGCGGTTATTACCGCAAGTTCGGTTTGGCGCGCAACAAGCTTCGTGAAGCCGCAATGCGCGGTGACGTGCCGGGCTTGCGCAAGGCCAGCTGGTAAGGAGTAGCAAAACTAATGAGCATGAGCGATCCCATTTCTGACATGCTGGCGCGGATCAAAAACGCCCAGGCTGTTCGCAAACGCAGCGTTTCCATGCCCGCGTCAACTATCAAGGCGGCCCTGGCGGCGGTTTTGAAGGATGAGGGTTATATCCGCGAATTCAGCGTTGAAAAAGACGGCGTCAAGAGCACTCTTTCAATCGAACTGAAATATATCGATGGCAAAGGCGTCATTGATCGTTTGGAGCGTTTCAGCAAGCCCGGTCTACGCCGCTATTTTGGCAAAGATGACATTCCCCGCGTTCTTAACGGTTTGGGGGTCGCCATTATCAGCACCTCTAGCGGGTTGATGACGGATGCTCGCGCCCGTGCCGAAGGGCAGGGCGGCGAAGTGCTCTGTCTCGTCGCTTGAGCAGGAATTATTGAAAGGAAGCCACGATGTCAAGAATTGCCAAAAGTCCTATTTCGATTCCGTCGGGCGTTGAGTTCAGCGAGTCGAATGGCCAGGTCCGCGTGAAAGGTAGCAAGGGCAGCTTGGAAATGACCCTGCACCCGGCGGTAAAACTGACTTTCGAAGACGGGGTGGTGACCGTCAGCCCGGATCGGGACGAGCACATGGCAATGGCGGGTACCATGCGTGCGCTGATCAACAACATGGTTGAAGGCGTCACCAACCCCTTTGAACGCAAGCTGGCGCTCGTTGGCGTTGGTTATCGTGCTGCCATACAGGGAAAGACGCTGAATCTGCAGTTGGGCTTCAGCCACCCGGTTGACTTTCCGATTCCCGAGGGAATCTCTGTGGAGTGTCCGAGCCAAACTGAAGTGATTATTCGGGGGATTGACAAGCAGCAGGTTGGACAGGTTGCCGCTGAAATTCGCGCATTCCGGCCGCCCGAGCCCTACAAAGGCAAGGGTGTTCGTTACGCCGATGAGCGCGTGGTAATGAAGGAAGCCAAGAAGGCGTAAGGGTGTCAGACATGATGACTAAGGGAAAAAACGAATCCAGACTTCGGCGGGCACGCAAGAATCGGGCGAGAATTCTTCGCTCGGGCGTTCCTCGTCTGACGGTCCACCGCTCCGGCAAGCACTTGTATGCCCAGGTCATTGCGCCTGAAGGAGATCGGACGGTTGCCGCGGCATCTACGCTTCAAAAAGACGTGCGGGCTGATTTGAAAGGCACGTGCAACGTCGAAGCGGCCAAGGTTATTGGCAAGGTTATCGCTGAGCGCAGCATCGCTGCTGGCATTGAGGGCGTGGCCTTCGATCGCTCGGGTTTCAAGTACCACGGACGGATCAAGGCGCTGGCTGACGCAGCCCGCGAAGCCGGTCTGAAGTTCTAACAGGAATTAACGGAATTCAACATGGCTAGAGAAACCAACTCGGACGACCTGATTGAAAAACTGGTAGCCGTCAACCGCGTGGTCAAGGTGGTCAAGGGTGGACGGCAGTTCAGCTTTACCGCACTGGCAGTGGTCGGTGACGGGGAAGGTAAGGTCGGTTTCGGTTATGGCAAGGCGCGGGAAGTTCCGCTGGCAATTCAAAAGGCGATGGAGCGCGCGCGGCGCGACATGATCCGAATCTCGCTGAATGAAGGCACGCTTTGGCACCCGATCAAGTCCCGGCACAGCGGCTCCCGGGTCTACATGCAGCCTGCCTCCGAGGGTACCGGTGTTATCGCAGGTGGCGCCATGAGAGCCGTTTTCGAAGCGGTTGGTGTCCATAACGTTCTTGCCAAGAGCGTCGGGTCCAACAACCCAATTAATCTGGTCCGCGCAACCATGAAGGGCTTGCAGGCGATGGTTTCACCGGAGCAGGTGGCAATCAAGCGTGGCAAGCCGGTCGAGGAGATTCTGCAACATCATGGCTAAAAGCACGCAGTCGAAAGTTCGTGTCACTCTCGTCCGCAGTATCAACGGGACGATTGGCAAGCATCGCGAAACCGTCCGCGGGCTCGGCCTTCGCAGGATCAACCACACGGTTGAACTCGAGGACACGCCGGCCATTCGCGGCATGATTAAAAAGGTGGACTATCTCGTTCGGGTCGAGCCGGCCTGAGAGAGATTGGCCAACATCATCAAGGACTTATCATGAAGCTCAATACAATTCAGCCCGCAGAAGGCAGCAAGACTGACCGCAAACGCGTCGGGCGGGGCATCGGGTCCGGTCTGGGAAAGACCTGCGGGCGTGGCCACAAGGGTCAGAAATCCCGTTCAGGTGGCTACCACAAGGTCGGATTTGAGGGCGGGCAGATGCCGCTCCAGCGTCGCCTCCCGAAAGTCGGGTTTGCTTCGGCCGTTAATCGGCAGACTCGCGAAGTTCGGCTATACCAACTCAACGGCTTGGAGAGCGATGTTATCGATCTCGAGACGCTGAAGGCCTCTGGTGTTGTAGGCAACAGCACCCGTAAGGTCCGTATCGTCAATACCGGCGAAATTACTCGCGCCATCAAGGTGTCCGGCCTGCACGTCACCGCCGGTGCCGTCAAGGCGATCGAAGCTGCCGGAGGATCGGTCGAGTAATGTCTGCCAACGCCTCTCAAATGGCGGGAATGCTGGGCGGGCTCGGGCGTATGAAGGAGCTCCGGCAGCGCCTGTTCGTTGTGCTGGTCGCTCTTCTGGTTTACCGGCTTGGGACTTTCATTCCCGTGCCGGGCATCAATCCGCTGGCGCTGATCGAATTGATGGACATGCAGCGCGGCACGATTGTGGACATGTTCAACATGTTCACCGGTGGGGCACTGGGTCGGTTTTCGATATTTGCGCTGGGCGTGATGCCGTATATTTCGGCCGCGATCATCATGCAGTTGATGAGCCACGCGATTCCCCAGCTGCAGGCATTGCGCAAGGAAGGAGAGGCAGGTCGCCGTAAGATTACCCAGTACACGCGTTATTTCACCGTGGTTCTCGCGCTGTTCCAGTCTTTTGGCGTGGCCATGGCGCTGCAAAATCAGGGTGCTGGCGCGGGATTGCCGGTCGTCATTGCGCCCGGGCCTGGATTTGTCCTGGCCGCAGTCGTGACCTTGACGGCAGGAACGGTATTCCTGATGTGGCTGGGTGAGCAGATCACCGAGCGCGGCATTGGCAACGGTATTTCCATCATTATTTTCGCGGGCATTGTCGCAGAGTTGCCTTCAGCGATTGGCGCAACACTGGAGTTGGTCAACACCGGACAGCTGGGAATCACTACGGCAACGTTCCTGCTGGCAATGGCTCTGGCCGTGACGGCCTTTGTTGTTTTCGTCGAACGCGGACAGCGGCGTATTACCGTTAACTATGCGCAGCGCCAGGGACGCCAGGCGTATCGCAGCCAGTCGACCCATCTGCCGCTGAAGGTCAACATGGCGGGTGTGATTCCCGCGATCTTCGCATCCAGTTTGGTGCTTTTCCCGGCAACCATTTCAACCTGGTTCGGGCAAACCGAGGGCGTGAGCTGGCTTCAGAATGTGGCCCAGCAGCTGAGCCCGGGTCAGCCGATCTACATCGCGTTTTTCGGCGCATTGATTGTTTTCTTCTGTTTCTTCTACACCGCAATCGTTTTCAACTCGCGCGAAACCGCTGACAACCTGAAAAAGTCAGGGGCCTTCATCCCGGGAATTCGCCCTGGCCGACAGACTGGCGAGTACATTGATTATGTGCTGACCCGTTTGACCGCCGTTGGTGCTTTGTATCTAGTGGGTGTTTGCCTGATGCCTGAGTTTCTGATCATGCGCTGGAACGTGCCGTTTTATCTCGGTGGCACGTCTTTGCTGATCATTGTGGTGGTCACCATGGATTTCATGGCCCAGCTTCAGGCTCATCTGATGTCTCATCAGTACGACAGCCTGTTGAAAAAATCGAACCTCAAGGGCTACGGCCGTGCCGGGTCGGTGCGGCGGTCGTAGCGCATTAGCGGTCTTTTGGAGTAAAAGCAATGAAAGTTCAGGCCTCGGTCAAAAAGATTTGTCGTCACTGCAAGATTGTGCGCCGTCGCGGCGTGGTTTACGTGATCTGCAGCGACCCGAAGCACAAGCAGCGTCAAGGTTGACGGGCGCCTCAGTCCTCAGGCTTGAGAGACAAGGGAAACCACGCTATAATTGCGGGTTTGCGCTCATCAGACGTAACAGGTTTTTGGAGAATTAAGAATGGCTCGTATCGCAGGCGTCAATCTGCCCGTTCAGAAGCACACGTGGGTTGCGTTGACCCATATCTATGGCATCGGCAGAACCCGGTCCTATCAGATTTGTGAAGCCACCGGAATCGATCCCGCGACGAAAGTCAGAGATCTGACCGAAGCTGAGCAGGAGAAGCTCCGCCAGACAATCGGGAGCATGTCTGTTGAAGGTGACCTGCGTCGAGAAGTCTCGATGAACATCAAGCGTCTGATGGATCTTGGCTGCTATCGAGGCCTGCGCCATCGTCGCGGTTTGCCCGTCAGGGGCCAGCGCACTCGCACTAACGCACGGACCCGCAAGGGCCCGCGTCGTCCGATTCGTTAAGGAAGTACATTTATGGCCAAGCAGCAGACCGGAAAAGGCAAGAAGAAGGTCAAAAAAGTGGTCGTTGACGGCATCGCGCATGTGCACGCGTCGTTCAACAACACCATTATCACCATCACCGACCGGCAGGGCAACGCCTTGTCGTGGGCGACCAGTGGTGGTTCAGGGTTTCGTGGTTCAAGGAAATCAACGCCGTTTGCTGCTCAGGTTGCCGCAGAGAATGCCGGCAAGACCGCGCAGGAATACGGTATGAAGAACCTGGAGGTCCGGGTTAACGGGCCTGGACCAGGTCGCGAGTCCTCTGTCCGCTCTCTCAATGCGGCCGGATTCAAGATCACGAATATCATCGACGTAACGCCGATTCCACATAACGGTTGTCGCCCACCCAAGAAGCGCCGCGTCTAAAGACACGGGCAATTGATTCGAATCAGAGAGCAACATGGCAAGATATACTGGACCTACCTGCAAGCTGGCACGCCGCGAAGGCATGGACTTGAGCTTGAAGAGCCCGGCCCGTGGCCTGGACTCCAAGTGCAAGCTTGATAAGCCGCCGGGCCAACATGGCGACGGCCGTCGTCAGCGACTGTCGGATTACGCTCTCCAGTTGCGTGAAAAGCAGAAAGTGCGCCGCATGTACGGCGTTCTTGAGCGCCAGTTCCGCAACTACTACAAGGCCGCGGCCCGTCAGAAGGGCGCAACCGGTGAAAATTTGCTCCAGCTGCTCGAGGGCCGTTTGGACAACGTTGTCTACCGGATGGGATTCGGGGTTACCCGTGCTCAGGCTCGCCAGCTGGTGTCTCATAAAGGCATCGAGTTGAACGGCAAGGTTTGCAATATTCCGTCGGCGCAGATTTCCCCGGGCGATCGGATTTCTATTCGGGAAAAAGCCCGCAAGCAGCTGCGGATTCAGGAAGCACTGACCATGGCGCGCGATCTCGATACGATTCCGGGGTGGATCGATCTTGACGCCGACAAAATGGAAGGCGTGCTGAAGGCGCTGCCGGATCGCGACGATCTTCCTCCCGACATCAACGAAAACCTGATTGTCGAGCTTTACTCCAAGTAATTTCGAGTCGTCGGCCGTTGGCCGGCGCTCTTCACTGCAAGAATTTGAAAGAGAGGCACCTGATGGCTGGCCAGATAAGTGAACTGATCGGTACCATGCTCAAGCCGAAGGGACTCGTGGTCGACGAGATTTCCCCGCGCCGCGCGCGAATCACCCTTGAGCCGCTCGAGCGAGGCTTCGGTCATACGCTCGGCAACGCCCTGCGAAGAGTATTACTTTCTTCGATTCCGGGCAGCGCGATTACAGAGGCTGAAATCGACGGCGTCCTGCATGAATACACCTCGGTAGAGGGTTTGCAGGAAGACATCGTCGAGCTGCTTCTAAACCTGAAAGAGGTGTCCGTCAGGATGCACTCGCGCGAAGAGGCGACGCTGACGCTGAGCAAGACCAAAGCGGGTCCTGTGACTGCCGGTGATATCCAGCTGGATCATGACGTCGAAATCGTCAACCCGGACCACGTGATTTGCAACCTGACCAAGGACGCATCGCTGAGCATGCGCCTGAGGGTCACGCGTGGCGTTGGCTATCAACCTGCGGCTGCGCTGCGCTTCAACGAGGAAGAGTCGCGTCCGATTGGCCGACTGCAGCTCGATGCCTCTTATTGCCCGGTTCATCGCGTTGCCTACACGGTAGAAAGCGCGCGTGTGGCCCAGCGGACCGACCTCGATCGCCTTGTTCTTGACATCGAGACGAACGGCACCATGAGCTGCGAGGATTCGGTCAAGCTTGCTGCTGGCATCTTGGTTGACCAGATGTCGGTCTTTGTCGACTTTGTCGCTCGCGAAAAAGATGCCGAGGCGTCCAGCCCCGAGTCTTTTGACCCGGTGTTGATGCGCCCGATTGACGATCTCGAACTGACCGTTCGCTCTGCCAATTGCCTCAAGGCAGAACACATTCAGTATGTCGGTGACTTGGTTCAGCGCACCGAAACGGAACTTTTGAAGACACCCAACCTTGGCAAGAAGTCGCTGACCGAAATCAAGACGGTGCTGGCGTCTCATGACCTGGCCCTGGGAACACGGTTGGAAAGCTGGCCGCCCGCCAGCCTGGCCCGTCCCGGGAACTAAGGAGAATTAATCATGCGTCATCGCAAAGCAGGGCGAAAGCTCAATCGGAATTCGTCGCATCGTCGGGCGATGTTCAAGAATATGACTTCGAGCCTGATTCATCACGAATTGATCAAGACAACCTTGCCCAAAGCCAAGGAATTGCGTCGGGTGGCCGAGCCGCTGATCACCATGGCCAAGGAAGATACGGTCGCTCGTAGGCGGCTTGCCTTTGCGCGTTTGCGCGACAAGGAAGCGGTTGGCAAATTATTCCAGGAGCTGGGTCCTCGCTATGCGACCCGCCCCGGAGGATACTTGCGAATTCTGAAGTGCGGACATCGAGCGGGTGACAAGGCGCCGATGGCCTATGTGGAGCTGGTTGACCGTCCTGAGAACGTGGAAGCGGTACAAGCTGACTAGCTGCCGGAAAATGGTTGTGATGCAAAGGCCCGGTCGATTGATCGGGCCTTTGTCGTTTGGCGCCGGCTTTGGCTACAATCCCGGTATGAAGCCCACCTCCCCCAATCCCTAATGCGCCGGTTGAGCGCAGTCGCGGTCGCTTTGGCGATCATTGCGGTCGGCTTTGCGGGCAGCCTCGTCATGTTGAATGATGAGGAGCGCCTGAAGCGCCTTCTGGCGGCGCACGTCGAAAATCAGCTGGGAAGGCAGCTGCAGATCGAGGGGGCAGTCTCTCTGCGTTTCTTCCCTCGGTTGGAAATTGAGGTCGGGAAGGTCCGGCTGTCGGGATCAGAGGTCTTTGAGGACATGAATCTGCTGACAAGCGATCGCCTGTCGGCGCGTATCAGGCTGGCCCCCTTGCTCAGGGGGCGCGTTGAGACCGAAGAGCTTTCCCTGGCGGGCGCCCGCCTGAATCTCTTGTTTGACGATCAAGGGCGCCACAGTCTGTCCGGACTGCTCCACCGTCGCGATCGAAACGGTCAGGCCGGTCTTCTGGTCAACGGCCCGCTGCGGCTGGAAAATCTGTCGCTTCAGATTGGGCGGCTTGGATCGCAGGCGCTGCAGCAGGTCAGCGTTGAGCGGATGGAACTGGATGGCCTTGCTTTTGATCGGGCCCTGAGCCTAGTATTTGAAGGAGCTGTCGGTGACCCTGCGCTCGTCGAAGATGTGGCTCTGAGCGGCGTTCTGTTCGTGCCCGCCGGCACCGGCAGATTTCGTCTGGCCGACATGACGATGCGGGGCAAATCCCCGGGCGCCATCAGCGGCTTTGAGTTGTCCGGAACTCTGGATTTTTCGGCGCTGCCGCCGTTGGACATGGTGCTGAGTGACGGCGTGTTGACGGTCGGTGATCAGCGCGCTCGCGTGGAAGGTCGTTATGAAGCACGCCCCAGGCCTTACTTCGCGGTCGAATTGTCTGGCGATACCCTCAACGCTGAGCGTTTGGGACGGGCTTTTGGGCTGTCTGGTGCCGTTTTTCCGCTGGCGCTTGTGACAGGCTGGACTGCACTCCATGACTACGACCTGAATCTTCAGGCGGCGACATTTGAGCTTGGCGGATGGCCGCTGACCAACGCAGTCGTGCAAATTGGCGCTCGCGATCAGTTTGCTGAAATCCAGGCAGCTCGGGCAAGTCTTCCCGGCGGCACGCTGGAGGTGCTGGGAGATTTGGCGATCAGCAGCGAGGCCAGCCTGTTGTCTTTACAGGCAAGGATCGAGATTGATCACCTGGCCGCTACTTTGGCCGCAGCGGGTGCGCCGATTCAGGCAGACGGCGTTGGACAGGTGCTGATAGAACCGCTTGATGAGGGTCTTGAGACCCGTCTTGCCGGCGGCACATTCCAGTTCTTTGATGGGTTTGTCGCTGATCTGGCCCCACTTCGAGCGGCGATGAGCGCAAGTCCCGGCGCGGATTATGACGTTGCCGAAGGTTCGTTTGTTCTAAGCGCCGACAGGATCGAGTTTCCCGGTTTGCGAATTAACCGTGACCAGGAACAAATTCAATTCAAAGACTTATCGTTCGACAAGTTCCGTAATATTTCAGGTCAGGCGCGCCTGTCGGGCGCGGCGAATGCTGAGCGGGTCGTGAGATTGTCGGGAACGTTGCAGCAGCCACAATTTTCTGAAATCGAGCCCCCCGCGTCGAACCAGTAATGCATGACAGGGCGGATACTGAAAGCCGGCTGGGGCTCGCGGCTGGCTTGGGTGCTTTTTCCATCTGGGGCATGGCGCCGGTCTACTTCAAGCAGCTGGCCGACGTGCGCGCAGACGAGATCATCGCTCACCGGGTGGTGTGGTCGGTGCTTTTCCTGGCTGTGGTGCTCTTCATACGCAAGCGTTCTGAGGTGCTTGCCCATCTGCGTATTTCACGGCGGGAGTTTCAAGCGCTTTGTCTGACCGCCGGCTTAATCGGGGTGAACTGGCTGGTCTTCGTGCATGCGGTTAACACCGACAGGATTCTCTCAACTTCCCTGGGTTATTTCATCAACCCGCTCATGTCGGTCCTGCTGGGCCTGCTTATTTTCAGAGAGCGGCTGGTCCCGGCACAAACGCTGGCGGTTCTTATTGCGGCGGCGGGGACCGCCTATATGGCCTGGCAGTTAGGCCAGGTGCCCTGGATATCGCTGAGTCTGGCGGCCAGCTTTGCCGCCTACGGTGTGATTCGAAAGCTGCTGGATGTCGGGCCTATGGTCGGGCTGTTCTGGGAGACCCTGGTGGTCAGCCCCCTTGCCCTGATCTGGATTTGGCGAATGGGGGTCGATGGGAGCCTGGCGTTTGACATGGCCAGGCCCGTCTCGGCGCTCCTGCTTGCCGGAAGTGGGCTGCTCACCGTGGCTCCGCTGCTGCTGTTTGCCGCTGGTGTGCGCCGGGTGCCCCTCACAACGATCGGGCTGATGCAGTATCTTGCCCCAAGCATCACTTTTATCCTTGCCGTTTTCGTCTACGGCGAGCCGTTTACAATGGATCACGCGATAACGTTCGGCCTGGTCTGGCTGGGGTTGGCGCTTTTTTTCTGGGCTGGATGGCAGCGTAGCCGCCCGGTTTAGTCACAACGGTCTGAATTCGTTTCCATGTCTGAGTCTGCAGTTCAACGTCCAACCAGCCGTAAGGTCTCATCGCTGTCCGCCCTGAAACCATTTCTGGCGCGCTATCGCCTGCAGCTGCTGCTGGCCGGTCTCTTTCTGCTCCTTTCTGCGGCAGGCGCCCTGACGATTCCCCTGGCAGTCGGCCAGGTCATTGACCGGGGATTCATGGCGGAGGATCTGGAGAACATCAATCGCTGGTTCTGGCTGTTGTTTGCGGCTGCCGCGGTGATGGCGGTGGGTGGGGGGCTGCGCTTCTACTGGGTCAGCTGGCTGGGCCAGCGGGTGGTTGCGGATCTGCGAATGGCCGTCTACCAGCGGGTCCTCAGCATGACCCCGGAATTCTTCGCTCGCACCCGCACCGGCGAGGTGCTGTCGCGGCTCAATACTGACACCACGCTGGTTGAAACACTGGTAGGGTCGACCGTATCGTTCGGAATCCGCAACCTGGTCATGCTGACGGCGAGTTCTGTCGCGTTGGCCCTGACGGCGCCGAATCTTGCCGGCATCATTGGTCTGCTGATCATTCTGATGTTCTTGCCCGTGCTGGTCCTGGGTCGCTGGGTGAGGCGACTGTCCAGGGCTGCCCAGGACCGAATTGCCGACATCAGTGCGCTTGGTGATGAGGCAATCAACGCCGTCCAGACGGTCCAGGCTTTCGCTCAGGAACCCCGCGAACAGGCTCGGTTCGAAGTCACGGTTGAACAGGCCGTGGCCGCGGCGCGGCGCCGAATTGCGGCCAGCACGGTGCTCATCGTGCTGGTGATTCTGCTGACCTTTGGGGCAATTACCTTTGTCCTGTGGCTGGGTGCCCGTGCCGTCCTCACCGGCGCAATGAGTCCCGGCCAGCTGGGGCAGTTCGTGATGTATGCGGCGATTGCGGCGGGAGCGACTGCCAGTCTCAGTGAAATCTGGTCCCAGTTGCAGCGGGCAGCCGGAGCGATGGAGCGTCTGGCCGAACTGCTTGCCATACAGCCGGTCATTCGCTCACCTGAACAGCCAACGGCGTTTCCGCCGGGGCCATTGTCACTGGCAGTAAAAAACTTGAGTTTTGCCTATCCCTCCAGACCTGAAACGCTGGTGCTTCGAGGCCTGGATTTCGAGGTTCAGCCGGGCGAGACCGTAGCGCTCGTGGGGCCTTCCGGTGGCGGTAAGTCAACGCTTTTTCAGCTGCTGCTGCGTTTTTACGACCCGGACGAAGGCAAGATTGCCCTGAATGGCATCGATCTTCGCGAGCTGGACCTGCGCGAGCTGCGGTCAGGGCTTGGCTTTGTTCCGCAGGACGTCACCGTCTTCTCCGGATCAGCGGCCGACAACATTACCTACGGCGTGGATGGGGTCACTCAGGAACAGATTGAAGCAGCGGCGATCAGCGCCCACGCTGGAGAATTCATCGATCAATGGCCCGAGGGTTATGAAACCTTTATGGGCGAGAAGGGTGTTCGTCTGTCAGGTGGACAGCGACAGCGCATCGCCATCGCGCGCGCACTGATCAAGCAGCCGCCACTGCTGTTGCTCGATGAGGCAACGGCCAGTCTGGATGCTGAAAGCGAGCGTCTGGTCCAAACGGCCCTGGATGAGCTGAGCCGGGACCGGACCGTGCTGGTCATTGCGCACCGACTGGCGACGGTACGGCGCGCCGATCGTATCCTGGTGCTCGAGGCCGGGCGGGTCGTGGCTGAAGGTACCCACGATCAGCTGCTCAAAGACAGCGAGCTCTATGCGCGGCTCGCCCGCCTTCAGTTTCTTGATGGCTCCTCGGACGGCGAGGAGGCGTCTACAGCGGCTCGTAAGTAAAGCGCTGACCCCCAACCGACGCCTCTGCCATCAGCCCGCCCCGGGTCATGTTGAACACCGCGACGCCGCGCTCATAGCTGGTCGTGGCCGATGCTCCAGCGGTCGCGGCGACGGCCGTGGCCTGGGCAGAAAATTCCAGGTTGCCGCGCTGGAAGGTTCGTAATGCGGCCTGATCCCGGAAAAAGATGACCTGGCTGTAGGTCTGTGCACCGATCTGTGCACCGATGGTTGCCTGGGAGGTGGTCGCTCGTCCAACGGGCTCGCCGCGCTCGAAGACCACCCCGCGTCCGAATCCGCCGCCGACCCAGAAGCCGCCCTTGGCAATTTCGGGAAAGACCACGTAGCCGTGAGCGTTGTTGGCCCATTCACGGAGACCGGGATCGTTCTCTACAAAGTGATTGAGCACGGCGCGTGATTCGCGCAGCATGCGATCGTCTGAAGGTGAGCTGACGCAGCCTGCCGTCAGCACAAGCACAGTGGCGATGATAATGATTCGAAGCAAAGGATTCATGGCCTGTCAAATGTTTATGAAAGCTCGGGCGACGGGGTCAGCATCTGCAGGGTAACGGCTGCAAAGTGGCAAACGCTGCCTCCGAGTACGAACAGATGCCAGATAGCGTGCGAATAGGGTAGGCGATTGTTGTGATAGAAGAGGGTCCCGGCCGTGTAGCTGACACCGCCGGCGATGAGCCAGGCCAGCGCAGCCGGCTGAAGCGCCTGGGTGAGCGGCACAAACGCCACAACCACCAGCCAGCCCATACTGATGTAGGTCGCCGTTGAGAGATAGTGGAAGCGCCCGGTAAAAAACAGCTTCAGCAAAATTCCAAGCAGCGCCAGCCCCCAAATAACACCAAACAGTGACCAACCCCAGCCGCCCCGCATGGCCGCGATCGTGAAAGGGGTGTACGTGCCTGCGATCAACAGGAAGATTGCGCAGTGATCCAATACTTTCAGACGGGACTTGACCTTCGGGGTTCTGGCCAGGTGATACAGGGTTGAGGCGCTGTAAAGCAGGACCAGGGCAGCAACAAACACCGTTGCGCCGACGAGCTCTCTGACGCCAGCCTGAATGGCAGCCTGGGCGATCAAGACTGACCCGGCACCGATCGCGAGCACTGCGCCAAGACCGTGCGTCAGGGCATTGGCGATTTCTTCCCGGTGGAGCTGCTGTCGTGACATCGCTGGGATGGTATCACTACTGCCAGAGCGCATGATCAGGCTTGCTTGAGCCAAAACTGCATGGTTTTGCGGGTTTCGTGGTTCTGGTCGATGTCTTTCCATGAGAAAAATGCCTGCAGATCCGCTCGAGGCAAGTATCCGCGTTTTCGCCAGAACTGATCCAATGGTTTATAACCGGCAGGCCGCAGGGGGTGGTCTGCCGCGCGCTTGACCGCGCAGAAGCAGGTGTGTGGGAATCCCAGGTTGTTGGCATGCGCCTCTCTTTGGTCAAAGAATCGGTGTCCCAGGCCTTGACCACGCCAGGCAGCGTCGAGCACGGATTCGCCGAAATAAAAGATCTCGGATCGATCGAACCCCGCCGTTACAAAAGGCTGCTGGAAGTCCGGGTCGGCCTCTTGCAGGGGCAGGCCACTTGAACACCCCACGACTTCCGTGTCATTCAAAGCCAGAACGATGACGCTATGGGCCGATGAGGCGTAATCCTCCAGGTACTGGCGTTCATAGTCTGGTGAGCCGTCGTAAAGATAGGGCCAGTCGCGAAATACGCGCATCCGCAACTCGGCCAGCCGGTCCAGCCACGGCACCACTTCGGGCCCGCAAAGCCTCCGGATGGTTGGAGCCATCGGCCAGACGCTCAGGCCGATCAGGCGCTGACGAGGGCGCTGAGCTCCCTGACCTTCGCTTCCAAGAGCGCCGGATCAGCCCGAGTTTCGACGTTGAGCCGGATGACCGGCTCGGTGTTTGAAGCGCGCAGGTTGAAGCGCCAGGCCGGGAAGGCGAGGCTGATTCCGTCGGTTCGATCAAGTTCGCCTTGCTGGGCAGCGTAGTGCTCAAGGACACGATCAATGACCTTCGTGGTGTCATCGACGGAAAAATTGATCTCGCCGCTGCAGGGGAAGGCCTTGATCCGCTCATCGACCAGCTCGGCCAGGCTTTGGCCAGTGGCCGACAGCGTTTCCAGCAGCAGTAACCATGGAATCATGCCGCTATCGCAGTAGGAAAAGTCGCGAAAATAGTGATGGGCCGACATTTCCCCGCCATAGATCGCGTCTTCAGCCCGCATTCGCTCCTTGATGAAAGCATGCCCGCTTTTGTTGATCAATGCCTCACCACCGGCCTCCGAAACCTGAGCCAAAGTATTCCAGGTCAGTCGGGGGTCGAGCACGATCTTTTCGCCGGGGTGGCGCTCGAGAAGGCGTGAGGCAAATAACCCCACCAGGTAGTAGCCCTCGACGAAGCGTCCCGAGTGATCGAAAAAGAAGCAGCGGTCGAAGTCCCCATCCCAGGCAATGCCAAAATCCGCCCCGCTGTCGATCACGGCAGCCGCCGTTTCTGCCCGGTTTTCGGGCAGCAAAGGGTTGGGTACACCGTTTGGGAAATGACCGTCCGGCTCATGGTGCAAACGCACGGCGGTCAGCGGCAGATCGGCGGCCAGCCGATCGAAGAACGGCCCCGCGCACCCGTTGCCGGCGTTGATGACAACTTTCAGGGGCGTGAGCGCGGCGGTGTCAATCATGCCCAACAGGCGGTCGTTGTAGCTGTCGCTGACGTCCAGGCTGCCGTGTTGACCGGCTTTCTCTGCCGCGGTAGGGGGCTGCTCGCCGGCAAGCAAGTTCTCCATCTCCTTGAGCCCAGTGTCGCCACTGATGGGAATCGCCTTTTCGCGGACCATCTTCATGCCGTTGTAATCGGCGGGGTTGTGGCTGGCCGTGACCATGACACCGCCCCCCATGCCTTCCAGCGAGGCGGCGTGATAGACGAGTTCAGTGCCACACAGACCGATATCCAGGGTGTCCACACCGGCTTCATTGAGGCCGCGGGCCAGCGCCTCGGCCAGTTCTGCGCTGGACAGGCGCATATCACGCCCGATAACGACAGGGCCATTGGGCTTGACGACCGCTGCATAGGCATGGCCGATTCCATACGCGCGATCCGCGTTGAGCTGGGACGGCACCTGGCCGCGAATGTCGTAGGCCTTGAAGGGGCTGTTGGCAAGTTCAGGCATTGGTCTTGATCAAGATTGGAGTTGTGTGTCAGGCGCGTCGAATGGCCGTGTCGGCCACCTCAACGCGACGCTCGTGATTAAGTAAGGTCAGCAGGACGGCGACGCGCTCAGCACCGGTGCGCGCCTGGAACAGCGCGCGGTAGCCGGCCAGCGGTCCGTCGGTGATCTCGACCGGATCGTCGGGAGCGAAGTCGATGGCACCGGCTAGCTGAACGATCCCGTTATCGTCACAGCGCCGGCGAAGCTCGTCAATCACCGCTGTCGGCACGGTGGCAGCCTCATGACCCATCCGCACAAGACCGACCGCCCCGCGCGTGGAACGAATCGGACCCCAGTCCTGGCCATTGGTGGCCAGGGCCACGAACAGGTAGCGCGGAAACATCGATTCGACGGTCAAATGCCGGCGGCCGTTCCGAATCCGGGGTTCGCGGGTTCGCGGGCGAAAGGTTTCGAAGCCCTGGTTGCGCAGATGAAACTCCGCGCGTTCATCCTGGCGTGGCTTGCAAAAAACCGCGTGCCAGCGACGCGCGGCTGACGGTGATTCTGAAGTCATGCTTCCCCTGTGGTCATCAACAACTCGGCCCTCAACTATTGTCTGCCCTGCTTGCGTGTGATGCAACCGTGCGAGCGGCTTCATTGACCTCTCCGACGCAGCTGAGTCGGGGCGCAGCCGAACCATCTTCGGCAAGCGCGCCCAAAATTGGCCGCATCCTGGTAACCCAGTTCTTCGGCGATCCGAGCGACCGGATCATGGGTATGACGAAGCCGATGGGATGCCACCGAGGCTTTGACCTCGTCGAGCAGCTGCCGATAAGTGGAGCCGGTTTGGCGTAGCCGGCGATGCAGGCTGCGGCTTGACAAACCCAGTGATCGGGCCATCGCCGTCTGGGTCGGAGAGCGGGACGGGTTGTCGAGAATACGCCGTCGAATTTCGCTTTCCAGCGGGCCGCCACTGGTGCTCTGAGCCATCAGCGTTCGGCAACTGGCCAGCGCGTCTTCATGCAGTCGCTGGTCAGCCAGCGGGCAGGGCTGATCAAGCCGGTCCCTGGGCAGGACCAGGCTGTAATCGCGACCAGTCGTTCGCACGCGACCCGAAAATTCAGCCTGTAGATGATGGTGCCAGGCGCGATAGCCCTTGGGTATTTCAAGCTGAATGCAGTCTGATTTGGGGCTCACCATCCGGCGAAGCAGGCCGGTCATTGCCAGCAGGTTGACCTCCATGAGCACGGACCAGGGACCGTCGGTGTCATGCACCGTGATGATGCGAGCGCGCCATTCCCTGGGGTTGATTGAGGTCTCGAAGGTCAGAAAGGGCGAACGGAGCGCCTGAAAACGAATCAGGGCCTCCAGTCCCTGGCCCACCGTAGGCGCAGAAATGGCGGCAATCCCCAGAGGGCCATGGTGGGCCGCCTCCATTTCCAACGCCGGGCGCACGTGCCAGCCAGGGGGCACCTGACCATCGATCGTTTCGATTAATGTCAAAACGGCCTGGAGCGGCACTCTTTGGTTGCCGGACAGCCGGTCCGCGCTCAGCCCTGCCGAGGCGGCCAGACGATCGGCATCGGCCGTTACCGCATCGAGAAAATGGCGCAGGTACAGGCCTGAAAGTCCGTCGGTTGGCGGGAAATGACCACTCATGGTCACTTTATACACTGTTCCACCGTGTCGCATCCTGTCACATTCAACACTCAATCCAACCCTCTTGCACACATGGACCATCTAGCCGTCGCGGGTTCTGCTGCCCAGCCCATGAGTTACTCGGACCGCAAACGCTGGGGCTGGCTGTTGTCGGTGTTTTTCCCGCTTTTGCCGGTGCTCGCTATCGGGCTGCAGATTGCGACCGGCTCAGAGTGGACGCTGCTGGTTTCGCTGGTTGTGGTCTACGCACTGGTGCCTTTGCTCGATGCCGTGCTCGGCGAGGACGAGACCAATCCCCCGGAAGTCGCGGTGCCGGGGCTGGAATCCGATCGTTACTATCGGGTGCTGACCTGGCTGGTTATGCCCGTGTACTACGTGAGTCTGCTCGCCACCGTGGTATGGGCGGTTCATGCGCCACTGTCATGGCCGGCCTGGCTGGTGCTGGCGTGGAGCGCGGGCCTGGTCGGCGGGCTTGCGGTCAACACGGGTCATGAGTTGGGTCACAAGCGCACGCTAGTCGAACAAGTGCTGGCCCGCTTTGCCTTGGCGATCCCGGCGTATGGTCACTTTGGCGTTGAACACAATTTTGGCCACCATCGGGCGGTCGCGACGCCACAGGACTCGGCCAGCGCGCGTTTCGGAGAGTCCATCTACCGGTTTGCGCTGCGCGAAATTCCCGGTGGGGTCAAGCGGGCGCTTGTCATCGAGACAGCGCGCCAGGCGCGGCGCGGGCGGGGATTTTGGACCGTGCACAACGAGATTCTTCAGTCCTGGCTGATTACTCTTCTGGTCCAGGGCGGGCTCGTTGTCTGGCTGGGCCCCGAGGCGCTGGCGTTCCTGCTGGTGCAGAACGCGGTGGCCTGGTGGCAACTGACCAGCGCCAACTACGTTGAGCACTATGGACTCCTGCGAGAACCGGGCACTCACGGGGGATTCGAGCGTTGCCAGCCCCATCACTCTTGGAACAGCAATCACGTTGTCTCCAACCTCCTGCTCTTCCATCTCGAGCGCCACTCAGACCATCACGCCCATCCGCAGAGGCGCTATCAGTCACTGCGCGATTTTCCCGATTTGCCGCGCTTGCCCGGCGGTTACTTCGGGATGTTTGTGCTGGCTTATGTGCCGCCGCTGTGGTTCAGGGTAATGAACCCGCGATTGCTGGCTTTGCCGCATATCCGCGGCGACCTGAATCGTATCAATCTCGGATAGCGACAACCGGCCGTCATGGTCGCTGTCTTTGGGGCAAGGCTTTGAGGCGGCTCTGATATCATTGCAAACTGTTCATGATGCGGGTTAGGCAATGTTTGATCGCAGCTTTACCATCCCTGATTTCGACAAAGAGTTGGCTTCGGCAATCGCGGCTGAAGAGCGCCGTCAGGAAGAACACATTGAGCTGATCGCATCGGAGAACTATGCCAGTCCCAGGGTCATGGCCGCGCAGGGGTCGGTGCTGACCAACAAGTACGCCGAAGGTTATCCCGGCCGGCGCTATTACGGCGGTTGCGAGTACGTCGATATCGCCGAGGAGTTGGCCCTTGAGCGGGTCAAGACCCTGTTCGACTGCGACTATGCCAACGTTCAGCCGCATTCGGGTTCGCAGGCCAATCAGGCCGTTTTTCTGGCGCTCTTGCAGCCGGGCGACACCATTTTGGGGATGGATTTGTCAGAAGGTGGACACCTGACGCATGGCGCGAAGGTCAACTTCTCCGGAAAGATTTTCAACGCGGTGCATTACGGGCTCGATCGGTCAAGCGGTGAAATTGACTATGAAGCGATGGAACAGCTGGCCAAAGAGCACCAGCCGAAGCTGCTGATCGGCGGATTTTCTGCCTATTCGCGCGTGGTGGACTGGGCGCGCATGCGCGAGATTGCCGATTCTGTCGGTGCCTGGTTTTTGGTTGATATGGCGCATATTGCCGGCTTGGTCGCTGCAGGCGTGTATCCAAGTCCGCTGCCGCACGCGCATGCCGTGACCTCGACCACCCACAAGACCCTGCGCGGGCCGCGCGGCGGCATCATTCTGGCGAAAGGCCAGGATGAGGCGATCACCAAGAAATTCAA
>CAZIMY010000024.1:0-24032 GCA_964540315.1 uncultured Wenzhouxiangella sp.
GACATCGCCGTCGGACAGCAGGGCCAGCGGACCGCCGTCGGCGGCTTCCGGGCTGACGTGGCCGACCATGAACCCGTAGGTCGCGCCACTGAAGCGGCCGTCGGTGATCAGAGCGACCGAATCGCTCAAACCCTGGCCGACCAGCGCGGCGGTGACGGCCAGCATTTCGCGCATGCCGGGCCCGCCACGGGGACCCTCGTAGCGGATCACGACCACGTCACCGGCCTGGATCTGTCCGGCCTGGACGGCATCGAAGGCAGCCTGCTCTCCGTCAAACACGCGCGCGGGACCCGAATGCTGCAGGCGGCCGTGACCGGCCAGCTTGATCACGCAGCCCTCGGGCGCCAGATCGCCGTAGAGAATCCCGAAACCGCCGCGCGGCTTGATCGGCTCGGCAACCGTACGAACCACTTCCTGTCCGTCGGTCGCCTGCGCGTTCTCCACTTCCGCCAGCAGGGTCTTGCCGGTGCAGGTCGGGGCATCAACCAGCCTGCCGGCCCTGGCCAGCTCGCTGATGACCAGAGCGGTGCCGCCGGCGGCGAATAAGTCCGGGGCCATGAACCGCCCACCGGGTTTCAGGTCGGTAATCACCGGGGTGCTGCGGGCGATGCGGTCGAACTCGTCGATGTGGAACTCGCAGCCGGCTTCGCGGGCGATGGCGAGCAGGTGCAGGATCGCGTTGGTCGACCCGGCCGTCGCGGTCACCACCGTGGCCGCATTGCGCAAACTGTCGATGCTGATCAGCTCGCGCGCGCTCCTGCCTTGCTCGATCATCTGCATCACGATTTCACCGCAGCGGCCAGCGGCCTCGGCTTTGTCGGGATGCACGGCCGGAACGTCGTTGACGCCCATGGGAGACAGGCCCAGCAGTGTCATCACCTGGGCCATGGTGTTGGCGGTGAACTGCCCGCCGCAAGCGCCGGCACCCGGGCAGGCCGAGTTTTCGATCGCGGTCAGTTCGTCCTCGTCGATTCGGCCGGCCGCGCAGGCACCGACCGCCTCGAACACGTCCTGGATGGTGATCGCCAGCTCGTTGTGCTTGCCCGGCATGATCGAGCCGCCGTACAAGACCACACCCGGCCGGTCCAGCCGGGCCAGGGCCATGGCCGCGGCCGGCAGGGTCTTGTCGCAGCCAACAACCACGACCACGCCGTCCAGGCAGTGGCCGCGAACCGCCAGCTCGATGGAGTCAGCGATGGTCTCGCGCGACATCAGCGAGGCGCTCATGCCTTCCGAGCCCATGGCGATGCCGTCGGTGACCATGACGGTGTTGAACTCGATCGGCGTGCCGCCAGCATCGAAGATGCCCTGCTTGACCGGCTTTGCCAGTTCGCGCAGGTGATAGTTGCAGGGGGTAACTTCGCTCCAGGTGTTGACCACCGCTACCAGCGGCCGCTCGATATCGGCATCACTCAAGCCGGTCGCTTTCAGCATGGCCCGTGCCGGTGCCCGGCTCATCCCCTTCTTGATCTTGTCGCTTTCCATGCTGCCCTGTCTTGCCTCTTGATCCGCTTCAGTAACACCAGGCCAAAAAAAACCCCGCTCCTTTCGGTAGCGGGGTTTTTTTCGTCTGTTGTTTGTTAATCGTGCGCTAGACGTACCCGCTACCTGTGAGCGAAATAATAAGTACGAGTACGAGTACGAGCGCCTGGCCAAGCACCACGTCAGAACCGCGCTGCAGTACAGCGGCGCCGGTTGCGTTGACTGGGTGTTGACTGATGTCCATGGGGCGAACAGTAATGAAGCAGTGCACAGGATGTCAAGCACTTTTTTGATTTAAATTTTTCGGCGGCTCGAATCCACTATCCTGAACACACATTCCGCCCGCCCACCACAAACCTCGATGGCACGCAATATTGAAATCAAGGCCCGGGTCGCTGACCGGGGCAAACTCGAAGCCCTCGCCCGGCGCCTTGCCGACCATGGGCCGGAACTGATTCAGCAGGACGACACCTTCTTTCACTGTCCAGAAGGACGCTTGAAGCTGCGCGACTTCGGCAACGGTCAGGGTGAGCTGATTTTTTACCGCCGCGCCGATGAGACCGGTCCCAAGACCTCCTTTTACCGGATCACGCCAACCGCCGATCCGGACGGCCTGCGCGCCACGCTGGGTCTGGCGCTGGGGGAGCTGGGTCGGGTGGTCAAGCAGCGGACGCTGTATCTGGCGGGCCGAACGCGAATCCACCTGGATCAGGTTCAGGATCTGGGCGAATTCATGGAGCTGGAAGTCGTGCTGACCGATGACGAAGACGAGACGGCCGGTCTCACCGAGGCAAAAACGCTGATGGCCTCTTTGGGGTTGGCCGAAACAGACCTGATGGAAGGCGCGTACCTGGACTGGCTACAGCGTCGCTGAGCCGGCAGCGCGAAGCTGCGAAACCGACCGGGAACGCGCTCGGCCCGCTCTACCTCAGGCCGGCTTTCGATCCGCTCGGCGCGGGCGAATCACACCCTCCTGGGCCACCGAGGCCACCAGAACCCCGGCGCGGGTAAAGATCTGCCCCCGGGAAAATCCACGCCCGCTGCCGCTTGATGGCGAATCGCAGGCGTACAACAGCCATTCGTCGACCCGAAACGGGCGATGAAACCAGAGCGCATGATCCAGACTCGCCATCTGTACGCGACGACTCTGGAAATCCAGCTCGTGCGGGAAAATCGCCGTGCCCAACAACTCATAGTCCGACACGTAGGTGAGCAAGTGACGGTGCAGGGCCTCGTCGTCGGGCAGCTGCTCCCAGGCTTTCATCCAGATGTGTTTGCGCGGCGCGCGTGCGCTGGGATCGAGAAACTTCGGCGGCTCGACCGGACGGAACTCAAACGGCGGCGAATGCATCAACAAGCGGCGCATTTTCTCGGGCGCATGCTCGGCGGCGGCCCTCCCCAGTTCTGTGCTGCTGGTGAGCCCTTCAGGACCTGGCACATCGGGCATGGGGGCCTGATGCTCCGGGCTGTCCTCTTCGACCTTGAAGGATGCGGCAAGATTGAGAATCGGACGGCCATGCTGGATCGCGACCACGCGACGGTTGGAATACGTTGCGCCGTCGCGCGAACGCTCCACCTGATAGATCACAGAGTGGTTGAAATCACCGGGGCGCAGAAAATAGGCGTGCAGTGAATGGGGCCGGCGGCCGTCCACGGTCTGGTGCGCAGCCGAAAGCGCCTGGCCCACGATTTGGCCGCCAAAGACCTGGGGGGCGCCAATATCATGGCTATCGCCCCGGAAAAGATTATCGTCCAGCCGCTCGAGCTCGAGCAGGCCGATTACGTCGTGCAGTCCGGAAGTCAAAAGAGAATTCTGCCGTGGTTAGTCGGTCCAGCAGTCTAACCAAGCTGGCAAAAAAAAACGGGCCCGAAGCGCCAGCGGCGAGCCGCCCCGTTCAGTGGCCAGCCCGCAGATTCTTCCCGATCAACCACCAGTTGACTGGCCATGCGGCAATGAATCCGGCCGGAATGGCGGCCATTAGCGAGTACCAGAAGACCGGCTCAGCAACAGACATGGCGGTCATGCCGCCGAGTGCGTAATCGATTCCGTTCATCGCGATTTCCATCACGGTAATCGAGACAACCTCGCCGAGCCAGATGGTCGCCAACGCGCGTCTAAAACTCATGCCGTGGCCGCGAATCAGCGGCAAGACGGCCAAGCCGATACCGAACACGAAAGCCAGCGCTACGGCCAGTGAAAGCGTGAACCACAGACCAATGCCGAGCGTGACCCCGATCGCCAAACCCAGCACCTCGCCGATCGAGCATCCCAGCAGACAATGCGCGGTGGCATGGGTGGTTGTCTTGAAGCGCGAGGCGTGCGAATGGTTACTCATAAGGCTCCCAGCGGTTGGACCGCGTAAATCAACGTCATGCTCTCGACCCTAACGCTCTGGTCACCCAAAGTGGTCAGATTGGCCCAAATCCGGCCAATATGGACGCCAAACCCCGGTCGTGAGGACGCTGTCGACTCCACCCCGCTACTCTTTAAACTGCAATGCAAAAGACAGAGAAATCCTATGCCTGACTGGCGCCTGGCGATGATAAGCCTGCTGGTTGCAGCCACTGGTCTGGTGAGCGACCCGGTAAGCGCTGAGCCCCGACGGCTTGCGGTGCCGTTCGAACAACTGGTCGCAGTGGAGCTGGCAACCGTTGGAATCACCCCCATGTCGGGCGCGCCCGTTGTCATTTTGCGAGCACCTGCGAGCGGATCGTCGGTGCCCATTTTCATCGGCCCCAGCGAGGCCAGGGCCATCATCACCGCCCAGCGCGCCATGTCCATGCCGCGCCCGATGACCCACGATCTCGCCAGCAGCCTGATCAATGCGCTGGGCGGCCAACTCGAAGCCGTCATCGTCGACGAACTCCGCGAAGGCACTTATTTTGGCGCCCTCAAAATCACCCGACCCGACGCGCCGGACGTGCTCATCGATTCACGACCCAGCGATGGGCTGGCCCTGGCGGTGCGCACCGGCGCGGCGATCCTCGTCGCCCCCGAGGTGCTCGCGGCAGGCTCGGAAGTGCCTTTCAGAGGATTGGGCGGTGAGGACGATGTGGTTACCGCGGTGGGCATCACGGTCATGCTGCCCGGCGATGAAGTTCGCGAAGCACTGGACCTGCCCGACCAAAGCGGCGTCCTGGTCACCGCGTCCACCGGGCTGGCCGCCATCGCCGGTGTCGGGCCCGGGGCGCTGATTCTCACGGTCAACGGCAACCCCGTTGCCACCCCGATGGCGTTTCTGGAAGGCGTTAACGCCACGCCGCGAGGCCAGAAGGCCGAACTGGAGTTTCAGATGGGCGGCGAGGTCAAGATTCTCGCAATCGATACCGCCGTTCCCGCCGAAGCACCCAAACGGGCGCGCCGCGACAGCTTGTAGGGGCTTTTTTGCAGCAACGGCAACAACTCTGAAACTCTGGCGGTGTATTCTTTCGGCCCTTCAGATCCATGAGACATCAACGAGGTTTGTTTTGAGAATTCGCAGTCTGCTGCTTACCAGCATTTATTTCGTTCTGATCTGCCTGCCAGTGTCGGCTTCGGCCGCCAGTGCGGTGTTCATCCACCCCGACGGCACGGGCCTGGGGCACTGGAATGCCGGTCGCATGCTCTACGCCGGGCCCGACGGTCATCTCAACTGGGACCGCATGGAGCGACTGGCCGCATACCGGCCGCATCAGAAGAACTGGCTGTCGACTTTCTCGCACTCAGGCGCCACCGTTCATGCCTTCGGAAAAAAAGTACACCATGACTCTTACGGCATGGATCGTGACCAGCCGCTGACCGCCGCTTCCGGCGCTTCGGTAGGCATCATGCAAGAGGCGATGGCGGCCGGGCATCGGGTGGGCATCGTCAACTCAGGTCATATCGGCGAACCGGGCACCGGCGTTTTCCTGGCCAGTAATGTCAGCCGGAGGAACACCAACGAGATTGCCGCCGATGTAATGGCCAGTGGTGCCGATCTGATTTTCGTCGGTGGCGAGATCTTCCTGCTCCCCACCGACGTCAAGGGTGTGCATGGTCTGATGGGCGTGCGCGACGACGGCCGCAATCTCATTGAAGAGGCACGCGAGGCTGGCTACACCGTTATTTTCAGCCGTGAAGAACTGCTGGGGCTGGACCCCCAGGTCGACAAGGTGATCGGCATCTTCGCCGCCGTCGATACCTACAATGACCTACCCGAGGAGCGATTGGCCGCCAGTGGTCTTGAGACCTACAATGCCCATCAGCCAAGCTTCGATGAAATGGTCACCCAGGCGCTGGCCATTCTTGGCGCCGATCCCGCGCGCGACTTTTTCCTGGTGGCCGAAGAAGAAGGCACCGACAATTTCTCCAACAAGAACAATGCCCAGGGCATGCTGGACGCGCTGGGGCGTGCCGACCGGGCCATTGGTGTGACTTTGGACTTCATCGCCGAGAACCCTGATCGGCCCACCTTGCTGCTGGTCGGGGCCGACAGCGACGCCGGCAGCCCCGCCATCTGGGCACCCAGAGAACCCGAAGAAGGGTTCGTCCTGCCGACTGAAACCAAGACAGGTGCACAGCTCGACGGTCCGGACGGAACCGGCGGACGGGCGTTCGTGACCCAGCCCGACCAGTATGGCAACCGGCACATCTTCGGCATCGCATGGGCCAACGGAGACGACTATCCCGGCAGCGTTGTGGCCAAGGCGCACGGTTACCGCAGCGATTTATTGCCGGTGGATCTGGACAATACCGGCATCTACCGCATCCTGCACTCGGTTTTGTTTGAAGACCGCCAGGCTTCCGAAGACCGCTAGCCTCGTTTACAAAGGGAAAAACACCGGCACAACCAGCAGCGTCGCGACCAGCATGATGATTTGCAGCGGCAGGCCGACCCGCACGAAATCCACAAACCGGTAGCCACCGGCGCTTAGCACCAGGGTGTTGACCGGTGAAGCGACCGGCGTGGCAAAAGCACTGGAGGCCGCGATTGCAATGGTCATCAGCATGGCATAAGGACTGACCTGCAGCGCCAAGGCAGCCTGCATGGCGATAGGTGCGACAAGAACCGTCGTCGCCGTATTCGACACCACCTGGCTTAAGCCGGCCGTAAAGATGAACAGCACGGCCATGACGGCCAGCGGACCGAACGGACCGCTGGTCGCCATCAAAGCCTCCGATGCCATATTCAGACCGCCGGTCTTTTCGAGTGCCGTGGCCATGGGCAGGATGGCAGCGATCAGGACCACCGCCTCGAAGTTGATGCTTCGATAAGCCTCTTCGATCCGCACACACCCAGTAAGGACGAGTGCAACCGCTGCCAGCATTACGGCAATCACGTTACTGACCGAACCGCTGGTCATCAGCAGCATCATTCCAATCAAGACAGCGATCGCGATCGGCGCACGATGCGCGCGGTCGCCGTCATCTTCCTGGAGATCCTCCAGCAGGACCAGGTCGTGGCGCGAGCGTGCGGTACTCCGCAGTGCTTTCGGGCTGCCGGTCATCAGCAAGGCATCGCCGGCGGCCAGTCGACGATCCAGATCCAGCAGCAACTCCTCGGAACCGGCCGTGCGCTGGGCCAGCACGGTTACGCCAGCACCGCTGTGCAGACGCAGCTGGCGCAGGGTTCGGCCAACAAAAGCCGACCGCGGAGGCACGACGGCGTCAACCAAGAGCAGATCCCCCGGCAGCTGCGCATGCTCAGCGACCACGCGCAAGCCAAAGCGGTTGACGACCGAGCCGATGGCTTCGGCACGGCCCACCACATAAAGGTCATCATCGTCGCGAATCATCGTGCCGGGCTCAGCCTTGCGCACGAACCGGCCTCGGCGCGTGGTGCTGGCAATCGCCAGGACCGTAACGCCGTACAGCGACCGCAGTTCGCTGCTGCTGACATCGGCAGCCGCCAGAAGAGAGCCGCTCGGCACGCGCAGCTGCTGCAGTTGCTCGTCCAGACCATATTGGGCGAACAGCTCAATCCATCCGGGCCGGCGATCTGCTGAGCGTGCGTCCGTTGTTCGATCGGGCAGCAGAAAGCGGCCGGCGAACAGCATGTAGGCCATACCGATGAGCAGCATGACCAAACCCGGCGCGGTAAACGCGAAAAAGCCGAACCCATCCATGCCGGACTGAACCAGTTGCCCGCTGACAATCAGGTTGGGTGGCGTGCCAATCAGGGTCAGCATGCCGCCCAACAGGGCCGCGTAGGCAACCGGCATCAGCAGGCGCGAAGGGTTGATGTTGCGCCGACGAGCGATGGCCAGCACGACCGGGAGCATCACCGCCACCGTCCCGGTCGAACTCAAAAGCCCTGACAGAACGGCGGTCACCAGCATGATGACCGCCACCAGGCGGGTCGGGCTCGCCCCGGCAAGCACTTCCACCCGCCGCCCCAGCGCGTCTGCAACCCCCGTGCGAAACAGGCCGGCGCCGACCACGAAAAGCCCGGCGATCATCAAAACCACCGGATCGGCGAAGCCGGCAACCGCTTCAGACGTGGTGATCACCTCGGTCACCACCAGTGCGAGCAAGCCCATCAGGGCGATTAAATCCAGCCGCCAGCGACTGCTGACGAACAGGCCCAGCATGACGGCCAGAACGGCCAGCGATATCCATAAATCGGTATTCATCGCGAAAGACTACGCTTAAAAAACTGCCTGTCTGATCTCAGGATACCGGTCCGACAGCGGCGGCTCCGGCGAGCTTTTGCTGCTTCAGCAAACGCGTCAGGCAACCGTTCACATCGGTGCGATCAAAGGGCTTGGGAAGAAAGTCATCGGCGCCGATGCGCTCGAGGAAGAAATGCTGGGTCGCCTGCGGATTACCGCTGATCATGACCACAGGAATGAATTTATCCCGAGCCATCTGACGGATTTTTCGCAAGGTTGAAAAACCACTGATCCCCGGCAGCAGGATATCTAGAAAGACCAGATCAGGCAGCGCATGCTTGACCTCGCGAAGACCGGATTCGCCCGACTCGACCGCAACAACTTCCGCCCCCGCCTTCTCGAGAAATATCTGGAGAGCCCGCCGAACGGTTAGCGCATCGTCAATTACCAACACCCGCAGCCCGTCAGCGAGTCGCGGTAGGTTCGAACTCGGCGTCGAAGCCCCTCGACCAGACGCCTCTTTCGGAGCACGCGCCTGATCCTGCAGGGGCGCAGGGTCATCGCCGTCAACTTCGGGAGGCAGGCCGTCTTGCAGCGGTGTGATCGAGATATCGCTACGCGGAAGATCGAGCGGATCCTCGCCCAGCACAGCGAACACCTGCTCGGTCAGTTCACGGGAATTGATGTCTCCACTGCCGTCGGGCAGCATTTCGGCGATCGAAAGCGTCTCGCTCTCGCTGCCCCCCACCTGGGGCCTGAGTATGAGCTCACCCCCCATACGAATACCCTCAGCGGTTTTGGTCAGAGGACGCACCACGGGGCGCACACCCCCTTCGTGCTGCATCTCCATGACCACCGCCAGGCGCTGGTCGGAGAGCTTGACGAGGGTGCCCGGAGTCACCCAGCCGAGAAACTGGATGAATCGCTCAACCACGCTGGCGCTGAACTGGGTGCCACGCTCTTTCCAGAGCACGCCAAGCGCCTGCTGGTGAGTCATCAAACGACCGTGGTTCCGGCGTGAAGTCATCGCGTCATAAGCGTCGACAACGGCAACCAGGCGGGCCATGACGGGTATGTTGTCGTTCTTCAAACCCCGCGGATAACCGGATCCGTCCGGCCGCTCATGGCTTGCCGCAACACCGGCAATGACTTCCCAGGGGATACGGGCATTCTGCCGCAGAAGTTCAGCGGCCATGATCGGGTGGGCTTGCACGGTCTTGAGTTCTTCCTCGTCCAGCTCGCCCGCCTTGAACAGTAAATCTCGGTTGATGCGAAGCTTGCCAATGTCGTGGAACAGCCCAACCATTAAAGCCGTTTCGATCCGTTCTTTCGGCCAGCCGAGTGCGTAGACGAATGCCCCCATCAGCACCGTGGAGTTGATCATGTGCTGACTAACGTAGAGACGCGGGTCCTTGATTCGGCTCAACCAGAACAGGGCCGCCATCGACTCACCGATGGTTTCGGCCAGGCGCTGAACGATGGCCTGGGCTTGATCCGCGTCAACCTTGCCCGTGCGCTGGAAGTCCAGGCTGAAATCGCGCACGCTCTCGTGCAGCCCGGCGTAAAGGGCTGCACCGCTCTTCAAGGTCTCAGCCGTCAGCGCGCTCCGCTGCAGTGCCTCGACTTTCTCGGGCATGGGCGGCATTGGCTCACACAGCGGCTCCAGGCGCCAGGGGGAAGGACGGAAGCGATTGGGACCTGACTCCAGGTCGATGACGACCCACTCACAGTTCTCTTTGAGATAGGACTTGGTTGTAAAGTCGTCGACAACAATTGACGGGCCCCGCCAGGGCGTTTCGTCCCAGGCGCAGTCGAGCCCGATCACCTTGTGACCCAGCTTCAACTCTGACGGCGCGATTCGAAAAATCGAACCCGACGGCGCGCGCGTCATACTCTCCCACGGTATTGTGTCCATCAATTCGGGACCAGCCCCTATAATTACGCCGCCGATCTTATTATGACGCCGACGTTGCAGTTTTTCATAATCAAGCTGAAACCGATGCCCTCCGCATCTCGAATCAGCCGTTCCTGACCTCAAAAGGTTGATTGCTTCTCATGCATTTCAGATCACGTTGTTTCTCGATCATTCTGCTCGCTCTGGCCTTGGCGCTCGGCAGTACTGTCCGCGCCGATGACCAGCCACAACCTACCCTGTGGCTGATTGAACATGAAAACGACCTGGTCGCCGGCAAAGACCGTTATTACACCAGCGGCTTCAGATTCCAGAGAATTGCCGAAGCCCGGGAAGCACCGGACTGGCTGGCCTCGGTCGCGCGACGATTCCCAGGCTTCCAGGAAGCCGACGCCCTGCCCTATGCGTTTTCGATCAACCACAACATCTTTACCCCGGCCGATATCGAGAATCCCGTTCTGCCGCCCGACGATCGGCCGTATGCCGCCTGGCTGAACGTGAGCTTTGCAACCGGTACCCTGCACCCCAGGGGCGCCGATCGGGTACGCGTGGGGCTCGGTATTGTTGGTCCGGCCGCCCTGGGTGAGCATATTCAAAAGGCGGTCCACAAGATTGTTGATTCACCTGAGCCCAAAGGCTGGGACTCCCAGCTTCGCAACGAACCCACAATCCTGCTTGGGTATGACCGTTTCCGACGCCTGGCTGACTGGCGACGTGAACACGATCTGGGCTTTGACCTGACCGGCGTCGGCGGCGTCACGGTAGGCAACGCCTATACCAATATTGCCGCCGGACTGTTTGCCCGCTTTGGCTTCAACCTGACCAACGACTATGGCCCCCCGAGAATCACGCCCGCGGTCTCAGGTACCGGTTATTTCCAGCCGGGTAACGACCAGACCTGGTATTTCTTCGTCGGTACCGAAGGCCGAGCCGTTGGGCGAGACCTGTTCATTGAAGGCAATACCTTTGGCGGCACGGACGGCGTTGATGTCGAAAGAATGGTCGGCGAAGTGTTCGCGGGCTTCCAATACAGCTACGACCGCTTTCGCCTGGCCTATACCCATGTCTGGCGCAGCAAGGAATTCAAGGGCCAGGACAGTGGTCAGGATTACGGCTCAATCTCCGTTTCACTGTGGTGGTAAGCCCGCCAGCCTGAGCAGACCGTTACGATCGGGCGGACCGGCCCGACTTTGCAACCGCCTTGCGGGCACCGCGCACCACCAGCCCGAAGTAGGTTTCGGGCAGCCAGCGGCGCATGCGATGGAGCCAGCGGGTATTGCCGTGGGTCAGCAGCATGAAGCGCGGCTTGTCGACGGCGTCCAGCACTACCTGAGCGACGTCTTCGGCCGAGACGCCGGATTTTTCCATCCAGCGCTCGACGCGGCGCTGATAGCCCTCATCAGGCGCCCGCATGGTTTCGGTCAGGCGCGTCTTGACAAACGCCGGACATAACACCGAGACCTCCACACCGGTTTCGGCCAGCTCAGCTCTAAGCATTTCAGACATTGCGATCACGCCGGCCTTTGCCGTGCCGTAAGCGTTGATGCCGGGGGCGGCGGCAAATCCGGCAAATGAGGCCACGTTGATGATGTGACCGGAGCCTCGCTCGCGCATCATTGGTGCGAAAGTCTTGCAGCCGATCACGACCCCCATCAAGTCGATATCCATGACCCAGCGCCAGTCATCGATGGAGGTTTCTTCGAGCGTCCCGCCAACGGCGACACCGGCGTTATTGATCAGCACGTCAAGGGCGCCGAAGCGCTCAACGACGGCCTCGGACACCCGCGTCCAGTCGCTCTCGAGGGTCACATCCATCTTCAGTGCCAGCGCGTCGCCTCCAATTTCGTCGGCCACGGCCTGTGCTCTTGCCTCGTCGAGGTCGGCGATGATCGGCGTCCAGCCGGCATCGGCGAATTTTCTTGCCATCGCGGCACCCAATCCGGCACCGCCACCGGTAATCAACACGGTCCAGTGTTCAGCTTCCGTCATGTCATTGAAATCCTAAAAAGACCGCAGCAATCAGCACGATCGCGGCTGCGGCAAACAGTTTCACCATGAGCGGCCATGCGAACTTCAGCCACTTTGTATACGAAATTCCTGCCATCCCCAGAATACCCATCAGGATGGCATTGGTTGGGATGATCATGTTGGTCAGCCCGTCACCCAACTGGTAGGCCAGCACCGAGACCTGGCGGCTGACGCCGACCAGATCGCCCAGTGGTGCCATCAGCGGCATGGTCACAAACGCCTGGCCGGAACCCGACGGGATAAAGAAATTCAGCAAAGACTGGATCGCCAGCATCCCTACTGCCGAGAGCTCCGAACCCACCAGCGACAAGGGCATGGACAGGTAGTGGACGATGGTGTGCAGAATCTGGCCATCTTCCATGATCAGGGCAATGCCGCGGGCAACGCCGACCAGCAGGGCGGTCTCGGTCAGCTCCCGGGCGCCCTGAATGAACTTCTCGGCCGTCAGGCTGGGGCCAAGGCCGCCAATAGCCGCTGCAGCAAAACCCAGAACCAGAAACGCCGCGCCCAATTCGTTCAGGTACCAGCCGCGGGTCGCGATGCCCCACACGGCCGTTCCCAGAGCCAGAAAAAAGCCAATCACGATGGCCAGGTGCCCGGCGTGCATCGCCGGGTAGTCGGCCGGCGGCTGAGCGGGCTCGTCAAGGCTGTCTTCAAACACCAGGCTGGCGGAAGGGTCCCGGCGGACTCGATCTGCGTAGGACCACACGTGATGGACGGCGATCAATCCGAACGGAACCAGCAGCGCCAAGCGCACCGGCCAGCCCGAATAAGTCGGCAGTTCTGCCACACCCTGCGCCACGACAACGGTATACGGATTGAACGCGGCCACGCCGTAACCAACGCCGTAACCGCAGATGATCATGGCCACCGCCGTCATCGGATCCATGCGCATGGCGCGACACAAGGCAACCAGGATCAGCACAAACGGAATGTATTCACCCGACGAGCCCACGGCACTCGAAGCCAGCGCAAAAACGAAAATCACCGCCGCGATCAGCAGCGCTGGTTGCGTTCCGAAACGGCTCAGCAAGCGCCCCAGCAGCGCGTCGATGGTGCCGGTGGCGCGGATGACGGCCAGCACACCGCCAATGATGAACAGAAAAAAGATGATGTCGCCGGCCGAGGCAAACGCCCTGGGAATGGCCGTGAACAGCGCCAGCGGGCTCATCAGCGTGCGCTCTTCGACCACCTCATAGGACCCCGGGATCACCATGGCGCGACCCTGGGCATTGAGCTCGGTCTCGAACGCGCCCTGCGGTATCACCCAGGTTGCGATCAGTGCGGCAACCATCAGGAAAAACAGCAAAGCCAGCGTGTTGGGAACGCGAAAACTCATGGCGGCCGGGATTTGGGACGGCTTGCGATTGTAGCGCGTTGCGGCTGGATGGTTGGGGTGGTGGCTGGGCGGCAAGCACGGAATCCTGCCCCGGCCCTTCGGGCAGATCGACTACCGAGGGTCGGGCCGCTACGTGGCGCTTTGTTACCGATCGTCTGGCATCGGTGACGGTTTCAAGTCGCGGCGGGTGCGGTGCTGGCTGCCGCGCCCTGCGGTTGGGGGCAGGAGTCCGTGCTTGTCGCTTAGTGGATTGCGGGTTCGGGGTTCGGCAAGAGCGTTGCAGCCTATCCCTCTACTAGAGTCCTTCCACCGCATTCTCAGATCGGGTGGTGGTGGACGTCCCGCCGCCGGAGACGGCGCGGAAGCAACGACACAGCCAGCCGCCGCTGGCCGCGGCACCGAAGCGCGCCGATTAGCACGCTCCGAAACCCACCGCGACCCAGACCTTAAGTCCACCCCAACGCCACTGCTTCATCCGCCACCACCGAAACCGATCTGCCGTCGGAGGCGGCGGGACGTCCACCACCACGCGATCAGCCACCCCTCTCCCGTATCATGGCCAACGACAGACTGAGAATCGAACTCAATGACCGACGACAAGCCCTTGATCCAACGGCGCCTGCACGCGCAGTTCGACTGATGGTCAGCCGCAAACGCGCCCCGACGCGCGAAATTTTCGGCTGGGCGATGTTCGATTTCGCCAACCAGGCCTACACCTTGCTGATCATCACCGTGGTGTTCGGCGACCTGTTTACCCGGGTGATCGTTGGCGACAGCCCTGACTATCGGCTCGGCAACCTGCTCTGGAGCATCGCTTTGGCGGTCAGTTACCTGATGGTGGTTGTTGCCAACCCGGTCTGCGGGGCGATCATGGACCACTCTCGCCTGCGCAAGCGGTTTTTGTTTATCAGCTACCTGGGTACGATCATCACCACGGCCCTGCTCTGGTTCGTCGAACCAGGCTGGATTGTTCCGGCCATGCTTTTAATCGTGCTCTCGAATTTCAGCTACGCCATTGGAGAAGCCTTCATCGCCAGCTTTCTGCCCGGCCTTGGCCCGCGGTCGGACCTGGGCTGGATCTCCGGACTCGGCTGGGGGCTGGGCTATATCGGTGGACTGGTCTCGACGATTTTCGCCCTGGCTTTTCTGGGCGAAGTCAGCGCAGAGAACTATGAGCGCGTCCGCTTCGTCGGCCCGTTCGCTGCCGCGTTCTTCCTGTTGGCCGCGATTCCGACCTTTCTTTTTGTGCGCGAAAGAGGGCGCCGGAGGGCCCTGCCCCAGGATCAGGGTTTACTGGAAACGGGCTTCAAGCAGATTCTAGGAACACTGAAAAAACTTAAAGAATTTAGTGACTTGAGAAACCTTCTTGTCTCGATATTTTTCATGATGGCCGGCATCTACATCATCATCAGTTTTTCTTTCATCTACGGCAGTCAGGTCATCGGTTGGGATGAGAACGTGCGGGTCATCATGTTCGTCACCGTCCAGATCACCGCTGCGGTTGGCGCCCTCGCTTTTGGTTTTATCCAGAGCAAGGTGGGCGCCAGACGGACCTATCTGATCACTCTTGCCCTGTGGCTTGCCGCGATCCTGGCTATTTGGCAAACCCCGCTTTTGACTCGGCTGGCCGAGATACTGCTGGGCGTTCAGTGGCAGGCACAGTATGTTTTCCTGTTTGCCGGTGTTCTGTCCGGTTTGAGCCTGGGGTCGTCGCAGTCGGCGGGACGGGCGATGGTCGGCATCCTCACACCAAACGGCAAGGCGGCCGAGTTCTTCGGATTATGGGGGACAGCGTCCAAGCTGGCAGCGGTGTTCGGCATTCTCGGTCTCGGACTGCTCCAGGCGCTCTTCGGCCTGGCCACCGCGATCGTCTTCTGCCTGCTTCTGTTCGCCTTGGCGATTATTTGCGTGCTGCCGGTCGACGAAAAGCGCGGCAGCCGGATCGCCGACAACTGGCACCGCCCACAACCTGAAACCTGAAACCCGTAAACTACCGCCTCCCCCAACCTCCACACCGAACATGTCCGAGACCAGTCGCCAGTCGCCCCAATCGCCCGCCGTCGGCCTGGTGTCCCTGGGCTGCCCGAAAGCGCTGGTCGACTCGGAAGACATCGTTTCGCGGCTGCGGTCTGAAGGCTATGCGCTGGTTCCAAGCTACGAACAGGCCGATCTGGTCGTGGTCAATACCTGTGGGTTCATCGACTCGGCCAAGGCCGAATCACTGGAAACCATCGGTGAAGCCCTGAGCGAAAACGGCAGGGTTCTGGTCACCGGCTGCCTGGGGGCGAATGCCGAAGACATCACTCGCGTCCACCCCAAAGTGCTGGGCGTAACCGGTCCTCATCAGGCCGACGCCGTGCTCGCCTCGGTCCATCAGCATTTGCCAAGACCGCACGATCCGCGCATTGACCTGGTGCCTCCCGGCGGCCTCAAACTCACGCCTCAGCACTACGCATATCTAAAAATTTCAGAGGGTTGCAACCATAAGTGCAGCTTCTGCATCATCCCGGATATGCGCGGCAAACTGCGCTCGCGTCCCATCGGCATGGTGCTGCGCGAAGCCGAGCAGCTGGCAGAACGCGGCGTTCGGGAACTGCTCGTGATTTCCCAGGACACCAGTGCCTACGGCGTGGACCTTGGCTATCAGACCGACTACTGGCAAAACCGTCAGATCGAGACCCGCCTTTACGATCTGGCTGACGCACTCGGTGAGCTGGGCATCTGGGTGCGCCTGCACTATGTCTATCCCTATCCCCACGTGGACCGGATCATTCCGCTGATGTCGGCCGGCCGGATTCTGCCGTACCTGGACATTCCCTTTCAGCACGCCAGCCGCAAGGTGCTTAAGGCCATGCGTCGTCCGGCGGCTGCCGAGAATACGCTGAAGCGAATCGAGCAGTGGCGTCATGAATGCCCAAGCCTGACCCTGCGCTCGACTTTCATCGTCGGCTTTCCGGGAGAAACAGAGGACGATTTTCAGGAGCTTCTTGACTGGCTGGAAGCCGCGCAGCTTGACCGGGTTGGCTGCTTCACCTATTCAGCCGTTGAAGGCGCCCGGGCCAACGCGTTGGACAATCCGGTTCCCGATGAGATCAAGCAAGAACGCTGGGAGCGCTTCATGCAGACCCAGGCAGAAATCAGCGCCAAACGCCTGCAGGCGCGCGTCGGTTGCACGGAAACCGTCCTGGTCGACCAGGTCGAGACCGACCACGCCATCGCTCGCAGCCGCTCCGATGCCCCCGAGATCGATGGCCAGGTCATCATTGACCAAGCCGGCCATCTGGCAGCCGGCGATTGGGTCGAGGTCGAGGTCCACGGCGCCGATCAGTACGATCTTTTCGCCCGAATCAAAGGCCAACGGGAACTGTCGGGCGATGAGCCTCTCTAAGGGCTGAGTTTTCTCTACATCCTGCAAATAGACCGGAGTTTGAAGCAGTGAAAAAAGCATTGATGATGTTATTTGCCGTGGCGTTTCTTGGCGCTTGTAGCTCGGAGCCCGAAGAGCCGGTGGTGACCGAAAGCGCGCAGGAAGACCAGACCGAATCGGTCAGTGACCGGGTCACCCGGATGCGCTCCGAGGCCGGAGAAGCGGCTGCTGCGCCGACACAACCCCAGGGAGACCCGGAACGCGAACTGCCCCGCCTGCAGGGCCAGTTTGCCGAGCCCGGCATGGGGATGGCCAATCTGGTGGACGGCACCTCACCCCAGGCTTTTGCCGAAAGTCTGCAGCGCATCGCAGCTGAAACCTCGCAGGATCAATATCGCGAACTGGACTCCTCCCTGCGCTACCTTCGGATGTATTCGTCGGCCGCCTGGGGCGGATTGCCGGGCCTGTACGAAAGCCTGGACAACATGACCGGCGAAGAAATCATCGCCCACGCCCGCCGGCTGCAGGCAGAGCGGCGCGGCGGGAATTAGGCCTGCCTCTGGACGCATCCACAAAAAAACCCGCCGGCCGGCGGGTTTTTTATTCCTAGTACAAGAACATTCAATGCTCGTTGGCGATACCGTGCGGAACATGGCCGGTTGCCACTTCCTGGCTGGCGGTGGAGCAATGCATCTGCTGGTCATCGAAAAAGATGTCGGCGCCGAATGCCCGCAGAAACGGCGCCTTCGCCCGGCCGCCGAGAAACATGGCTTCATCGATGCGAATACCCCAGGCCCGAAGCGTGAGAATGACCCGCTTGTGAGCCGGGGCTGACCGAGCCGTCACCAACGCCGTCCGGATCGGGTTGTTTTCCATCGGATAGGCCGACTGGATGCGGTGTATTCCTTCAAGCACGCGCTTGAAGGGTCCAGCAGCCAGGGGATCCAAAGCGGCGCGACGCTCGCTGTCAGAGAAAGCCTCCAAACCGTGCTCTTTGTAGACCCGTTCGGCTTCATCAGAGAAAATGACCGCATCGCCGTCAAACGCCAGACGGAGCTGATTGGAGCGGTTTTCCCGCGTCGCCGACGGCAGAATCGTCGCGGCAGCGTAACCGGCCATGAGCACACGGCGCACGTCTTCCTCGTTGGACGACAAAAACAGCTGCGCGCCTGACGGCTCGATATAAAGCGCCGGCGAGGCGCCACTGGTGAACATGGCACGCTGGATATCAAGCCCGTGATGCTCGATGGAGTTGAAAATTCTCAGACCAATGTCGGCGTTGTTGCGCGACAGCAAGATGACCTCGACCCCGGGATGATCCATCCCGCCCTCGTTCAAAGCCAGTAACTTCTTGACCAGGTTGAAGGCAACGCCCGGCTGCAGCAGCTCGTCCTCACGAGCCAGCTGGTAATCCATGTAAGCCTCAAGTCCGCCCTCCTCGTAGACCTTGTGGCTGCTGTCGAGATCAAACAGGGCGCGCGACGAGATGCCGACCTTGAGCGGCCCCGCATCTTCAAAATGAGTACTGGACGTTGTCATATCCATCAAAAGATAGCACGTGGTCGTCCAACCAAGTGCTAGAGACGACAGTCGCGCAACAAAAATTCAGCGGTCACCCAGCACCCAGACATCAGATCGGGTGGTGGTGGACGTCCCGCAGCCGCAGACGGCGCGGCCGCGACCACAAAACCAAGCGCTTATAGAACCCGGCACGAACACGGAGCGAAAACGCGAACCACGATTCAGCAAGCACCTAAGCTAAGGCCCCCAAAGCGCCACCGCAATTCAAGTTTCCACGTAACCCGATCGCCGCCGGAGGCAGCGGAACGTCCACCACCACCCGATACACCACCGAACACCCGACCCTCACCCGTCAGGCATCAAGAACTGCTCTTTGAGAATCCGTTCTTCAAGAGAATGCTCAGGATCGAATAACAATCGCGGCCCGATGCTTCGGTCGAGCTTGACGGTCACCCGGCGCACGTCGCGGACTTCGTCGTAGTCCGCGGTCGCCGAAACCGGACGGCGTTCGGGCTGCAGCACTTCCAGCTCAATTTCTGCCTTGGCCGGCAGGATGGCGCCCTGCCAACGACGCGGTCGAAACGGGCTGATCGGCGTCAGCACTACCGCCTCGGTGCCCAACGGCAGAATCGGCCCATGGGCCGAGAGGTTATAGGCCGTAGAACCTGCCGCAGTGGCGACCAGAACACCGTCGGCGACCAATTTTTCCAGACGCTCGTGGCCATTGATCAGAATACGAATGTGGGCGGCCTGGTTGATCTGGCGCAGCAGCGAGACCTCGTTGAAAGCCAGCGCGTCAAAGCGCTCGCCTTTCTCCGTCTCGCAGCTCATCTGCAAAGGATTAAGCGTCACCGGCCGGGCGGCATGAATGCGCTCCGGCAGATCGTCCGGTGCATAGAGATTCATCAAAAATCCGACATCGCCCAGCCGCATGCCGAAAACCGGCAGGTCCAGCTGCGCGTGTTCGTGCAGGGTATGCAGCATGAATCCGTCCCCACCAAGCACCACAAGCACCTCGGCCTCGCTCGGCTCCACCCGGCCATAACGCTGTTCAAGCGCCGCCAGAGCTTTGCGCGCGCCCGGATGTTCACTGGCCAGAAACGCCAGCGGCGGCCAATTGCTCATAAGTTGGCGCTCATGAGTTGGCGGTTGCTTTGAGCAACTGACCGATCCCGTTCAGCGCGACCTGCAAAGACGCGTAGTCTCCCGCCGACGTATTTCTCATCTCTTCCAGCATGATCGCCACCCTCGCGGTTTCAGCCTGATACTCGTCGAACCAGGCGGAGACCGGATCAGAGGATTCCCCCTTTTCTGTCAGGATTCTTCGGGTCAGCTGCTGGTGATGGCCATACAGCGTGTCGCGCAGATTGCCCCGGGCATGGGCGTGCCACTGCCGCTCAACCGGCAGCTGTTCGATCTGCGCTCTCAGCCATTTCAGGCAGAGCCGGTCAATCAGGCCGAAGTAAATCGACACGACTCTCGCAACGGGCAGATCCTGGGAAGCCGCCTCATCCACAATGTCCAAAGACGGCTGCAGGTATCGCAGTGCGCTGGTTCTTGCCGCCACTTCTTCCGGGAAACCTTCCGCAATCAGTTCTGACCGGCGCTCGTTCAACTGGGCGCACAGCTCGTCGTCCAGCAAGTCCGGCAATTGGGACTCATAGTCCGCAAGACCGGCCGCAAAGCGCTCGACCCTGCTGGAGATATCGATATCACGCCCGCCGGGCAAAGCGATCAGTCGGCGCGTGGCCTGCCTGAGCAGGTTCCACATCTCCAGCATGGCCTGGGTCTGCTGGGCTGCCGGCACCTGGTTATCCAGGGCCTCGATCTGGGCCCAGTAATCGCGCGCCCTGAAAACCTCACGCGCCACGGTATAGGCCTTGGCCATGGTCGCTGAATCGGCCCCGGTATCTTCCCGAATGCGCGAGGCAAAATGGGCGCCCATTCGATTGACGATGGAGTTGGTGACCCGGGTTGCGATGATCTCACGCCACAGGCGATGGCCCGGCATCAGGTCTGAAAAGTCCTGCTTCAGGGGTCCTGGGAAGTAATCCTCCAGTTCGCGCGACAGGTAGGGATCTTCGGGCACGTTGGAATCCAGCAGGTCCTGGTACAAGGTGATCTTGCTGTAGGACAGCAGCAGGGCCAGCTCAGGACGGGTCAGGCCCACCCCGCGCGCGACGCGATCGCGCAGCTGCTCTTCGTCGGGCAAGTCCTCCAGATCGCGGTCGAGTACGCCCTTGCGATCGAGCATGGCAATCAGATGGGCCTCTGCACCCAGCCGGTCGCTGGTCAGGCTTTCCATCATGCTGATGGCCTGGGTCTGCAGGTAATTGCTGCGCAGGACCAGCGCCGCGACTTCATCGGTCATCGTGGCCAACAGCTCATTGCGCTGGGTTTCATCCAAACGGTTTTCGACCACCGCCTGATCGAGCAGAATCTTGATATTGACCTCGTGGTCAGAGCAGTCAACCCCGGCGGAGTTATCGATGAAGTCTGAGTTGAGGCGCCCGCCGTTGAGCGCGTATTCGATCCGTGCTCGCTGGGTCAGTCCAAGGTTGCCGCCCTCACCGACCACCCGGCACTGCAGGTCCTTGCCATCGACCCTGACCAGGTTGTTGGCCAGGTCACCCACCTCGGCATGCGACTCGCCGGAAGATTTAACGTAAGTGCCAATACCGCCGTTCCACAGCAGGTCAATCTGACTGACCAGCAGCAATCGAATCAGCTGATGCGGTGCCAGGGATTCGTCATCGACCCCCAGCCATTCACGGATGGGTGCCGACAGCGGGATGGACTTGGCCTGGCGCGAGAAAACGCCGCCGCCCTCTGAAATCAGGCTTTCGTCATAGTCCGCCCAGGTCGATCGTGGCGTATCAAACAGGCGCTGGCGCTCTTCAAAGCTGGCCTCGGGGTCCGGATCGGGATCCAGAAAAATGTGCATGTGGTTGAACGCGGCCTTCAGACAAATCTGGCGCGAGAGCAGCATGCCGTTGCCGAATACATCGCCGGCCATATCGCCAATGCCGATCACGCTGAAGGGCTCGTTTTGAATATCGGTGCCCAGCTCACGGAAATGGCGCTTGACCGACTCCCAGGCGCCGCGGGCGGTAATCCCCATGGCCTTGTGGTCATAGCCGTTGGAGCCGCCTGATGCGAAGGCATCACCCAGCCAGAATCCGTGTTCGGCAGAAATGGCATTGGCAATGTCGGAAAACGTCGCCGTACCCTTGTCGGCCGCCACCACGAGATAAGGATCGTCGTCATCGTGGCGAACCACGTCGCGGGGCCGCTCAATCTCGTCTCCGCGACGGTTGTCGGTTATGTCCAGCAAGCCGTTGATGAAGCTTCTGTAGCAGTAAACCACCTCTGCCATCAGGGCATCCCGGTCATCACCATCGGGCTGCTGCTTGACCACGAACCCGCCCTTGGCGCCCACCGGGACAATCATGGTGTTCTTGACGTTCTGGGCGCGCATCAGGCCAAGCACTTCGGTCCGGAAATCGGCCAGACGATCCGACCAGCGCAGCCCCCCGCGCGCCACGATGCCCCCTCTCAAATGGATGCCCTCGGTGCGCGGCGAATAAACCCACACTTCGCGGTAAGGGCGCGGCTGCGGTAATTCGGGCAATCGACCCGAGTCAAGCTTGAAGCTGATGTAATCGCGCACCTCACCACGCCGGTCGCGCTGGAAGTAGTTAGTCCGCAGGATGGCGCGCACCAGGTCGCAGAACCCGCGCAGGATGCGGTCCTGATCGGCTGACGCCACGCTATTGAGGGCGCGAAGAATCGCCCTGCGGACAGCACGCCAGGCGGTCTTGTCGGGGTCAGCATCCCGCGTCTGCACGACTTCGTCCAGATACTCCTTCAACACCGGATCGTCATAGCCCGAAGCCAGTTTGCTGACGTCATTGGCCAGCGCTTTCCGGGCGGCCGATCGATGTTTACGGTCCTCTTTCGGTCGGGCCGGGTCCAGGCGGCGCTCGAAATACTCGACCAGAAGGCGCGCGGTCAGCGGCCAGGAGGCCAGCGTCTGCTCCATGTAAGCCTGGGGAAACGGGATGCCGGTCTGGAGCAGGTACTTGGCCAAGCCGCGCAATACGCTGGCTTGGCGCCAGTTCAAATGCGCCAGCAGGATCAGCCGGTTGAAGCCGTCGCTCTCGCAGCGTCCCCGCCAGACCTGCTCAAAGGCACCCTGAAAATCATCGCGCACCGCGGCAAGGTTGATCTCGTCGTCCCCGGGCGCGTACATGTCGAAATCCTGAATCCAGAGGCGGTGCCCGGTCGCCAGCCGGAGCTGATAAGGCCGCTCTGAAATGATTCGAAGCCCGAGGTTTTCAAGCATCGGCAGCACGTCGCTCAAAGGCATCGGCTCGCCGTGTTTGAAAAGCTTGAATCGAAGCCGCTGGTCGTCCCGCTGGCGTGGCCGGTACAGACTCATGCGCAGGTCATCGAGATCGCGCAGGCCAGCAGCCTGGGCGACGTCGTAACTGGCCACGTGCGGTGAGACGTCTTCCATGTACGAAGCCGGGAATGCCTGGCCAAAGCGACGGCTCAGCTCCAGCCCCTGCTCTTCTCCGTGCTCGCGGACCAGGATTTCAGTCAGCTCATCAGACCAGGAACGGATCGCCTGCTTGATCCGCGCTTCGATGGCCTTGAGATCAAACTCGACCTGCTCGCCCTCACGCGGCCTGACGACGACGTTGACCCGTGCCAGCTTGGACTCACCGACCTGAACGGTGAAATCCAGCCGATCGCCTTTCAGCGAGCGCTTGAGAATGGCCTGGATTTTTTCTCGATTTTCCGTATTGAAGCGATCGCGCGGGATGAAAACGAGACAGGAAAAAAATCGCCCGAAGCGCTCCCGGCGGATGAACAAACGGGTCTGGCTGCGTTCCTGCAGGTCAAGTATCCCGGTCGCCAGGTCCAGCAGTTCCTCAGCACTGGCCTGGAACAGCTCATCGCGCGGCAAAGTCTCGAGAATATGCATCAACGCCTTGCCGGCATGGCTGTTGGTTCGAAGCGCGGAGGCCTCCATCACCGCCTCGACCTTGCGGCGAACCAGCGGGGTGTCCTGGCAGCGGCGGATGTAGGCACCCGAGGTAAAAAGACCGATCAGGCGTTTCTCGCCCCGGACCTCGCCTGCATCATCGAAGTCCAGCACGGAGATATAGTCCATGTAACCGCCCCGGTGAACCGTGGAGGTCGCGTTGGTTTTGGTGATGATGATGGGGTTGTCCGCGGTCTGGCGTTCCGAACCGCGCGAGATTTCGCGCAGCGAACGGGTCGGCGCAGAACGGTGATCGGGGTGCATGATGCCCAAGCCGGTCTCCGGCAGGGCGCGCAAAACCGGCTCGCCGTCCTGTTCGTCGATCCGATATTCGCGATACCCCAGGAAGGTGAAATGATCATCGGCCAGCCAGATGAAGAAATCACTGGCTTCGCTGGCAAGGGCCTCGTCCAGATGCTGATTGTCACGGCGAAAATCTTCGGCAATCGCCCGGGATCGCTCGCACAGGGCCGGCCAATCCTCGACAGCGCGCTTGACGTCCGCCAGACCTGCGCTGATAGCGCTCTCGATTTCAGAAAATTTTTCCGGATAGGCCTGACGATCGATCTGGATATGCATGATCGACTCGCCTTGTATATCGGCCTGAGGCGAGCAGTGCTCCAGCCAGTGACCGCCCTGGTCGCGGCGAACCTTGATGACCGGATGGATGATCAGCTGGGCCGAAATCCCCAGCCGGGAAAGGGCGATAACGACGGAATCGACGAGAAAAGGCATGTCGTCGTTGATGATTTCGACCACCGTG
>CAZIMY010000025.1:0-23950 GCA_964540315.1 uncultured Wenzhouxiangella sp.
CCCCAATGCTGAAGACCGCGCCGGTGGCACAGGCATCCACGCACTTGCGACAACCCGACAGGCCGCGCGACCCGTGGGCGCAGATATCCGGATCGTAGGCAAAAAACCTCGGTTTCTGGAAGTCGCCTTTCATGTCCGGAAGCTCGCTTAAGGCGCGCTCGCGGTCGGCGTCCGAGCGCACCCTGTAGTAGCCAACCGGCGGCTCATCAACGCCCGAGTCTGCCGAACCATCCAAGTCCAGAATCAGATCAAAGGTTCCCGGATCAATACCAAAAGCGGGTCCCGCCTCAAGCACGCGGCCGCGGTCAACCTCTACTTTCAGGGTAAATGCTCCGAGGTATCCCTCCAGCTCCAGCGGCCGTCCATCGAGGTATTTGCCGGGCGGTGCCTTCTCAGGCGGCTCACCTGGAGGCTCTGTCGCGAGCATGGTGCACTTAAGGTGGGACTTGAGCTGTTCTGCGATCGGCCAGGCCTCATCAGCCGGACCGATAATCAGCAGCCTGCCTTCGGAGTGATACTCAACCCACTCCATGGGCTCCGGTGGTGGATCAAATTCGGCCAGAGCAGCGGCACGCGCCTGACCGCTCGCGCTTTTGGCGCTCAGTTCTTCCATACTTTTTACATCTCCTCCGTGATGCCGGACGCGCTAGTCAGGCCGGCTTTTGATTTGGATCTTCTGAGGAATCTTCGGTGGGCGTTTCGACGTCGCCCGTATCCACAATTCGGTCACCCTCGACGCCCGAAGTCTCGGCAGAAGCGTCGTCAAGAGACCGGTCAGCCGAGCTCGACGCGGCAATATCCCCATCTGGAACTTCTGCATCACCCGCATCCTTTTCAGCAAGTGATTCCTTGAGTTTTTCTTTCATGCGCTTCGCGGCCTGTTCGGCACGGTAGCGCATATCCGAGGTCACGATATCGCCAAGCGCCACAGGTTTGCTGTAGTCCTCAGCATAGTCATCGAGCATATCGACCACGTTGTACTTGGGTTGGCTAAACAACCGGCGCAGCGCGGCTCTGCGCAGTCCTTCGCTAACGCGGGGGGACATGAACGGCGTCACGCTACCGCCCTGATCGATGGATTCGAGCGGCGGCATGTCTTCATCGCCGGGCGGTTCAGGCTCCTGTGCTGCTACTTCTGATTCATCCTGCAGTCCTAGGTCTGCATCAGCCGGCTGCGCGGTGTCATCTTTGACCGTCTCATGTTGACTGCCGGACGATTCCGACTCTGACTCATCAGCATCAGCATCAGCAGCCTCATCTTCATGCACGGACGCCTGCTTGCGCCGCGACCAGCGCTGCAGGAAACCTTCATCTTCAGTCATGGTTTTTCCACGTCAAACGGGGTGAGGTACTTGTCGCCCTTTTTGCCCTTGATCTTCTGCTTGCGCGGGCCGGGCCGGTAATGGGTGGCCACATACTCCCGAATCCAGAACACGACGTTGGCAGGCATGGCCGCCTGGTAGAACAACTCCTCAACCTCTTCGGCAGCCACCGACTCATCCTGATTTGCCGTAATGCGCAGCGGGACCGGTTCACCGTCCGCTTCGGTCTGACAGATCACATAGACCCTGGGCTGGGCGCTAGTCAGATTGAACCAGTAATCGTCACAAGCATCAGGGGTCAGCAACAGATCGAGCCCCTCCCAACGATAAATGCAGGTGTCGCCGCCGTCGCGAACCAGTTCACGGCGGGGAATGCCATCGCTGGTCTGGCTGGACGGCAGAATGCCAATCACCTGCCAACGCGAGCCCGTGCGCTCCATCATCACGGTCATGGGGCGACGGGCATAACGCTCAATCTTTTTGACTTCTTCGGTTTTGCCTTCTTCCATGGCAGCTAGCTTTCAGTCACTCAGGGTTTGATGACGATCTTGGGCATCTTGTGGGTGAAGTCGGTGGCCTGCATGGACAGCTTGGCCGCCATCCGCACAGCGATCCCCCGGTAAAGCCCGGCGATATCGCCGTCGGGATCCGCCACCACGGTCGGCTTGCCATTGTCAGCATGCTCGCGGATAGAGAGATCAAGCGGCAGCGAGCCCAGCATAGGCACACCGTAATCGCTGGAAATCCGCTCGCCGCCTCCGCTGCCAAAAATGTGCTCCTGATGGCCGCAATTGGAGCAGGTATGCAGGCTCATATTTTCAACGATGCCCAGCACCGGCACGTTGACCTTGCGAAACATCTGCAGACCCTTGCGGGCGTCCAGCGTAGCGATATCCTGCGGCGTCGTGACAATGACTGCCCCGGCCACCGGCACATGCTGAGACAGGGTGAGCTGGATATCACCGGTGCCGGGCGGCATGTCGATGATCAGATAATCCAGGTCTTTCCAGCGAGTGTTGCCGAGCAACTGCTGCATGGCCTTGGTGACCATGGGACCGCGCCAGATCATCGGCTCTTCTTCGTCGATCAGGTAACCGACCGAAATCGACTGGATCGAGTAACTCATCATCGGCTCGAAGGTGGTGCCGTCAACCGAGTCGGGCCGACCGCTCACGCCCAGCATGCGCGGCTGGCTGGGGCCGTAAATATCAGCATCGAGCATGCCAACCTTGGCGCCTTCTGCCGCCAGCGCCAAAGCCAGGTTGGCAGACACCGTTGACTTGCCCACGCCACCCTTTGCCGAGGAGACCGCGATGATGTTCTTGACCACCTGCAGGCGATCCACGTTCGGCTGGACCTGATGGGGCTTGATGTTGCTGGTGACTTTGACCGTCGCCTGCTCCACATCCGGCAACGCTTCAATGGTCTTTTTAAGGCCTGATGCCAAACGCCGGCCAAAACGTCTTGCCGGATAGGCAACCTCCAGGGCCACCGACACCTTACCTTCGTCGAAAGCAACGTCCGGCTGGACGCAGGCGCCGGCAAAATCGGCGCCCAATGCCTCCTCCTGGCCATTCACGACGATCTGCTCTATGCGTTGTTGGAGTGATTCATTCATTTCGGGCATTCGATATACTGCGGCGTTATCCCTTCCATGCTAGACGATTTCCGATGTCAACACAGACTGACGTGGCCGTGCTGATCAGCACCCGCAAGGGTCTTTTCATCGCCCGCAGCGATGAAACGCGGAAGCGTTTTGTGCTTGAAGGCCCGCATATGGCGGGCTTCGAAATCCAGCGGGCTTTCCTGGATCCGCGCTGGAACGGACAACGCGGCTTTGCCGCAGCGCACCATCCGATTTGGGGCATTCACGTTTATCGCACCGACGACGGCGGCGTGACCTGGTTTCCTCTGGACGCCGTCCCCAGCCATGGCGAAGATGATGGTCCGGATTACCTGAAAACCATCTGGTCTCTGGCGCCGGGCCCGGACAGCGAGCCCGATACCATTCTGGCCGGGATAGAACCACCGGGCTTGTTCAAATCACGTGACGGCGGGGAAAGCTGGATCCGACTTGAAGGCTTCCATACCCATTCGACGGCCTCGCGCTGGCACCCGGCAAAAGGTGGTTGCGCGGTCCATTCAGTCTCCGCAATCGGCTCAACGGTTTATGCGGCTCTGGCGGCGGGTGGCACCTACCGATCGGACGACGCCGGCGTCAGCTGGCAGGCCTGCAACACGGGCATCCGCGCGCCCTATCTGGCTGAAGCCAATGCCCGGCCGGCCAGAATGACCATACGCTGCGCCAGCATCCCACCACACCGCGGCGGCTCTATCGCCAAAGCCACTGCGGGACGTGGCGATCGGACGACGGCGGCGACAGCTGGACCGAAATCACCGCCGGCCTGCCCAGCGACTTCGGCTATGCGCTGGGCCTGGATCCGGCCAACCCCGATACCTTGTTCACGATTCCTGAAGAATCCAGCCAGTTCCGAACGACGGTCGACGGCCGCCTGCGCGTCTACCGCACCGATAGTGCCGGCGCCGAATGGCAGACCCTGACCGACGGTCTGCCGCAGGAGAACTGTTTTGTAACCGTCCTGCGCGACGGACTGGATACGGACGGCCTTGATCCCCTGGGCGTTTATTTCGGAACATCGAGCGGCCAGGTCTTTTTTTCCAACAATCGCGGCGAGCGCTGGCAAGCTCTGCCGGCCACCTTCCCACCGATTCTTTCAGTGCAGGCCGGAGCCATCAAGTGAGTGAGCTGCGCTCGGAGCTGGCCCTGGACGGCATTGTTGCCGCCGTCGGTGCCGGCGGCAAGAAAAGCGTGCTCAATGAAATCATCGCCGGGTCCCGGCAACACACTGCCTGGACCGGAACAGTTTTTAGCGCACGGCCACCGCGCTGGACCGGCGTGGAGGTTCACGTCGAGCGCGAAGAAAAACTTATCGAGATCGCACAAAACTTGCCCGACCATAGACCGCGGGCCTTCCTTCAGCCCAGCGAAAAACCCGGGCGCTACGCTGGACTGTCGCGGCAAGGCGTCGAACAGCTGCACGAGGCTGGCGGTTTTGAACTGACCCTGGTCAAGGCTGACGGCGCACGGATGCGCGGCTTGAAATGCCCCAAACCGGGCGAGCCCGTCTTGCCGGCCAGGACCGAAACCATTTTGATGATTCTGTCGGCCCGGGTGATCGGCCAACCGCTGACCGATGAATTCGTGCATCGCCCTGAACGAGTGGCACAATTGACAGGGCGTGCGCTGGGCGATTTAGTGACACCGGACGATCTGGCCGTCATATTCACCGCTCCCGGCGGCATCAGCCAGGGCAGCGAAGGGAAAACCATCATTCCCATCATCAACCAGGTCGACGATGAGCCCACGCGCGAACTGGCCGGCGAGGCGGCACGCTTAGCGCTGGCCAGGAGCGCGCGCTTTGATCGGGTCATTCTGACCTGTCTGCATCGCAACGACGCCCGCCGCGCGCCCGTTGTTGAAGTGATTCGGAGAGGCACATGATTCAAATCGAACTGCCCGGCGTTTTGCAGGAACTGGCCGATCATCAAGGGATCGTCGAGGTCGAAGGCAAGACTGTCCAACAGGCGCTTGACGATCTCGGGCAACGCCACCCTATGGTGCTGACTCGCATTCTCACCCGGGGTGGTCAACTGCGCCCGCACGTCAATCTTTTCTTGGGCGGACGCGATATCCGTCAGGGCGACGGCCTGGAAACGCCCGTGGCCGACGGCGACGAACTGCTGGTTGTTCCCTCGGTGGCCGGCGGTTAGGCGGGCTTATGTTGCTCAATCAACGGCTAGAGGAGTTACGGGCTCGCATCAGGCTGGTCAGTCCGCAACAAGCACTCGAAAAAACGAGCGCCGGCGCCGTCCTGATCGATGTGCGGGAACAAGAGGAAATCGCCCAGGGATTGCCCGCGTGCGCGCATTCGGTGACCCGCGGCTATCTGGAAATGCGGATCGCAGACCTCGCACCCGACCGCGATCAAGAGGTTTTACTGCTGTGCGCGGCCACGACTCGTTCGCTGCTGGCAGCCGATGACCTGCGCCAGATGAACTATGCAAACGTTGCAGCCGTCGAAGGCGGCTTCGATCAATGGAAAGCTGAAGGCCTTCCGTACACCATCCCGGAGCTGTCACTCGGCGATCACCAGAGTCGTTATCTGCGCCAAATCGCGCTGCCCGAACTCGGTGAGCAAGGCCAGCGGCGACTGAGCCAGGCCAGAGTGCTGGTCGTGGGCGCCGGCGGTCTTGGCTCCCCGGCCGCGCTGTATCTGGCCGCGGCCGGCGTGGGTACAGTTGGACTGGTTGATCATGACAAGGTGGACCGCTGCAATCTTCATCGTCAGGTACTACATCGAGATGATCGGGTGGGTCTGGGCAAAACCGACTCCGCCCGGCTCACGCTGGAAGCGCTCAACCCGTCCATTGAGATCAAGACGCATCCGGTCCGATTGAGCGCCGAAAACGTGGAATCGATCTTTTCGGACTACGATCTGATTGTCGACGGCTCGGACAACTTCCCAACGCGTTATCTGATCAATGACGCCTGCATCAAGCTCGGGCTGGCTAACGTCTACGGCGCGGTTCAGGGTTTGGAAGGTCAGGTATCGGTCTTCGGACAGGGTGGTCAGCCGTGCTATCGGTGCCTGTTTGCCGAACCACCACCGCCTGAGCTTGCGCCCTCTTGCAACCAGGCCGGTGTTCTCGGCGTCGTACCCGGCATCATCGGTCTGCTCCAGGCACTCGAGGCGATCAAGCTGATCACGGGCATTGGCCGATCTCTGGCCGGACGCCTGCTGCTGTTTGATGCGCGCACCAGCCGTCTGCGGGAGGTTCAGCCTGGCGCCAATCCGGACTGCGACTACTGCGCGAAAGATCAGGCGTTTCCGGGCTATATCGACTACGTTGGCTTTTGCCAACACCGCGGGGAGAGCGCCAATGGCCATCAAGACTGAACAGATCACGGCGGCAGTTCTGGCCGGCGGAATGGGGCGACGCATGGGCGGCGTTGACAAGGGCCTGGTTGAGGTCATGGGCAGACCGATGGTGGCCTGGACGCTGGAGGTCATTCAGCCCCAGGCCGGTCAGACTCTGATCAACGCCAACCGATCACAGGAGGAATATGCGGCTTTTGGGCTACCGCTGGTCGCTGATCGGCAAGAAGGTTTCCAGGGGCCATTGGCTGGCTTGCAGGCGGTACTCGAGGCCGCCACCACGCCCTTCGTCGCGGTCGTACCTTGTGATACACCCGGTCTGCCTCACGATCTGATTGCCCGTCTCGCCGCAGCGATGGACGAAGAGGATACCGAACTGGCGGTCGCCGAGGCCGGCGGCCGGCTCCATACCCTGCACGGACTGTTTCGCGCGGACCTGCTTGACGACCTCACGGCCGCCCTGCAATCTGGCCAGCGCAAACCAGATGCATGGTATGCCACAAGGCGCTGGTCACGGGTCGACTTCAACGACGCCGCGTCGGCATTCGACAACATCAACACGCCAGAGCAGCGCGATGCTTTGGCCAGGCAACTTCAGCAAAGGACTACAGATTCATGAGCATTAAGGCACGCAAAGCGGCCGGAGGCCACGACACACCGGCACTGCCGCTGGAAGAAGCGCGCGCGCGCATTCTGTCTGCGGTCGAACCCCTGAGCGGAGAAGAAACGGTGAACTTGCATGCGGCCCTGCACCGCGTGCTTGCCGAACCGGTCGCCGCGGCCATCAACGTCCCGGCGCACACCAACTCTGCCATGGACGGCTACGCCATGCGTGGCGAGGACGTTAGCGAAGCGGGCAATGAACTTAAGCTGGTGGGAGAGAGTTTCGCCGGGCGCCCCTTTCAGGCTCGCGTCGAACCCGGCCAGTGCATTCGAATCATGACCGGCGCAGTCGTTCCAGACGGCACCGATACCGTCATCATGCAGGAACAAGCCGAACGCGATGGCGACAGCGTGCGCTTTACCAAAGCAGCCAAGACCGGGGCGAATGTCCGTCCAGCCGGTGAAGACCTGGCGGCCGGCGAGACCGCACTGAAACCCGGACGCTGGCTGACCGCTGCCGATCTTGGTGTGCTGGCCTCCGTTGGGGTTCCACAGGTTAAGGTTTTGCGCAAACCCAGGGTCGCGTTCTTTTCCACGGGAGACGAACTCAAGCCGGTCGGACAAACCCTTGAGCCGGGCCAAATTCACGACTCGAATCGCTACACCCTGTTCGGGATGTTGACCGAATTAGGCGTTGAAATAGAGGATATGGGCATCATCCCTGATCAGCGCGAAGCCTTGGACGAGGCACTACAGAAGGCATCGCAGTGTGATGCGGTGCTGAGTACCGGTGGCGCGTCGGTTGGCGATGCCGACTTTGTTGTCGAAGCACTGGAAAAACTCGGCAATGTCGGGTTCTGGCAAGTGGCCATGAAGCCAGGCCGTCCGCTGGCCTTTGGCAAAATTGGCCAGGCCTGGTTTTTCGGGCTGCCGGGCAATCCGGTTTCGGCGATGGTGACGTTCCTGCAGCTCGTGCGACCAGCGCTGGTCCGCCTGGCCGGTGCCACTCCTATGCTGCCGGTGCAAATGCGCTTACCGGTTACCGGAACCATTCGGAAAAAGCCGGGCCGGCGCGAATTTCAGCGTGGGCGCTTCATCCAGGACGAGCAAGGATTATCCGTATCACCTTTCGGCCATCAGGGCTCAGGCGTATTGCGATCCATGAGCGAGGCCGACTGCCTGATCAATCTCGGACCCGAGGTCGGTGATGTCGCAGCGGGCGAAGACGTCATGGTCGAGCCGTTTGCTCAGCCAGTCTGGAACGGCGCCTGAGTCCAGGCGCCGCTGAAAGCAAAAACAGAGGCGGATTAGTTCGTCTCGAGATGACCTTCCACGTCGTGGCTAAGCCCCAGTTCCGGACATTCCAGCACGACCTTGACGTGTACCGGGCCACCGGGCAGCGAACCGGATTCTGAGGCAGCGCGAACCGCCAATTCGATCTCGCGCTGTGAGGTCACACCGACCTGCTTGAGAAACTTGCGAATGGACTGGTTGAGTTTTTCTTCGTTCATCTCGACTCCTTGGGTTTTAGGTCAATTAAGAGGCAGGGCATAAACAGCCTGACTGTCTATACTACGTCAGGTGAATGAGCTATCCGAATCTCTCCGGCTGACCGTCCAGATGCTGCTCTCCTTCGAGTCCGCGCTGGTCGAGATCGTGAGTCTGTCGCTGTGGGTCAGCCTGAACGCAACACTCCTTGCGGCTCTGGTTGGACTGCCACTCGGCGCGGCAGCTGCAGTGCTCCGCTTCCCCGGCCGCGACCCGCTCGTCTCCGCGCTCAACGCCTCCATGGGGCTGCCGCCGGTGGTCGTTGGACTGGCCGTTTATCTTTTGCTTTCGCGGGCAGGCCCTCTGGGTGAAATGGGCCTGCTGTTCACGCCACAGGCGATGATTTTCGCCCAGTTTTTGTTGATCACTCCGGTCATTGCGGCGCTGACTCGCCAGACGTTGGCCGATTTGGATTCACACAGCAGGGAACAACTCCAAGTTCTCAACACCCGGCCGACGGGGATGGTGGCAGCTTTGATGTGGGAGGGCCGTTTTTCGCTGATTACGGCGGTTTTAGCCGGTTTTGGGCGGGCCATGGCCGAGGTGGGAGCCGTTCTGATCGTCGGCGGCAATATCGAAGGCGTCACCCGCGTCATGACCAGTGCGATAGCCATGGAAACCAGCAGAGGCAATCTTGCTTTGGCGCTCGCGCTCGGTTTGATTCTGGTCACCCTGGCGGTGAGCATCAACCTCATGATCATGAGTATTTCGCATGTGGCCAGCCGACGCTACGCCTGACCATTCGCAGCACGCGCAAAACCCCTTGCTGCCATTGACGGTCAGGGGCGTGCGATTCGAACGCAACGGACGCGCCTTGCTCGACGATATCGGCTTTACCCTGGAGGGTGGCCGCATCCAGGTCATTCTTGGCCCCAATGGCGCCGGCAAAAGCCTGCTGTTGCGCATCCTCCATGGTTTGATACCCCCAGACTCAGGCACAGTCGACTGGGCCGGACGCGACCCGGCAACGGCTCAGCCAGACCTCGGCATGGTGCTGCAACATCCAATCATGCTCAGGCGGTCGGTTCTGGGCAACCTGACCTTCGCCCTGGCCCGGCACGGGGTGCCCCGCCTTGAGCGCCGCGAGCTTGCGCTTGAAGCTTTACAGCGGGCCGAACTGGATCAGCTGGCCCAGCAACCGGCGCCGCGCCTGTCCGGTGGAGAAGCCCAGCGACTCGCTATCGTCAGAGCCTGGGCCCAGCGTCCCAAAGTCCTGTTTTTCGATGAGCCGTGCGCCAACCTGGACCCGCGCAGCACCTTGAAAATCGAGCAACTGATTCGCGAAATCCATGCCAGCGGGACGCAGATCGTTCTGACAACCCATGATCTGGCGCAAGCGCGCCGGCTGGCCGAAAAAGTCCTGTTCGTCGCCAGCGGTCGCATTCAGGAACACAGCTCGGCTGATACCTTCTTCACGAATCCCTGCAGCGCAGAAGCCGCAGCGTATCTTGACGGCCAGTTGTTGACTTGAAGGTCGGGCACATAGTTTGTTTTCGAAAGTGTTTTGCGTCACAATTCGCAATCAGCGATGGCAGGCTATAGCAAGATGACTAAAGAGACCAAGCAAGAGACACTGGACTTGCTGTGCGAGCAGGCACGTTCATCTTCCGAGCCCATTGCCATTCTGGATAAGGACGGTGAGCTTGCGTTTCTCAACAAGCTCATGCAAAAGGCCCTGCCCGAGGGAGGCCTGACGCCAAGAGCCAGGGCGCATTTGGCCAGACGGCCTGGCCACAGCTTCTACCGGCTCGACAAAGACAGCGGCAACAACGATCAGGATTTCCAGCTATTTGCCATTTCTCTGGCCGGCTATCGTATTGTCACTCTGGTCGAGCGCAACGATGATCCGCGGATCAAGCGACTTCAAGCGCAGCTTGATCAGGCTTATAAACGCAGTATTACCGATCCGCTGACCGGCATCTGGAACCGCAACCAATTCAACGAGTTCATTGGCATGGAGGTGGCCCGCGCCACCCGCTACTCGCAACCAGCCTGCCTGCTAGTTCTGGATCTTGATTTCTTCAAACGCATCAATGATGACTACGGCCACGCGGTTGGCGACCAGGTCCTGCAAAACTTCAGCAAGCTTTTGAACGAACAAATCCGTGCAGTTGACAGCCTATTTCGATGGGGCGGTGAAGAGTTCACCGTTCTGCTCCCCAACACGTCACTGTCGGCAGCAAGATTCATTGCTGATCGTTTGCGAATTCTTGTCAGTGAGACCGCTTTAGCGCCAACAGCCAAGATCACAGTCAGCATTGGCGCTGCGGAACTGGAACAAGATGAACACGCGGATGCCTGGTTCATGCGGGCTGACAAGGCCTTGTACGAAGCAAAGTCCCAAGGTCGTAACAAAGTGGTTTGCGCGGCCCTTGAACCAACCCGAGCGATCGGCAGGTCCGATGATGACAATCCGGTGCTGCTGCCGTGGAAGTCTAGTTATGAAAGCGGCCATCCGCTGATCGATCAGCAACACAAGGAATTATTCCGCCTGGGTAATCAGCTGATCGCGGCAAGCCTAAGTCAAGATACGCGGCGTGAAGACTTTCTCCGCCTGGCCACTGACCTCATTGATCATATCGCTCAACACTTCGAAGATGAAGAAGCCATTCTGGCCGACATTGGTTATGCCGAACTGGAACCACATCGCCGGGCACACAACGGGCTGCTGCTCAGAGCCCAAAAGCTTCGTGATCAGGCAGAGAACGGTACTGCCAGTACGCGCGATGTTATCCACTTTTTGGCGAATAACGTGGTCAAACAACACATGATCAAAGCCGACATGGCGTTTTTTACCGAGTTGACCAGCGCGTCGGCGCCGGCGCCATAGAAGAAGAGCGCTAGACCTTCGATGTCGCCGGGAGAGCCTCAATACCAACTGCTCTTGATTGGGGATGCCGAGGCACTTTCGAGGTCAATCCGGGAACGTCTGCAACAGTCGGGGCTATCGGCAGACCTCGAACGGGTCGATCAGATGGAGGCCCTGCACAACGCGTTGGACAGCAGCAGCTGGAACACCATCTTGTATGACGACTCGGCTCATGCCTTTCCGTTTGATCAGACCGTCAGCGTATTGCGCGAATGCTGCCCGCAGACGCCGATCATCCTGGTAACCGATTCCGTCAGCGAAGACCTGGCCGCCAACCTATTGCAGCAGGGTTTCAGCGATTTCGTGCTCAAGCACAATCTGTTGCGCTTGCCCACAGCCGTTCTTCGAGCACTTGCCGCCACTAATGAACGCCTCCAACGTGAAGCCGCCGAAGAACAATTGCGCAAGCTTGCGATGGTTGTTGAACAGAGTCCGACAAGCATCGTCATTACCAACACCAAGCCCACCATCGAATACGTCAACCGGGCGTTTCTCAACAATACCGGCTACAGTGCAGAAGAAGTGCTCGGCAAGAACCCATCATTGCTGAACAAGGGATTGACACCCGCCGACACTTACACGAATCTTTGGGAGACCGTGGGCCGAGGCGAGGTCTGGAAGGGCGAGTTTTGCAATTCGCGCAAAGATGGCACGACCTATCTGGAGCTTGCAACCATTGCTCCGATTCGGGCCCAGTCCGGTGAGATCACCCACTACGTGGCCGTCAAATCTGACGTCACTGACCTGCGCCACTCGGAATCGCGTGTTCATGCGTTGGCCAACTACGACGACCTGACCGGTCTTCCCAACCGGTCGTTGCTGCTTGAGCGAGTTGACCAGGTCGCCCGTTTCAGCGAGCAGACGGACCGCCACAGCATGCTTGTCGTCCTGGACGTCGACGGCTTCAAGTTCATCAACGACAGCCATGGCTACCAGACCGGCAATGAAGTTCTGAAATCGATCGCCACCCGATTGGGAGAAATCTTGACCGACAACTCCACCATCGCACGGATTGGCGACAATCGATTCGCCATCGTGGTGGAAAACCTGTCGCGCAAGCGCCAGCAGGCTGTTACTCAGGCTCACGGTTTGGTCGAGCTTATCCATGACGAGCTACAGGGCGGTCACAGGATAGAAGGCGTCGAGCCCCTGCTTCGCCACGCTACCACCATGGGGGGAGCGCTGATTGGGCCGACCAGAGAGCAGGCTCAGCGCCTGCTCAACAAGGCAGAAATTGCGCTCCAGCAGGCGCGAGACAACGAACGCAATACCTGGCAATTTTTCAATGCCGAAATGCAGATGCGGGTTGATTCGCTGGCCAGGATAGAAGGCGGCTTGCACGAAGCTCTGGAAAACAACCAGCTTGAGTTTGTCTGCCAATCCCAATTTGACGCGCAGGGGCGCATCACCGGGGCAGAAGGCATGGTCCGCTGGAATAAGCCCGGGCAGGGCAGTATTTCTCCCGAGCAGTTCATCCCGCTTGCTGAAGAAACCGGGCAAATCGTGGCCATTGGTGCATGGGTTATTGAGACCGCATGCCGACAGTTGAAAGAATGGGCCAAGAATCCCCGCACTGCAGACCTTCAGCTCGCAGTCAACGTCAGTGCCCGGCAGTTCCATCAGCCCTATTTCCTGGAATCGCTGCTTGATGTGCTGGACCGCTTTGACGTCTCACCGGGACAGTTAGGTCTGGAACTTACCGAATCGGTGGTACTGAAGGATTTAAGCCAGACCGAGCAACGCATGCTTGCCCTGCGAGATCTAGACATAAAGCTGGCGTTAGACGATTTCGGAACAGGGTTTTCGTCCCTGTCTTATCTGAAAAACTTGCCCTTCGACACCCTGAAGATCGATCGCTCGTTCGTATCAGACATGGTTTCAACGGCCAGCAGCGCGGCGATCGTACGTGCCACCATTGACATGGGCCATGCGCTGGGCCTTACCGTCATCGCAGAAGGCGTCGAAACACTGGAAGAATGGCACATGCTCAAGGACTTTGAGTGCGACGTTTTTCAAGGCTATCTTTTTGCCCGCCCTACGTCCGCCACGCAATGGGAGCCCAGCAACTTCAAATCCCCGCCGGATTAAGGTCCGCGAACATCCTTTAAGCCTGCCAATTGCAGCAAGCTCAAAGCCACCACTGCCTGACCGGATCTCCCGAATCAAGATGCCAGGCTACCTGCGCCTGAAACAGCTCGGCAGTTGCCAAAGCATCTGTCAACGCATGATGGGCGGCATAGGTCGGCAGGTTGTAACGTTCACGACACGCGTCCAGCCGGAGAGAGACCTGACGCCGAAAACCCAGCCAATGGCCGACCCTACCCCAAAATCCGCTGTCTCTCTGGAGACCCCAAGCCTCCATGGTCATGGTGTCGATCAACGGGAACTCCAGCCCTTCGCCCGTCCAGCGCCGACAGACCTGGTCAAGGAATGGTCGCTCGATCCGCCGGTAATGCACTACGACCACCCGACCGGCCAGAGCTTCAAGCAGCTCGGGCAGCACCGCGGAAAAACGCGGCGCCGCGAACAGTTCCTCGTGGGTGATGTGATGGATCAGGACCGATTCTTCGGCCAGTTCACGACGCGGGCGCACCACCCAGTAGCGCGCTTCGCTGACCCGGATGCGGCTTAGGCTAAAGGGCACAAGCCCGATACTGACAATTGCTCCCTTGCGCGGATCCAGGTCGGTTGTTTCGAGATCAAGGGCAACGAAGGGTACCCGGTCCAGACGCGCATCGCCACTGACCACGCCAGTCTCGTAAAAGGTGCTGAGCATCGGTATGGTCGAGCGCGCTGCCAACTCTTCAAAGCGCGTCGACCAGTCGATCTCGCGAAGGACTTGATCCGAACGACCCGACATGCGCGGCTAGACCTGGGCTGCCCTGTAACGCAGGCGCAAAAACCGCTGGGCGTTGCTCAGGACGCGGAATGCATCTTTCAAATTCCTGCGATCGAACGTGTTCAGCGTTGCGGGATTGAGCTTGTTGTCCGGCCCCACAGCCTGCTCCAGGCACCGGGCGTGATGTCGATACTGAATACCGGCAATAAATTCAAGCGCATCTCGCAGGTCGGCGGTCATGCTGCTGGTGAGAAACCCGGCGGACTCGATGTCGTTCAGTCGTCTAAAAGAGTTTTGAGCAAGCGATCCACTGGCCATCGCATGGACCCGTATCACGTCAACCAGCGGGGCTGTCCCACGCCGCTTTAAGTCCAGGACATCCTGATGGCGACCACTTTTCTCAAGCACAAAGTCGCGGAAAAAACCAAGCGGCGGGGTGCGCGTTTGGGCATTGTGGGCAAGGCACCCCAGAAACGCCGGCGAAGCACTGGCCTGCTCGGCCACCAGTGACTTAAGCATATCGGCATAGCGGGTTTCGCCATGGACGCCATCAAGGTCGAAAAAAATCGAACTGTTCAATAAGGCACGGCGGTCCGGCTTGGCAATCCAACCGGTAAAGCGATCCTTCCAGACCGATAGTGGCTGGCGCAAATCGTCGTTGGTTGCCATGATGTTGCCCTTGCAATAGGGATAGCCCAATTCGGCCAGACCATCGCAGACAAACTCTGCAAGCCGGCGAAAATAATCTTCGTGACTTTTTGGATCAAACTCGTCGTCGAGGATCAGGGCATTGTCCTGATCGGTCACGAGCGACTGTTCATCGCGCGCCATAGAACCCAGCGCCAGAAAACAATAAGGTATCGGAGGTGGTCCAAGCCGCTCCTCGGCCAGCTCCAGCAGGCGCTGCTTGAAGCTTCTTCCGATCATGGCAATCGCGCTGCCAATCATCCGGGAAGTTGCGCTCTCGTCGTTCATGCGCAGAAAGCTGCCGCGAATATCGGGTAGCAATTGCTTTAAGCTTTCTATATCGGGCTGATCATGAATACTGCGAACGATGAAAAGACTGTTGCGCGTTTCATGGCCGGCCAAATCCGAAAGATCGATCACGCCAACCGGCCGCATGCGCTCCATGACCGGCAGGTGATGAACGTTGTGGCGCAGCATGGCCATCATCGCGGCGAACAGAAAGTCATCCGACTCAACGCTGATCAGTGAGTCAGACATGACCTCCGAAACCGGGGTGGCATAAGGAAGCCCCCTGGCGATCAAACGCCGGCGCAAATCGCTGTCGGTGAGAATACCCAGCAGCGTTGGATAGTCCGGGTCGCCATCATCTGCGCAGACCAGAATTGAAGAGACGCTTTCGTCGGTCATGGTACGCGCTGCCTCTTCAACCGTGCCCGATGCATTCATCATGACCGGTTCGCGATGCACGATCTGCTCGACCCGGGTGGTCATCATCGCAGCGCCTTCCCGGCTGCGCTCACCGGCCTGGCGCAGGCGGGTACGATCCTGGATCTCTACAAAGTCGGCAAACTCATCGATCGTGTCGAAGAGCTGGCGAAATTCAGCGGCCGGAATAAAGTAGATCAGCGTATCTTCCAGCGCACGCACAGGAAAACGAACCGATCGCCGACTGATCAGGCTGAGCTGGCCAAAAACTTCACCCTCATCCAGACGGTTGTAGAACTCACCGCTGCGCCGGAACACTTCGACCGAGCCCTGGCGGACGTAGTGCAAATCTGAAACCTCCTGCCCCAGACTCAGGATGTCGCTGCCGGCGCGAAAGTAGGCGATTTCCACATTCTGCGATAAGCGGTCAAGATCTTCCTCACCGAGAAAACTGAACGGCGGATGGCGCCGCAGGTGTTCGCGAATTTCCAGTTGTTCAACTTCCATCAACCATCTCTTCACTCTCGCAGACCGATCAGTCTAGCGCGCCCGTGATCCCAGTCCGACAGATCTTGAATAATCGGGCAACGACAAAGCGCAAAAGGGTTCGCTTGCATCGATCAAGATCGTAAGGGGATATTTTGGCCAACTTGGTGCGAACTAGGTCGTTAAAGCAGATAGCCCTTGGTTCTGCTAGATTACAAGGCGGGGATAATCAGAAGGGCTGGGGATGTCGCTGGAAAGAAAACTGCTGCTGACGATCTTAAGCCTTATCGCGCTGGCATCAGTCGTTTTTCAGATTGTCGTTTATCAAGAAACGCGCAAACATGTCGAAGCAGACTTGTTGCAGCGTGCCGAACAAGTCCGCAACGTGCTGATGGCCACCCGACGGGTCTATCACCATCAATTCATCGAAAGCGAAGTGCCGCTCAACGAGAATACGCTCGGCTTTTTGCCGGCCCATGCCATGGCGCGCATTTCACAGGATTTTGGAAACTGGGACGATTCTGGGCTTTCATTTAATAACGTCTCCGACGATCCACGCAACCCAAGCCAGCAAGCCGACCCACTGGAAGCAAAAGCCATTGAATTTTTTCGGGCCAATCCCGAGGCCGAGTATCGCTTTGTCTCCGACAAAGAAGGCAGCGATCAGACTTTCTTTCACTATTCTCAACCGATTTGGATTGAGGCTTACTGCCTGCAGTGCCATGGATCAAAGGCCACTGCCCCGGAAACCATTCAGTCCACGTATGACAACGCCTACGACTATACCGTCGGCGAATTAAAGGGCTTACTGAGCATACTAATACCCTCCAAAGAAGTGGAGTCGACTATCCAGCGAAACTTCATTGCACAACTCGGTGCTACGTTTTTTTTGCTGATTGCGGTTGTTCTGGGTATCTTCCTGAGCATTCGCCGCTTTGTTGCCGCGCCCATCAACAAGCTCAAGGACGGAATGGGGAAACTCGCCAGCGGCCGGCTGGACCACCGCATGGATCAGTTGAGCGGCGAGTTTCAGCAAATCGGCGAGAGTTTCAACGCCATGGCGCTCAGTCTGGACGAGAGCCAGCGCGCCATCAAGAAATCCGAAGAGCGTTTCCGTCAGCTGGTGGAAACAGCCCAAGACGGGATCATCTTGATCGATGAGTCGGGGCAGATACTGTTGTGCAATCAGAGCGCTGCCGGCATCTTCGGGTACCGTCCCGAAAAGCTGCACGGTAAAAACATCGACGACCTGATACCCGAACGCTTCCGGCAGCACCACCAACTGATTCTTGAGCAAATCACCCGGGGAGAATCGCAGGGTCATCTCGGCGCGACGGCCGAGGTCGTCGGGCGCCGCAGCGATGGCACCGAGTTTCCGATCGAAATCTCACCAAACTCCTGGGCAGAGGGGCAAGAGCGATACCATCTGGCAATCCTGCGCGACGTAACCGACCGCAAGGCCGCAGAGCAAAAACTCATCGCCAGCGAGCGCAAGTTCCACACCATGATCGACTGGACCCAGGACTGGGAGTACTGGGTCCGGCCGGATGGCAGCTTTCACTACACAACGCCTTCGGTCACTGACCTCACCGGCTATCAGCCTGAAGAATTCGAAGCAGACCCCCAGCTTATTGACCGAATCGTCCATCCGGATGATCTTGGAAAATGGCAAGCGCACTTGGCGCAGCACCCGCTTGACAGCGATGCGGGTACTTGTCTGAACCTGGAACTGCGCCTGGTCCGAAAAGACGGCGAGACGATCTGGATCGAGCACACCTGCCGACCCGTTCAGGGCGAAGACGGTGAGTTCCTGGGTCGCCGCGTATCGGTCCGCGAGATCACGTCTCGCAAAAATGCCGAGCAACAGGCCTACTACCTGGCCTTCCACGACGCCCTAACCGATCTGCCCAACCGCCGCATGCTCACCGAGCGGCTTGAGCGCGCCCTGCTGCGCTGTCGGCGATCCAATCAGTACGGCGCGGTCATTATGCTGGACCTTGATCACTTCAAGAAAATCAACGATACGGAGGGTCACGGCCTCGGGGATCGCGTCCTGATCGAGGTCAGCCGACGTCTGGCCGGCGTCTTGAGAAAAAAAGACACTGTGGCACGGCTTGGGGGTGACGAGTTCATCATCATCGCCGAGGACCTGGGCACCGCTTTGGCCGAGGCAGGCAGCCGAGCCGAACGGATCGCCGTGCAGATTCGCGCCGCGCTCAATGAATCAATAACCATTGATGGAAAAGCTGTTCCATACGACATCAGCGCCAGTCTCGGGCTGGCGCTCTTCGGCAGCCAGCCCGACACCGTCGAAAGCCTTTTGGGCCAGGCTGATGTCGCCATGTATCAGGCCAAGGACAGCGGCCGCGACCAGGTGCGATTCTTCAACCCCGACATGCAGGCCATCATCGAGCAACGAACCAGCATTGAGCGCGCGCTCAAAAACGCCCTCCAGGCCCAACAGTTTCTTCTCTACTACCAGCCGCAGGTGGATCGAGACGGCCGCTGGGTTGGTGTGGAAGCGCTGGTGCGCTGGCACCATCCAGACCGCGGCCTGGTGCCGCCGGGCGAGTTCATTCCGCTGGCCGAGCAAAGCGGGCTCATCATCGACATTGGCCAGTGGGTGATGGAAACTGCCTGTGAGCAGATTCAGGCCTGGTCTGGTTCAAAGACAACCCAGGCGTGGACGATTGCCGTCAACGTCAGCGCCCGTCAGTTCCATCAGGAAGACTTCGTCGATCGAGTCCGCGAGACCTTGATGAAAACGGGCGCCGACCCTGCCCGTTTAAAGCTGGAAGTCACCGAAAGCATCATCATCGAGAATGTCGATACCGTTATTGAGCGGATGCGAGCCTTGGCCGACCTCGGCGTGACGTTCTCGCTCGACGACTTCGGCACCGGCTACTCCTCCCTCAGCTACTTAAAGCGGCTGCCGATCCAGCAGCTCAAGATCGACCAGTCGTTCGTGCGCGACATCCACAACGACACCGACAATGCGGCAGCAATTGTCCGTACCGTCCTGGCCATGGCCGAAGCACTGGGTCTCGACGTCGTGGCCGAAGGCGTCGAAACCGAGGCACAGCTTGCGTTTCTCGACCGAAACGGTTGCCCGGCTTATCAGGGCTACCTGTTTGCCCGTCCCATGCCGATTGACGAATTGATGACGAAGCTGAACACCTGAGTCGGTCAGGCTGCTTCGGTCAAACGCCCGGCGCGATAATCCGCCATGGCCTGCTCAATCTCCTCGCGCGTATTCATCACGAACGGGCCGTACTGCACGACAGGTTCTCCGATCGGGCGGGCAGCCAGCAGCAACCCTTTTCCACCAGCAATTCCCGCGCTCAACCGAACCTGATCACCGTCCCCGAGAATACCGGCCGAGCGATAGGGAATAGTTTCACTGTCGACCAGCAACTCGCCCTCATAGGCATACAGCATGGCGCTGTGACCGGACGTTACGGGTATCTCGATGCAGGCACCCGGCTCAAGGCGTACGTCGACCATCATCGGGTCGGTTGTCATGGCTCCGGACGTTGGATTGACCGCCCCGGGCCTGATCAGCTCCCCCACTTTCAGCCGGCCGGCAATGACTCGCGCCCTGCCGCCCTGGAAGTGAGCCTCTGGAATCTGTTCAGCCGGAATATCCCGATAGGAAGCCGGCTGCATCTTCTCAGCTGCCGGCAAGTTCAGCCATAGCTGGAAGCCGCGCAGTCGTCCTTGGGCCTGCTGCGGCATCTCGGAGTGGATGACGCCGCGCCCGGCCGTCATCCACTGCACCGAACCGGGCCCCAGATCACCGGTATTGCCGAGATGGTCCTTGTGCTCCATGCGCCCGTCCAGCATGTAGGTCACGGTCTCAAAACCCCGGTGTGGATGCGAGGGGAAGCCGGCGATGTAGTCATCGGGATCGTCGGAGAAAAACTCATCGAGCATCAGAAAAGGATCGAGCCTGGCAAAAGCGCTGGATCCAAGACTGCGTCTGAGCTTGACTCCGGCGCCGTCCGAAGTGGCCTGTGACTCGATAACCCTCAGGAGCGGGCGCATGCGATCAACCATGGTTTTCACCGCGCACTTTGAGAGGCAGTTGGGCCAGATGTTCGCCAGCGCGCTGCCGCGCATGGTCAGCCGACGCTTCGCCCAGCGCCAGACCCTCAGCGTAAGTGAAATGGATGTCGCTAAAGCCCAGCATCCCGAAGAACAGCTCAATCAGCCGGGTCTGAGTGTCGTTTTCAGTGCCGCTGTACTGGCCGCCACGGGCGCAGAACACATACAGCGGCCCGGTTTCAAGCAGACCGCGAGGACCGGATTCGGTATATCGAAATGTAACACCGGCACGGGCCACGTGATCCATCCACGCCTTGAGGGTGGACGGGACGGTAAAGTTGTACATCGGCAGGCCAAGGACAACAGCATCGGCCTGTTTGAGTTCTGCAATCAGCGCATCCGAGATGGCCAGAGAGGCCTGCTGCGAAGCAGTGCGCGAGGCCGCTTCTGCCTGAAATCCAGTAAAGGCCTCCAGGTCAAGGTGGGGCAACGGTTCAGCCGCCAGGTCGCGGCAAAGCACGGTGCCGTCCGGATAATGCTCGCGCCAGCGCGCGGTAAAAGCATCCGCCAGTTGAGTGGACTGGCCGTTGCTACCAAACAGGCTGGCCTTGATCACGAGTAGCGTTGGCATGGTGTTCTCCTTGGATACGATGGCAAAAATGGCCGATAGCTTATCGAACAACTCAAGCAGTTGAACCACTATCGGCAAACAGACACAGCCCGTGCCGCCACCCAACGGCGTGCGCACGCTGATTTGAGATAATGTGGCTCATTAAATCAAAGTGGCTTAGACCAACGTGGCCAAAACCAGTTCTTCCATGCTGCCGCTGGGTACCCCGGCACCGGATTTCCGGCTGCCCGACACGGTCAGCGGGCAGGTCTTCAGTTACGCCGACATCGCCGGCACGCGGGCGACGCTGGTGATGTTTATCTGCAATCACTGTCCGTTCGTCAAACACATTATCGATGAGCTGGCACAACTGGGCCGTGATTACAGTCGCCCGTCCGTGGGGATGTGCGCGATCAGCAGCAATGATGTCGTTGGCTTTCCGCAAGACCGGCCCGAGCGCATGAAAGAGTTGGCAGAGCAGCTTGGGTTTGCCTATCCGTACCTGTATGACGAGCCGCAAAACACCGCGCGTGCCTATGGCGCCGCCTGCACGCCAGATTTCTACGTTTTCGATGCTGATCATCGGCTGGCATACCGTGGCCAGCTTGATGAATCCCGCCCCGGCAATGGTATTCCGGTTGATGGCAGCGACATCCGCCAGGCACTGGATAATCTGCTGGCCGGCCAACCGGTCGCTGAGAGCCAGAAGCCTTCGATTGGCTGCAACATCAAGTGGAAAAGCTAGCGCCGAACGTCCCGGACAGCCTGCCCATCTATGAACTCTTGCCGACCCTCTCGGCAACGCTGAATAATCATTCCACCGTTTTGCTCACCGCACCGCCAGGAGCGGGCAAGACGACCCGCGTACCCACAAGCCTGCTCGCTGCTGATTGGCTTGAGGGTCGACGCATTCTGATGCTCGAGCCGCGCCGGCTCGCAGCCCGGTCTGCCGCGTACTTCATGGCCGGCCAGCTCGGTGAAAGCGTGGGGGAGACGATTGGATTTCGCACCCGCCTTGAGACCAAAACATCTGTAAACACGCGCATTGAAGTCGTTACCGAAGGCATTCTGGTGCGCATGCTCCAGAACGATCCGTCGCTCGACAATATTGCTTGTGTGATTTTCGATGAATTCCATGAGCGATCACTGCATTCAGATCTGGGGCTGGCGCTCGTCCGAGACGCCCAGCAGGCCCTGCGCCCTGATCTGAAGCTGATCGTGATGTCTGCCACCCTGGCCGTCGAGCCTCTGAAATCGGTGCTGGATAACCCGCCGCTACTCAAGGCCAGTGGCAGGACCTATCCGGTCGAGATCATTTATCGCCCGGCGCGGCGCGATAAAGCGCTGACCCAGCACGCAGCCGCAACCGTCAGGCAGGCCTTGAGCCAGCATCAAGGATCCATCCTGGTGTTTCTGCCCGGCATGTCCGAAATCCGCCAGGTGCAGTCCGCCCTCAGCGATGGATTGCCTGCTGATACTCACCTGTATCCCTTACACGGCAGCCTGCCGCCGGGCGAGCAAGATGCCGCCATTGCCCCGGCACAGGCCGGCCAGCGCAAAGTTGTTCTCGCCACCGCGATCGCCGAGACCAGTCTCACCATTGCGGGGATTCGTGTCGTTGTCGATGCAGGCCTGGCGCGTGGTGCCGGCTTTGATCCCAACAGCGGTATGAGCCGTCTGGTGACCCGACCGGTCTCGCGCGCGGCTGCCGAGCAGCGCGCCGGGCGGGCTGGGCGCATCGAGCCAGGCATCTGCTACCGCCTTTGGAGTCAGTCTCAGCATGCGAGCCTGCAGGCCGCGATCACGCCGGAAATCCTGCAGGCTGACCTGTCTCCCGTGGTTCTCGAGCTGGCCAACTGGGGTGTGCGGAGCCCGATCGAATTGATCTGGCTGGACCCGCCACCTGAGGCCCACTGGCGACAGGCCCAAGGTCTGCTCGTTCGCCTCCAAGCACTGACATCCGATGGCCAGATCACCGCCCACGGAAGAGCCATGCTCAAGCCAGGCCTTCACCCCCGCCTGGCCCATCTGCTGCTGGAAGGGCGAACGCGCGGCCACGGTCAGCTCGCCGCTCAGCTGGCGGCCCTGCTCAGTGATCGTGACCCGCTACCGCGCGGCTCCGGCAGCGACATCAGTGCCCGCCTGGCCGCTCTGAGAGGGTCTGGCCGAGGCGCTGGCCTGGGGGTCGCCCGGCGGCTGGCTCGGCGGCTGGATGCGGAGCCACCTCACTCCCGGCGCCACGACGACACAGCGATCGGCGAGCTTCTGGCACTCGGTTTTCCCGACCGCATCGCCAAAGCACGCGACAGTCGCGGCCGTTTTCTGCTAAGCAACGGTCGAGGCGCGGTCATGCCTGAAGACGATCCGCTGGCCGGCCAATCCTGGCTGGTGGCCCCGGAACTGGACGGCCAAGCCAGAGAGGCTCGTATCCACTTGTGCGCCAGCCTGAGCCGGCAAGCCCTCGAAGCCGCGCTTGGCGATCAGATTGAGCAGACCACCGTCTCTGAGTGGGACGATCAGCGCGGCACCGTGATCGCGCGTCGGCAGCGCAGGCTCGGCGCCCTCGTTGTTGACGAACAAGAGCTGGCGCAACCGGCAGCCGACGTCCTGGAAGCGGGGCTGCTGGCCGCTGTGCGCAAACGGGGGCTCTCCAGCCTGCCGTGGACGGATCGTTGCCGTCGCTGGCAGGCGCGGGTGGAGTTCTTGCGCAGCCTGGACGCGTCAGCGTGGCCGGCGGTGGATGATCAATCGCTGAGCGAGAGGCTTGAGGTCTGGCTAGGGCCTTTTCTGGCGGGAGCTCGCAGCTGGAGCGATATCAAGCACCTTGATCTGCAGGCCGCGCTTGAGCACATGCTCGACAGGTCCCGACAAACGCGGTTGGATGAGCTGGCACCGGAAACACTGAAGGTGCCGACCGGGCGTCAGGTCGTGGTCGACTATTCGGTCGAGGGTGGTCCCGCACTTGCCACCAAGCTGCAAAGCATATTCGGCTGGAAAGAGACGCCAAGGGTTGCCGCGGGTGAGGTTCCCGTGGTCTTGCATTTGCTATCACCGGCCGGCCGGCCATTGGCCATCACCAGTGACCTGGCCAGCTTTTGGCAGCAGGGCTATCAGGAGGTGCGTAAGGACATGCGGGGGCGCTATCCAAAACACCCCTGGCCAGAAAATCCGGTTGACGCTCGGCCCAGCGACCGGGCGGGCCGGGCTGCCGGCAAGGACTGAGATTAGCTACTGCGCAATGGCCTCGAATTCAAGCAGCATCTGAACTTCATCACCGAC
>CAZIMY010000026.1:0-23744 GCA_964540315.1 uncultured Wenzhouxiangella sp.
GCCCGGATCCATTCTGCTGCCGCGTGGGCGGCGTCACCGGACAGTTCATCGGGGGGCTTGAGCGCGATCAGTTGAACGGCCATACCGGCGTGATGCGCCAGGCGCGCGAGCACATAGCCGTCACCGCCGTTATTGCCACCGCCGCAGCAAACGCTCAGCGAAATAGCTTCCGGCCAGTTGGCCTTCAAGACCGAAAAAGCGGCCTCGGCCGCTCGCGTCATCAGAGCGTAGCCGTCAATGCCGTGCCGCTCGATGGCCAGACTGTCCAGTTCGCGAACCTGATCGGCGCGATAGAGATGTTGGCAAAGCTCCATGGCGGCAGATTATCAGGGAAACGTCTCCGATATACTCCGGACATGGCTGAGGCATCCGCGCAAACCAATGCTGAGGTGGTCACAGCAGACCTGATTGACCAGATCAAGCGATGGGGTCAAACGCTGGGCTTTCAGCAGGTCGCTATCGCCGATACCGATCTATCTGTCTATGAAGCCAGGCTCGATGCATGGCTGGAACACAATCTCCATGGCGAGATGGAATGGATGGCGGGCCATGGGCGTAAGCGCACCCGGCCAGCGCTGCTCCGGCCGGGAACACGTTCGGTCATCGTGGTACGCATGGACTATCTTCCGCCCAAGGCCACTGAGGTTCGAGAACTGATCGGTCAGAAAGAAAAGGCCTGCATTTCACGCTATGCCCTTGGCCGGGACTACCACAAGGTCATGCGCGGCCGGCTCAAGCAACTGGCGCAGCGTATCGAAGAAGCAATCGGTCCTTTCGGGTACCGGGTGTTCACCGACTCAGCGCCCGTTCTGGAGAAGCCGCTGGCAGAAAAAGCAGGGCTGGGCTGGATCGGCAAGCACACCAACTTGCTTAACCGCCACGCGGGTTCATGGTTTTTCTTGGGCGAAATCTATACCGACCTCGACCTGACCCCCGATGAACCGGTGGGCGATCACTGCGGTTCATGCAGACGATGCATCGATGTCTGCCCGACCCAGGCGATCGTTGCACCCTATCAGCTTGACGCCCGGCGCTGTATTTCCTACCTGACCATTGAACTCAAGGGCTCAATCCCGTTGGAATTCCGCAAACCCATGGGCAATCGCATCTACGGCTGCGATGACTGCCAGATGGTTTGTCCCTGGAATCGATATGCGCAGTTCAGCGGGGAGAGCGACTTCGAGCCTCGCAAGGACCTGGACGCCGGTGACCTCGTTGAATTGTTCAGCTGGGACGAGAAAACGTTTCTGGCCCGTACGGAAGGCACCGCGATTCGTCGGATTGGCCACGAGCGCTGGCTGCGCAACATCGCAATAGCGTTGGGCAATGCACCGACCCGACCTGAGGTTATCGCAGCCCTGAAGGCCCGCGCCGACCATTCCTCCGCGCTGGTCCGCGAGCACGTGGCCTGGGCCCTGGAGCAACACCCTCCCTGACCCGTGTGGAGAAGTCGGGTAGTTCGTGGTCCGGAAACCGGAAACCGAAGTTCGGTGGCTTCGGCAGCGCGGTGGCCGGGAGGTACCGCTTCAGTTCGACGCGTGGCGAGGCCTTCAGCGGCGCCTCCCCGCCACCACGCTCAGGATTTGGTAAAGATTCGGGGTTGTCGACTTGGACGAGCTGACACAACCCAGCATTCCGCCGGTTGGGGTGAGGATGACCGCCTGAAGGCCTCGCCACGCGTCGAACTGAAGGCGGTCATCCTCACCCCAACCGGCCTCGAAGCCACCACTTCCCCACTCAGCAACCCAAGCCCCCAAACCCAGTCTTGCTAGAATGCCAAGATACTTTCAAACTTCTTCGGGAGAGCATTCATGGCGATTCTTGAAAAACTGCAGTCGCTGAGAAATATCGGCGGAAAACCGATGACCGTCGGTCTCAGTGACGAGACCATTCAGCGATTTGCCGAGCGCGACTCCCGCCTTGAGCAAGCAGTCGACGACGCAGTGGGCGTGATCCAGTGCTGGCAGTCGGCTTACCCGGCGCTGGTCGTCGCCGACGAATCCGAGCAGCGCGACTCGCTTCAAGCCGGTTTCGTCAATTTCTATGCAGATGACGCCGTTAAGCCCTACGTCGCCCTGGCCGGGCGGGGCCCGTGGATAGTGACCGCCAAAGGCGCAATACTCCACGACTCAGGCGGCTACGGCATGCTTGGATTCGGTCACGCGCCTGAGAAAATCATTCGGGCCATGAGTCAGCCACACGTCATGGCCAACGTCATGACCCCCAGCTTCAGCCATCTCAGCCTGATCGAAGCACTCCGCCAAGAGATTGGTCATCGCCGTTCAGACGGCTGCCCGTTCGAGCGCTTTTTATGCGTGAACTCAGGCTCCGAGTCGGTCAGCGTTGCTGGTCGCATCGCCGATATCAACGCCAAGCTGATGACCGATCCGGGCGGCCCCAAGGCGGGTTGTCGCATCAAGCGACTGTCGCTGAGCGGCGGCTTCCACGGCCGCACCGAACGGCCGGCACGCTATTCTGACTCAAGCCGCGATACCTATGCCCGTCATCTGGCGTCTTTCCGCGACGACCAGACCTTGGTGACGGTAAGGCCCAACGACATCGCCGATCTGAGGGGGGCCTTTGAGCGGGCTGAACGCGAAGACGTCTTTTTTGAGGCGGTCTTCATGGAGCCGGTCATGGGCGAAGGCAACCCCGGCGCCGCGCTGGATCCGGAATTTTATGCAGCCGCCCGCGAGTTGTGTGATCAACATGGGACGCTGTTGCTGATGGACTCGATTCAGGCTGGTCTGAGGGCGCAGGGCACGTTGTCGGTGGTCGACTATCCGGACTTCGAAGGCCTGCCCGCACCAGACCTTGAAACCTATTCCAAGGCGCTCAACGCCGGCCAGTATCCGCTGTCGGTGCTGGCCATGAACAAGCGGGCCGCCGAGCTATATCGCAAAGGTGTGTACGGCAACACCATGACCGCCAATCCGCGCGCCTTGGACGTCGGTGTGACCGTGCTGAACATGATCACCCAGGAACTTCGCGGCAACATTGTCGAGCGCGGTCAGGAATTTCTCGACAAGTTCGGCCAGTTGAAGGAGGAGTTGGACGGTCGCATCACCCAGGTTCAGGGCACCGGGCTATTGTTTTCGGTCGAGTTGGACGGTTCGCGCTACAAAGCCTACGGTGAAGGGTCAACAGAGGAATATCTGCGCTTGCACGGCATCAACGTCATTCATGGTGGGGAGAACTCTCTGCGCTATACACCGCCCTTCGGCATTACAAGTGCCGAGGTCGACCTGATCGTGGATGCCACCCGTGACGCGCTGCTTAAGGGACCCACTAAAGCCGTCGAACGGGCGGCCTGAATTCTTTCTCAGGTTTTGAGAAGCCTTGATGATTGAATCCGTGGTGAACATTCACCGCGGAGAAATCTCATGGCTCAAGCCATTGCAAAGAAGCCTTCTTGTATTGATCGGGTGCGATCGGCAGCCCGCGGGGGCGGTCACCTGGCGGGAGAAATTCTTGCGCTCTCAAGCATGAGCCTCGGCTTGATCAGCGGCCTGTTGCTGGCCGCCAGCCTCATGCCCTGAACGGCTCGACGACGAGGTCATTCCTTGCGATCTTCTGCCAGGTGTTGCTCTTTTTCGTCGTCAGGAATATGGCGCACGTCGGTGCCTTCAACCAGGTAGTAGATATATTCACCGATGTTCTTGGCGTGGTCACCGATTCGCTCGAGCGAGCGTGCAATCCAGATTGAATTGAGTACTCGGCTCGTGTTGCGAGGCTCTTCGGCAAGATAGGTGTAGTACTGCCGCAGAATCGCTTCGTACTCGTCGTCCACTTTTTGATCAGCGCGGAATAGGTCAAGCGCGATATCGGAGACCATTCGGACAAAGCCGTCGAGAGCGTCGCGCAACATGTTTCGAACGTGCCCGCCCATGATTTCAAGCTCATAGTAGTTGTTACGCGGCCGCTCTGATTCGGTCAATGTGATCGCCAATCGAGCAATCTTTTCGGCTTCGTCCCCAACTCGCTCCAGATCATTGACCGTCTTGACGATCGCCATCACCAGCCGAAGATCGCTGGCTGTCGGCTGCCGTCGGGCCAGGATTTCCATCGCGGCCTCGTCAATTTCTTTTTCCATCAGGTTGACCTGATCGTCAGCGGCGATCACCGCTTCGGCTTTTTCGGTATCACCTTCAAGGACCGCGGCGACCGCATTAGCCAACATATCCTCTGCCATTCCGCCCATGCGCATCACGTCGCGGCGCAGGTTTTCAAGCTCCTGATTGAACTGGCGTGAAATATGCTGATCAAAAAACTTCTCAATCATTCCCTGCTCCGGGTTTGTCAGCCGTATCGGCCGGTGATGTAATCTTCAGTCGCTTTTTTGACCGGGTTCGTGAACAGCTTGGCGGTGTCGTCGTACTCAATCAATTCACCAAGATACATATACGCAGTGAAATCCGATACCCGGGCCGCCTGCTGCATGTTGTGCGTCACGATGACAATCGTGTAACTTTCCTTCAGATCAATAATGAGTTCTTCGACCTTTGCTGTGGAAATTGGATCAAGTGCCGAGCATGGCTCATCGAGCAGAATGACCTCGGGTTCGATAGCAATCGCACGGGCAATCACCAAGCGCTGCTGCTGACCTCCGGAGAGACCGAAAGCATTGTCGTTGAGTCGGTCCTTCACTTCGTCCCAGAGCGCCGCCCGCCGGAGAGAGTTTTCCACCACCTCGTCGAGCTTGCGACGGCTCTTGACGCCCTGCAGCCTGAGGCCGTAGGCAATATTGTCGTATATCGACTTCGGAAAAGGGTTGGGCTTCTGGAACACCATCCCGACTTTTCTTCGCAACTCCGGCACATCGACACCGGGCCGATAGATATCCTCATCATCGATCCGGATTTCACCTTCAATCCGGCAGATGTCGATCAGATCGTTCATCCGGTTAAAGCAGCGCAGCAGAGTCGACTTACCGCAACCTGATGGGCCGATAAATGCGGTCACACGCCGCTTCGGTATGTCCATGCTGATGTTCTTGAGCGCCTGATCATTGCCGTAGAACAGATTGAGGTCATGCACCTGCATGGAAATTTCTTCGCTGCGCAGGTTTAGGCGCTGGCGGGTTTGGGCGTTAGGAATACCCGCCGAAACACCGGGCGCAGAATTTGAAGACGCTTGATTCATGGATACCTCGATCAACTTTAATCGCTTTCGCTCTTGTAGCGCTCGCGCAAGCGATTGCGAACGGCAATGGCAGTCAGGTTCAGGACAAGGATGAGCCCGACGAGAACAAGGGCCGTGGCGTAAACCAGCGGACGGGCCGCTTCAGCATTTGGACTCTGAAAGCCCACATCGTATATATGAAAGCCCAGATGCATGATGCGCCGTTCAAGATGAACAAACGGGAACTGCCCGTCGACCGGGAGATTGGGCGCCAGCTTTACCACACCAACCAGCATCAATGGTGCCACCTCGCCCGCCGCACGGGCAACCGCGAGAATCAGGCCGGTCATCATCGCAGGGGTACTGACGGGGACAATCACCTTCCAAAGCGTTTCCGCCTTGGTCGCCCCAAGGGCCAGCGAGCCTTCGCGCATGGCGCGCGGAATCCGGGTCAGGCCTTCCTCGGTTGAGACAATCACCACCGGCAGGGTCAGAAGCGCGAGGGTCAGCGAGGCCCAAATCAGCCCAGGCGAGCCAAATGTGGGCGCCGGCAAGCGCTCCGGATAAAAAAGCTGATCAATGTTGCCGCCCAGGAAGTAGACAAAAAATCCCAGCCCGAACACCCCGAAAACAATAGAAGGAACGCCGGCGAGATTGTTAACCGAGATGCGCACGATCTTGGTCACCGGACCCTGCTTTGCGTATTCACGCAGGTAAATCGCTGCCAATACGCCGAAAGGTGTGACGACGATCGACATGATGAGGACCATCATCACGGTCCCAAAAATGGCCGGGAATATGCCCCCCTCGGTGTTGGCCTCGCGCGGATAGCCGGTCATGAAATCCCAGAACCTTGATCCGTACTCGGCAACTTTCTGGGGAACACTCATGGCGTTCGCCCTGGTGGCGCGGACCACATCGCCGAGATTGATTGTCATCTCGCTACCGTCGCTCGTTCGAGCGATCAGGGCATCACGGCGAGCAATTTCCCGAAGCTTGACCAGCTCGGCAAACAGCGCCTCGTATTCCGCGTTCAGGCGCTCTACCTCCGCTTCACTGGCAGCGACAAGGCGGCTGCGTTCCGAATCGTTCAGACCTTCGTCGAGTTCGATGCGCCGCTGCTCCAGACGCTGCTCCTCGATACTCTGGTTGATACGACCGATCTCATAACGCTCCATCCGGACCTTCGCTTCGATCAGTTCGCGGCTTCGCTCTAGCCGGGCCGCCAGAGCATCGAACGCTGCTTCGCCTTGGGCAACGACTTCGCCGTTTTCCTCAACAGCAATGAGGTAACCGTAGAAATCGCCCCACTCCTCTCGTTCCAGCACGATCGCATCGAGCGGGTAGCGATACGCCGACACCTTGTCGTCGATAAACCACTGGAAGTCGCGGCCGGTGACATCGCGATTACCCAGATGAAACAAGGTTCTGCTGACCAGATCCTTGTCCGCCGGCACGTCATATCCGGCTTCACGAACCATTTGAGCCGTGACGGTTTCTTTAGCCCGAACAGTGCCCAGAATGACCTGCGACTCGCCTTGGCTTTCGAAAGTTGCCTCGATCACCGGGGGCTGCCAGAAATGCCCTAATCCCCGGGCAGCGATCAAGAGAAGCAAGCCAATCACCATCACCAGGCTGATGCTGACTGCGCCGCCGATCAGCCAGATCCAGGGGTCGCCACTTTTGAACCACTTGCGCATGGTCACCCTCCTTAAAGCGACGAGTACTTCGCTCTCAGTCGCTGACGAACGACCTCGGCGATGGTGTTGAGAATGAAGGTGAAGCCAAACAGGACGAGTGCGGCCAGGAAAAGCAGACGATAGTGGGTAGATCCAACCGCGGCCTCTTTCATTTCCACCGCGATGTTGGCCGACAACGTGCGCATGCCCTCGAAAATATTGAAATTGACCACCGGTGAGTTGCCTGTGGCCATCAGAACGATCATGGTTTCACCCACGGCACGGCCGAAACCGATCATGACAGCCGAAAATATCCCCGGGCTGGCGGTCAGAATGACGACACCAACCACGGTCTGCCATGGAGTCGCGCCCAGGGCCAGCGATCCCTGGGTCAGGTGTCGAGGCACGTTGAATACCGCGTCTTCGGCGATCGAGAAGATCGTCGGTATGACGGCAAACCCCATAGCAATGCCTACCACCAGCGCGTTGCGCTGATCGTAAGTAATTCCGACATCGGTAAACCACTGCCGCATGGAGCCATCAAAAAACTGAACTTCGATGATCGGGCTCAGGCTGACGCACAACCACCCACCGAGCAAAATAACCGGAATGAGCAAGGCCGCTTCCCAGCCCGGTGGCACCAGGTATCGCATTTTCTTCGGCAGCAGGCTCCAAACCCACGCAAACAGGAGCATGGACACGGGCAAAACGAGGAAGATACTGAAGACCGCCGGCAGATTGCTTTCCACAAACGGAGCCATCCACAGGCCAGCCAGAAAGCCCAGAATCACGGTTGGTAAGGCCTCCATGACCTCAATGGTCGGCTTGACCAGGCCACGCATTTTTGGGCTCATGAAATAGGCGGTATAAATTGCGCCGAAAATGGCCAGCGGCATGGCAAACAGCATGGCGTAAAAGGCGGCTTTGAGGGTACCAACAGACAGCGGAATCAAGGAGAGTTTGGGTTCGAATTCGTCGGTCGCTGACGAGGACTGCCAGACGTACTCAGGCTGGCCGCGGCCTTCGTACCAGACCTTGTTCCACAATGCGCTCAGCGAGGATTCCGGATGGTCATTCCAAAGCTTCGCATAGTGCATCTCCGAGGTTCCATCCGCCCACATCAAGCCGTCATTGCGGGGCGAAACCGCCGCGTGGGTGATGGGCTGGTCAGAGACGTCTCGAATCAGCAGCGTTCTGGCCGAAGTCCCGTAATGAATGCCAATCCCTCCGCTAGCGTCGCCGACAACGAAGCCCTTGCGCGAATATTCCGGAAAAATTGAGGTAATGGCGCCGTCATGGGCTTTGAAATCTCTGACCCGTGTCAGGCGGCCGATATTGTTATCGTCCCGGACCAGAAAATATTGCACCAGACTGCCGTCTGAACCGCCAACGATGACAGAAACGGTGCCCAGCAAGTACTCCATCGCACTTACGGACGCACCCGAATCCGCCAACACCTGGCGACTATCCAGCAACTTCGCCTGTGCAGGATTGGAGACATCGTAATAGTGGAGCCAGCCCCGCGCGTCTCCGACCAGCAGAATCTGCATGGTGATGTCGAGCAAAAGGCGAGTCGGCGCGGTCGGTGGGTCAGGCAACTGATAGCTGGAGCGCACAAACTCTGTCGCACCCGTCATGAACGACCGCCGGGTGGCATAACGCGTCAGCAGCAATCTCCCGTCATTGGTGACAGCCGCAATCCCGATACCGGTGGAGCCTCGCTGGATGGCGATCAAGTCCAAGGCTCGGCCCTGGTCATCGATCGGGACGATCAGTTGATCAAGCGGCAAGGTCAGTTTGGGCAAAACCTGACGAACGTCGTCGGGGAAATCGAGGTCATACTCATGCCTGACTACCGCGGCGCGACCATCTGACAACCCGTAAGTGGCCAGTCCCGTTCTCGGCTCGCCGGTTGCGAAGCTCGTGACCGACGCCGCACCAAAATCCAGTTGCTCCTGCAGAATTTCCTGGCCGTTCTCTGGGTTAAAAAAGGCGATCGCCCCGTCTCGAGCGAAGCGCACGGCCGCTTCCTGGTAACGCTCACTGGCCAGAAAGACCGTCTGGCCCTCATCTCCCGGGACTGAATAGGCAATTGGATCGTCGATGGTGGCGCCGCGAAGCAGCGGCAACACCTCGATGAACAAGAAAACAAAAATAAGAGTGAGCGAGATCACCACCCCGTAGCCGGCCGCGGAGACCAGCGCCCGGGTACCTACGTCTTTGAGATGCCGCTTTTTTCTGAGTTTGCGCCGTTCTTCCCCAGCCGGGAGCAGGTCCCTGGCGGTAGTCGGTGGACGAGTGGAACGGTCAGTGGAAGACATGCAAACCCTTGGCTGTGGCAGCGTCTGAAGACGGGCTTCAGAGCGCGCAGTTTATGAAGGAAATATGTCGCTTTTATGACAGCCCGGTGCCCCGCTGTTCCGGCGGGGCACCGCATCGATTGCTATTGGCCCCCAAATTTCTGTCAGTCGGAAACGCCCATTTCCGACCGGAACCGCTCGGCCACCGCTGCCGGTAGCGGGATATAGCCGTCTCTGACAACCACTTCCTGACCCTGCTTGGACAAAATCAGCTTCACGAACTCGCGCTCCAGGGGCGGCAACGGCCGATTCGGATGCTTGTTCACGGCCACATACAGAAAACGCGCCAGCGGATAGGAGCCGTCGGCTGCCGTTTCAGCTGAAGGCGCTACCAGTTCCCCGCCGTGGTCCCGAGCCAAAGGAATGGCGCGCACGCCCGAGGTCGCGTAACCGATGCCGGAGTAACCAATACCGTTGATGGATTCGGCCACGCCCTGAACTACGGACGACGAACCGGGCTGTTCGTTGATCGAATCTCGAAAGTCGCCGTCACACAGCGCAAACTGGCGGAAATAACCGTAGGTTCCGGAGACGGCGTTGCGCGAATACAGTGTGATATCGCGGCTGGCCCAGTCGCCTGGCAGACCGACCTGCCCCCAGCGGGTAATATCTTCCGGGTATCCGCAGCGGCGAGTCTCGGTAAAGATGGCATCAACCTGCGGGATCGACAGCCCCTCGATGGGGTTATCACGGTTGACGTAGACCGCGAGAAGGTCGACCGCCACCCCAAGAATCGTCATCGGATAACCAAAGCGTTCCTCAAAAGCCTGCTGTTCACTTTCCCTAGGCATCCGACTCATCGGGCCGAAGTTGGCAGTGCCTTCGGTCATTGCCGGCGGCGCCGTCGAGGTACCCGCACCCTGAATTTGGATATTGACGTTGGGGTAGATGCTCTGGAATTCCTCCGCCCAAAGCGTCATCAGATTGTTCAGCGTATCCGACCCTACTGTAGAAAGGTTTCCGGAAATACCTGAAACCGGAACGTAATCCGGCAGCTCGGGATCCACTTCGGCACGCGCGATTGCCGAGCCAGCGGCCAAAACAGCGCCAATGGCGCCAAAAAGCAGTGCTTTTTTCAACATTCTGATCTCCTGATCAAACAGACTGGACAAGTGCCAGGTTACGTTCCCGGAACTGTAATGGGCTTTCATGACATTCAAATTACGCTTGCGCAGTTCGCGGCTGCTCCTCGAGGACGACGCTCTCTGCCGGAAACATGCAGCGGAAAGTACTGCCTTCCCCCGGCTCCGACTCCACCTCCAGGTGGGCGCGATGGCGCTGGAGCACGTGCTTGACGATGGCCAGACCCAGGCCCGTGCCGCCGCTACTTCGGCTCCGGGCGCTATCAACGCGATAAAACCGCTGGGTAATGAACGGGAGATGTCTGGCTTCGATACCAATGCCCTCGTCAACAACCTCGAAAATTGCTGAACCGTCCTGGCCCAGATACCAGGAAATGACCACTCGCCCGTCCTCTTCGGTGTACCGCAGCGCGTTGAGAATGAGGTTTGAAAAGGCAGAATGAAGCTCGCTTTCCAGCCCGCGAAGCGCCACGGACTCGCAGCGCGGCATTTCAATCTCGTGCTGGCAGTGATCCTGAAGTCTGGCCTCGTTCACAATCCGCTCCAACATGCGGGGCACCGCGACAAGCTGATCGGGCGGAACCTCGCTGTCTTCCGTCTCCAGTCTCGACAACTCGAGCAGGTCATCGACCAGCGTGGACATGCGTCGGCACTGGTGCTGCATTTCGTCCAGAGGATCTCGCCACTCGGCATCCAGCGTCTCAACCTCACTTAACGTCTCGAGGTAACCCGACAGCACCGTGAGTGGCGAGCGAAGCTCGTGCGAGGCATTGGCGACAAAATCCCGGCGCATGGCCTGCAGGCGCAGCATCCGGGTGACGTCACGGAACAGGGCCAGATACTGGTTTGAGCCATAAGGGATCAGCCGCACCGATAGGCTGCGCGATTCATCGACCGGCGAGCGCAGAACCACAGGACTGTCAAAGTCGCCAGCCTGTAGATAGTCAACCAATTTCGGGCTTCGCACCAGATTCGCCAGCGGCTGACCAAGGTCGCGCTTGGAAATGAGTCGAAGCAAGCTCTCAGCGGCACTGTTGAACCATAAAATCTTGTGCTCGCCGTCAAGCACCAGCGAGCCATCCGGCATTGCTGCGGTTGACTCCCGAAACTCGCGAATCACCTTGGCTAAACGCTTCTTGCGCTTGTAGTAGCGCTTCTGAAGCCGGAAATAATCGTCGAAGACCTCACCCCAGATGCCCCAGGACTCGGGTGGATTTCGCTGCCGGCCGCTGCCCAGCCATCGTTCGAGCTTGCGCAACTGCCAAAAGTGTCGGGCCACGAGCGCGACCAGGGCCGCGCTCACCCACCACCCCAGGCCGCCGAACAGTCCACCCGCCAGCAGCGCTCCGGCCAGCAAACCAAAGAGGAAATATCCCTCGGCGATCCAGGCCCTGCGCATCAACTGCGAACCCGGGTCGAGAATCGATAGCCTGCGCCGCGCACCGTCTGAACGTAGCGATCCTTGCCGAAGGGCTTGAGCACCTTGCGAAGGCGCAGGATGTGGACATCGACCGTGCGCTCTTCAACATAAACCCCGCCGCCCCAGACATGGTCCAGCAACTGGGCGCGCGAGTAAACGCGGTCTGGATGAGACATGAAGAACTTCAGCAGCCGGTACTCGGTCGGCCCCAGGTCCAGCGGCTCGTTATCGGCAAAAACGCGGTGGCTGGCGACGTTGAGCACCAAGCCGTTAGCGCTGACCTCATCATCACCGTCGGCCGGCGAAGACCTGCGCAGTACGGCTCGGATGCGCGCCACCAGCTCGCGCGCCGCGAAGGGCTTGGTAATGTAGTCGTCTGCGCCACTGTCGAATCCACGGACCTTGTCATCCTCCATGCTGCGGGCGGTCAGCATAATGATGGGCAGGTCCCGGGTCAGCTCATCGCGACGCAGGGAGCGCGCGAACTCGGGCCCGCTCATATCCGGAAGCATCCAGTCGAGCAAGATCAGGTCAGGACGCTGATCGGTCAACGCAACACGCGCCGCCTGGCAGTCACCCGCCTCAATCATCTCGAATCCTGCACGCGAAAGGTTGAACGCCACCATGCGCCGGATGGCCTCATCATCTTCAACCAGCAGTATGCGCTGCATGGCGATTCCTTGTTTTGCAGACTTCCTCATCGGCTATTGCATCAAGTCAATATGACAAGGCCATGAAGCGGGCTCGGTTCAGCGACGATAGTAGGCCAGCGCTGATTCAAGCACGGCCCGAACACCGTCTCTTAAGAAATCAGGGCTGATGACCTCAACGTCTGATCCATAGCGCAAAATCTCCATCTGGAGCTCCCGATCTTGACCAAAAGGCACCTGAAGCTGGTACGAACCATCAGGCTGCCAGGCCCCTTTCTGCTCTGGATGCCACATCTCTTCAGCAGCCCAGCGGGCGGCCTCTGCACTAAACGACAGAATTGCCAAGTGCTCGGCCGGGCCGGAAAAGATCCCAAAGGCAGCATCCATTTGTTCACGTATAACGGTTGAATCGACCTCTTCGGCCGACTGCTCAAGACGCCGGAGGCCGCGAATCCGCTCCAGTGAAAAACTCCGAAGCCCTTCTGCGCTGTGACACCAGGCATCGAGGTACCAACGATCCCTGTAACTGGTCAGGCGTTGTGGCGAGACCTCTCTCGAGCTCAAATCATCCCGCCGCCGCCCGTGATATTCGATCTCGAGACGCTGGCGACCGAACAATGCGCTCAAGACATCTTCAAACAACTCACCCGGGACGGGTCGACCGGCATCTTTACGAATATGGATACGCTCTGGCTGAGCTGAAAAATCGAGACCCTGTTGATCCAGTAGCTGATTGATCCGCTCCTGGACACCCATCAGATCACCTTCGAGCAAGCCCGGCTGGACATTGCCGAGCACGTGCCTTGCAATCAGCAAAGCCTGCAGTTCATCCGGGCTGATCCACAAGCCCGGCAACTCGAAGTGCCCAGCGAGGCTGCGGTCGTAGAAAAAACCGCGGCTGTCCTCATCCTGCTCCAGCGGCGCACCAAGTCGGTCGCGCAACTCGCCAATCAGGCGATAGAGCGTGGCCTGGCTGCACCCCAGCTCTTCCATCAGAGAGTGCCTGGAAACCGGCGTCCGCCGCTGGCGAAGGATGTCGTGGAGATGGTAGAGGCGTTCGCGACGTGACATACGGCGCTTCAGCCGCCGTCCCGGCACGCCCTGCAGCGGCCGTAAATTTCCAAGACCTGGTGGCGAGCGCGGAACCCATGGTCATTTGCCGCTTCGTCCAGCGCATGGATCAGGCTGTGGTCATGAACCTCGGTGACCGTCTGACAGCCCTCACAGATCAGGAACTGGCCCTGATGCTTGTCCTCAGGATGAATGCAGCTGACAAAAGCATTGAGCGTTTCGAGTCTATGAATAAAGTGATTGTCGAGCAGAAACTCCAGGGCGCGGTAGACGGTAGGTGGCGCAGCACCCGGCCTTTCGCGCTTGAGCTGGTCGAGCAGGTCATACGCCTTGACCGGGCCTTCGGAGGCCAGAACCATTTCCAACACTCGGCGTCTCGTCGCCGTGAGCCGGAGCCCCAGCTCGCGACACTGCTGCTCGACTTGAACCATCACCTCACTGGCGTTCATGGCTGAAGTTTAGCAGTTGGCGCCGCAGTTTCATGCATTGGCCGCGCGCTCGGCAATCCAGGCCAGCGCCTGCTCAATGCGGGCGCCACTGCGCTCGCGTCCCATCAACCAGAGCGTCTGATCGATCGCCGGCGACTGTCCGTGCCCCATCAGAGCAACGCGCAGCGGCATACCAATCTTTCCAAAGCCGATGCCCAGTTCTTCAGCGGTTGAATGCAGACAAGCCTGCAAGGATGCAGGAATCCAGTCCTTGACCGCCTCCAGTTTTTGGGCAAGCAGCTTCAGCGGCTCGGCCGCCACCGGCCTCAGGTGTTTCTTGGCCGCTGCTGGGTCGAATGCTTCAAAATCTGCGTAAAAGGCGCGGCTCTGTTCAACCAGTTCGACCAGCGTCTCGAAGCGCTCAGCCTGCACGGTCAAAAGATCCGATAGATCCGGCCCGGCGGCCGGATTCAGTTCGGCTCGTTCCATGTGCCAGGCGAGTTCTCTGACGACCTGGTCCTTATCTCCCTCGCGCATGTAGTGCTGATTGAGCCACCTGAGCTTCTCCGTATCGAAACGCGAGGCCTTGCGATTGACGTCTTCAATCTGAAAAAGCTCGATCAGATCCGCACGCGAAAAGACCTCCTGGTCGCCATGCGACCAGCCCAGACGAGCCAGATAGTTGATCATTGCGTCGGGCAAATAGCCTTGCTCACGCCAGGCCATGACGCCGACGGCACCATGGCGCTTGGACAAACGCTGGCCATCGTCGCCAAGAATCATCGGAACATGGGCAAATTCCGGTGGCTCCGAACCAAGCGCACGGTACAGATTGATCTGACGTGGCGTATTGTTGATGTGATCGTCGCCGCGAATCACCAGGTTGATCTTCATGTCCAGATCATCGACCACAACGGCAAAGTTATACGTTGGCGAGCCATCGGCTCTGGCGATGATCAGGTCGTCAAGCTCTGTATTGGCAATTTCGATACGCCCGCGAACGCGATCTTCGAAAACAACGACACCCTCATCCGGGTTGCGAAAGCGGATGACCGGATCAACACCATCCGGAGCATCGGTAAGGTCGCGGCAATGACCGTCGTAGCGCGGTTTCTCACCGGCCGCCATGGCCGCTGCGCGCAGGCCGTCAAGACGCTCACGCGAGCAGTAACAGCGGTATGCCCGACCGGTCTCCAACAATCGATCCAGCACTTCCTGGTAGCGATCGTGACGATCACTTTGATAGATGGGCCCCTCGTCGTAGTCGAGCCCCAACCACTGCATACCGTCAAGAATGGCCTGGACCGAGGCTTCTGTGGACCGCTCCGTATCCGTATCCTCAACGCGCAAGATGAACGACCCACCCGTGGCCCGGGCCGCCAGTTGGCAAAACAGCGCCGTGCGCGCTCCGCCGATGTGCAGAAAACCCGTTGGTGAGGGGGCGAAGCGTGTTCGAATCGGAGCCACAGTGTGATCCATCGGATAAAGTCAGGCCGTTGAGTGAAAAGCCCTTCATTTTAACGGATTGCCGAGTCTGCGAAAATCCGAGCGTTGCGTTATAACAAGACATCCTGCGGAGGACCGCGAGCGATGAAAAAAATGATCCAAAACCGGTTCTGCAGTAACGATGCCGGAGCCGACTGACAGCCCGGCGCAGATGCGTCGTCAGCCCGGCCAGCGGCGCCGATGGCGACCACGCTGGCCGGGACCAGAGCGACTTCTGGTCGCCTTATTCGTCCTCGTTTTCGGCATTTCCGGCGACGGCGCACTGAACGCCATCGAGCAGGCCCAGGCCCGGGGTGTTGTGGTCATGCTAACGCTCAATGGGGCAAGCACTTACTACATCGGGACCGATGGAGAAACAGGCTTTGAGTTCGATCTGGCTCAGCAATTTGCCGATCATATCGGCGTTCCACTGGAAATTATCGCCGTTGGCACCCTGAGCGATTTGATACCCGCCCTGCAAGCCGGGCGGGGCGATTTTATCGCAGCCAATCTGAGTCGCACGCCGAGGAGAACGGCCACGCTGCGCTTCGGCCCAGTCTATGAAACCGTCCGCCCGGTGGTTGTCTATCGGCGCGGTAACCGTCGTCCGGATGACTTGGATGACCTGGGCGATGGGGACCTGGTCATTCCAAATGGCACCAGCTACGCGGCATGGCTGCGGCAGCATCACCCCGAGCTCGATTGGCGCGAGGAGGAAGGAGCCAGCGTGGAAGACCTCCTCGATGCAGTCAGCGACGAAGAAATCACTTTTACAATTCTCGACTCCAACGTTTTTGAGCTGAATCGCAGGTTTTTTCCAGCCGTCCGCAAGGCCTTCGAGCTGCCGGTGAGCCAGGAGCTGGCCTGGGCAACCAAACGGCAACATGACGACACGCTGGTGCAGCAAATGCGCGAGTTCTTTCACAAGGCTGACAACGAGGGCTTGCTGGCCGATCTCCGCCAACGCCACTACGACCATCTGGACAACTATGAACCGGTCGGGACCTTCACCTTCATGCGCCAGATTCGCGAGCGACTGCCGGATCTCCGTCCGCTGTTCGAGGAAGCAGCGCAATCTACAGGTCTCGACTGGCGCCTGCTGGCTGCAGTCGGTTATCAGGAGTCCCACTGGGATCCGAACGCAACCTCGCGCACTGGCGTGCGCGGCGTGATGATGCTGACGCAGCGGACCGCGCGCCAGCTCGGTGTCGAAGACCGGCTGGACCCGGAACAAAGCATCCAGGGTGGCGCACGTTATTTGACTTCAATGATCGAACGGGTTCCAGAGCGCATCGAGTTTCCTGATCGGCTGTGGCTCGCGCTTGCCGCTTACAACATCGGTTTTGGCCACCTTGAAGACGCCCGGGTGCTCACCGAGCGACGCGGCGGTAATCCGGATCGATGGCTGGATGTACGCGACAATTTGCCGCTGCTGACTCAGGAGCAGTGGTACCGGCAAACTCGATTCGGCTATGCGCGCGGGTACGAACCGGTGCACTACGTGGAAAACGTCAGAACCTTCTTCGAGATCCTGTCTTGGATGGAGGGCCGAAACCACCCATTGCTGGCAGAGTCCACACCACGAACAGAAACCGGGACCTGAACGTTCGATTCTGCGGCGCGACCTTATGTCCGGTCCAGCCAAAGACAGTGTCCGGCAGAAGCGGCTATTGCCTGGAGTCTTTGATGGTGGTCACGGAGTTCTTCCGGGTTCGGCTGGATGGCAATCAGGCGCTCTGGATCAACGGTTTCAGGCTGATGACCGGAAAAGGCAAAGGAAGGCGCCTGGTCAAGCTCCAGGCCCAGCGCTACCTGGCCACCGGTCATGGCCAGATAAACCTCGGCCAGCAGTTCGGCATCCAGCAGCGCGCCGTGCAGATCACGGCGTGAATTATCTATCTCATAGCGTTTGCATAACGCATCAAGACTCACGCGTTGACCAGGATGCAGCTCTCGCGCCAGGACCACGGTATCCATAATCGTCGCTACATCGGCAATGCGCTGTGCCGGCGGGCTCTCAAGTCTGGCCAATTCGGCGTCGAGAAAACCGACGTCGAAGGGAGCGTTATGGATGATCAGTTCAGCATCGCGGATGAACTCCAGAAACTCCTCGGCAGCATCGCTGAAGCGTGGCTTGTCGGCCAGGAAGTCATCAGTGATGCCATGTACCTGGAGCGCACCCCCTTCCACCGCGCGATCAGGGTTCAGGTAGACGTGATAGTGCCGGTCCGTGATCCGCCGCTCGTTGATCTCCAGGCAGCCGATCTCGATGATTCGATGCCCGTCTGCATGCTCAAGCCCCGTGGTTTCTGTATCCAGAACAATTTGTCGCATGGTTACTTTCTTTCCTGCCCGGGCGGGTCATCGTTAAGGATAATCACCTCAGATCGAACCGGCTGCGTTGCTTGCAAGCTCGTCGACGCGCTCATTTTCAGGATGGCCGCTGTGACCCTTCACCCAATGCCAGTCGATCTGATGCCGGGACACAGCCTGCTCAAGTCGTTGCCATAAATCAACATTCTTGACCGGTTTCTTCGCGGAGGTTTTCCAGCCGTTGCGCTTCCATGCCACCATCCACTCGGTGATGCCTTTGCGTACGTACTGCGAATCGGTGGTCAAGATCACGTCGCAAGGGCGTTTGAGGGTCTCCAGGGCCTGGATGGCCGCCATGAGCTCCATCCGATTATTGGTTGTTGATTTCTCTCCCCCCGACAGCTCGCGTTCTGATCCGTTCCAGCGCAGCAGGGCACCCCACCCTCCTGGGCCGGGGTTGCCCTTGCAGGCGCCGTCGGTCCAGATCTGAACCGGCTCAGTCATGCCGCCCGACACTGGGTTGCAGCGACCGGCGCCGCGGCGAACCGGGGCCGGCGCAGCGGCATCGGTCGAATGCGAGCCGGCCGGGATGGCTTACGAGCCCGCAGCGCCAGGATCGGCGTCAGACCAGGCACCAGGCCTTGCCAGAAATTCCGTCCAGGCGTCGACAGCGAAAGCGCGCGACGTGCGTGCAGCATCTGAAACTGAGGCCAGCTGGGCAGCCACAAGGCCTCGCGCCCCAGCTCGCGCCAGGCCGCCGGGTGCCAGGGGTTCGCAGAGACCGAGACCAGCCAACCGCCGGGTCGCAGCACGCGTATGGCTTCGTCGAGCAGATCACAGGGACGATGCGGCTGCCAGGCATGGCGGACAATCAGAGCCGGAACTGACTCGGTGTCCAACGGCAGGGCCTTAAAAGGCGCACGAAACGGCCAGCAGAATCCGGCAGCATTGAACAGGACCCGGCAGCGCGGCCCGACAATATCAGGCGACGGGCTGGTGACCGGCGCGATCTCAAGCACCCATTCGGCCTTCTGTTCGCCGACCATCGCATTGATCAAGCGGGTTTCAGCAGACTGCAGTGCAACAAAGGGACTGGGCTTGAACGTCACGGTAAGATGTCCTCAACGACATCGGAAAGGATACCAGAAGGAGACGGAAATGCCCCTTCAGATTGAGGCCATTCCGGCCTTCGAAACAAACTACATCTGGGCCCTGCATGACACCCGTCATTGCGTCCTGATCGACCCCGGCAGTGCCTCTGAGGCCCTCGATTTTCTTTCCGGACAAGATCTCGAATTATCGGCCCTGCTGCTGACCCACCACCACGCAGACCACACGGGCGGCGTCGATGAATTGCTGGCCCACCAATCCGTGCCGGTATGGGGTCCGGCCGACCCGCGCATGCCCCAGGTAGAATTTCCGGTTGGTGAAGGTGGGCAGGCGTCAATACCTGCGCTGAACTTGAACTTCAACGTTCTGGAAACGCCCGGACACACTCGCAGCCATATTGTTTTTTACGACACCCAGTATCTTCTGGCCGGAGATACCTTGTTTTCAGCAGGTTGCGGTCGCTTGTTCGAGGGTACCGCCGAGCAGATGCATCACTCGCTTGACAAGTTGCGAGCGCTCGATGACGACACCTTGGTTCTGTGCGCCCACGAATATACGCTCGACAACTGCCGCTTCGCCCAGCAGGTCGAGCCCGACAATCGATCGCTACAAAACTGGACTGAAGAGGTCGAGAAACTGCGGGACGCCGGCGAGATCACCTTACCGGTCAGGCTCGGACACGAACGGGCCATCAATCCTTTCCTGCGGGTTCACGAGCCGTCGGTCATCCGGGCTGCCAACCAACGCGAACCGGGAACCGGGGACGACCCGGCGGCCGTGTTTGCCGTCATCCGACGATGGAAGGACCGTTTTTAGCCTCAGCCATCACACCATTGAATGCCCTCAGGTATAATTTATCGCTTAATCGCGATAGAAGGATAAGCTCATCAATCTTGAGCTCATCAACCGTCACTGCACCCTACTCGCTGACGCGACCCGACTGCGGCTTCTGGCGCTGCTCGAACGCGAGGAACTAACGGTAGCAGAGTTGGCCGAGGCGACTCGGCTGGCCCAACCCCGGGTATCGACCCACCTGGCGCGCTTGCGGGAAGCCGAACTGGTTTCCGACCGACGGGATGGCGTGTCGGTTTACTACCGCATCGCAGCGGTGGAAGACCAGCCTGAGCTGCATCGGCTATGGCAACTTTTTCGAACCGAAATGAACGATGCCCTGATCAGCGAGGACGGCGAACGCCTGCCCGACGTGCTTTTACAGCGCGGCAGTGGGCGCAACTGGGCCGATGCCGTCGCCGGCGACATGGAGCGTCGCTATTCGCCGGGGCGCAGCTGGGAAGCGACTACCCGGGCAATGGTGCAGTTGCTGTCGCCCGGCCACCTGCTGGATATCGCCTCCGGTGACGGCGTCATGGGCGAACTACTCGCAAATCGCGCCGAACGCATCGACTGCATCGACCTGTCGGAGAAGGTCGTCAGCGCCGGACGCGAAAGAGTCAGCAAGTTCGACCACGTTCATTTCCATCATGGCGACATGCACCAACTGCCGTTCGAGGACGAACGTTTCGACACGACCCTGATGCTGCACGCGCTGACCTACAGCGAGGAACCGGGATCTGCGTTTTCAGAGGCTGCGCGCGTGCTCAAACCCGGAGGCTACCTGTTGTGCGCCACGCTGCATCGTCACCGCTATGCAGAACAGGTTCGCGCCTTCGGACATGTCAATACCGGTTTTCGACCCGAACAACTGCGCAACTTTGCGGTTCAGGCCGGTCTGGACGTGCGCTTCTGCGACATCACCTCTATCGAAAGGCGCCCTCCACACTTCAAAATCATCACTTTACTGGCTCATAAATCATGAATTTGCCCTGGCATGACCCCGACCGTGTGGACCTGCTCCAGACGGCCCTCTCGAAGAGAATCCTTTTGCTTGACGGTGCCATGGGCACCATGATCCAGAACGCGGGCCTTGCAGAAGCCGACTACCGCGGGGAGCGTTTTGCCGATCATAGCGATGACCTCAAAGGCAACAACGATTTGTTGGTTTTGTCCAAACCGGACCTCATCGGCGATATCCATCGTCAGTTCCTGTCGGTCGGATGCGATTTGGTTGAGACCAACACCTTCAACGCGAACCGTATCAGCCAGGCGGATTACGCGCTGGAAGATCTGGCCGAGGAAATGAACCGGGTGGCTGCGGAACTGGCTTGCGCAGCCTGTGCGAGCGTCGAAAGAGAGAATCCGGAAAAACCCCGCTTCGTGGTCGGCGTACTCGGGCCGACCAACCGCACGGCCTCCATATCTCCCGACGTCTCCAACCCGGGCTACCGTGCGGTCGATTTCGATGGCCTTGCGCAAGCCTACAGAGAAGCTGTGCGCGGTCTGCTCGACGGTGGCGCCGACCTGATCATGATCGAAACCGTCTTTGATACGCTTAATGCCAAAGCCGCCATTTATGCTGTTGAAGAGGAGTTTCAAACCCGGGAAAAGTGCTGGCCACTGATGATTTCCGGCACCATCACCGACGCCAGCGGACGAACTCTCTCAGGCCAAACCCCAGAGGCTTTTTACTACTCGGTTGCCCACGCACAACCGTTCTCGGTGGGCTTCAACTGTGCGCTCGGCGCCGATCAGCTGCAGGCCCACGTTCGAGCCTTGAGTCGCATCGCACAAACCCGTGTCAGTGCCCACCCCAACGCCGGCCTTCCCAACGAGTTTGGTGAATACGATGAAAGCCCCGAGGCCATGGCGAAGGTCATCGCCGGGTACGCCGAGGAAGGCCTGGTCAATATCATCGGAGGTTGCTGCGGCACGACGCCGGAACACCTCGCGGCAATCGCTGAAGTGATAAGCAAAGCTTCGCCGCGACGTTCAATCTCGGCAGAGGCGGCCTGATCATGACCGATAATCGTCTTGGCCGGTACACTCGCCTTAGCGGCCTGGAGCCTCTCGTCATCACCCCTGAGCTGGGCTTTGTCAATATCGGCGAACGCACCAACGTCACCGGTTCAGCTCGCTTCAAGCGACTGATTCTGGAAGAACGCTACGACGAAGCCATAGAGGTCGCCCTGCAGCAGGTCGAAAACGGCGCCCAGATCATTGACGTCAACATGGACGAAGGCCTGCTGGATGCCGAGCAGGCCATGGTGACGTTTCTGAATCTGATTGCCGCTGAGCCGGATATTGCGCGGGTGCCGGTGATGATCGATTCCTCAAAGTTCAGCGTGATCGAATCCGGACTGAAGTGCCTGCAGGGCAAGGGCATCGTCAACTCGATCAGTCTCAAAGAAGGCGAAGAACAGTTCCTTGAACAAGCCCGGTGCATCCGTCGCTACGGTGCTGCGGTCATCGTCATGGCCTTCGACGAGCACGGACAAGCGGATAATGCCGAGCACATGGTCGAGTGTCTGGCCCGGGCCCACAAGCTGCTGACCGAGAAAGCGGGATTTCCCGCCGAAGACATCATTTTCGACCCCAATATTTTTCCGGTCGCTACCGGCATTGAAGAACATGACAATTACTCGGTGGAATTCATCACCGCGACTCGTGAACTGAAGAAACGTTTCCCACTGAGCCATGTGTCCGGTGGCGTTTCCAACATGTCGTTCTCGTTTCGCGGCAACGACCTGGTGCGGGAAGCCATGCACTCGGTATTCCTCTACCACGCGACGCGTGCTGGCATGGATATGGGCATCGTCAATGCCGGCCAGTTGGCGGTTTACGATGACATCGACCAGGAACTGCGCGAACTCGTCGAAGACGTTGTGCTCAACCGGCGGGCTGACGCGACCGAGCGTCTGCTTGACGCTGCCGAACGCTTCAAGGGCGAGGGCCGTCGTGAAGAAAAAGACGAGGCCTGGCGCGAAAAACCGGTCGCCGAGCGGCTGAAATATGCACTGGTCAAGGGCATTGACAAGCACGTAACCGAAGACACCGAAGAAGCTCGTCAGGCCCATGCAAGTTCGCTGGAAGTGATCGAAGGCCCGCTCATGGACGGGATGAATTACGTCGGTGACCTGTTCGGCGACGGCCGCATGTTTCTACCCCAGGTTGTCAAATCAGCCCGAGTCATGAAAAAGGCTGTCGCCCATCTCGTGCCCTATCTCGAGGCCGAAAAGAAAGTTGGTGACAAGAAGGGCAAGATCCTGATGGCCACGGTCAAAGGCGATGTCCATGACATCGGCAAGAACATCGTCGGTGTGGTGCTGGCCTGCAACGGTTTCGACATCGTGGACCTGGGCGTTATGGTGCCCGCCGAAAAGATTTTAGCGGCCGCCAAGGATCAGGATGTGGACGTCATCGGTCTGTCAGGTCTCATCACGCCATCGCTCGATGAAATGGTCAGCGTCGCCGAAGCCATGACGCGAGAGGGTTTTGAGGTGCCCCTGATGATCGGGGGTGCAACCACCTCCAGAGCGCATACGGCACTCAAGATCGAGCCTTGTTATGCAAACGGCGTTGTCTGGGTCAAGGACGCGTCACGATCGGTTGATGTTGCCCGCAAACTGGCCAGCCCGAAAAATCGCTCGGCTTATCTGGAAAACATCGCCACGGACTATCAGAACTATCGCGATGGCGCGGCGGCCAAACGCTCTCGCAAGCCCTTGATTGGTCTTTCCAAGGCGCGCGAAAAGGCTTACCAGCCGGACTGGTCAAAGCACCAGCCAGAGCAACCCAGGAAAACCGGGGTTCAACAAATCGACGCCTGGCCGCTGGACGATCTGGTGCGCTATATCGACTGGACCCCGTTCTTTCGAACCTGGGAGCTGGCGGGGCGTTACCCGGATATCCTGGACGACGAGGTGGTCGGTGAAACCGCACGCAGTGTGTTCGACGACGCAAAAGCCATGCTCAAGCGGATCGTGGAAGAAAAATGGCTTACCGCCAGCGCGGTTTGTGCACTGCTGCCGGCAGCAGCCGACGGCGATGACGTCGTGCTTTACACCGATGAAAGCCGCAGCGAGATTCTCGAACGACTGGTTTGCTTGCGCCAGCAGGCCGACAAGAGCAGCCCGAATTTTTGCCTGGCTGACTTTGTCGCCCCGGTCGACAGCGGCGTTTCCGACGGGG
>CAZIMY010000027.1:0-23452 GCA_964540315.1 uncultured Wenzhouxiangella sp.
CATTACCGATGACATGCGGGCCGATGCAGAAAAAGACCGCATCCTGACCAGCCTGACCGAAGGCACCCGTTGCGCAGTGGCCAGCGCCCAGGCGGCCGCAGAGGTGCTGGCATTGCCGAATGTGCCAGAGCCAATGCAAGAACGTCTCCTGGCCGTCATGCGGGAAGAAATCCAGAAGCTGAGCCGGCAGGTTCACGAAATCCAGCCCTCCTCAAAGACCGTTCTGCGATCGCGCTGGCCGCTGGAAGACATGCTGGGAGACGATCTGGTCGAGGCGCTTGTGCATAGGATTCAGACCGAGCTGGAGATGGACGCACACCCCGACCCTGAAAGCCAGTCGATTTGGTTAAAAGTGGAAAGCTTCACGCTTCTTCAGGGCATTATTCATCTGGCCAGGCGACTGCACCAGCATTGCCGGGTGCGTTCTGTTGCGCTCAGAGCGACCCGGCACACCGATCAGGTCGCACTGGATCTCATCTGGACGCCCGGGCATGGCGGCAGTGAGACAGCCGACCTTGGCTGGGAGCGCGAAGCCATCGAGATCGGCTCCGAGACCTCGTCGCTAACCCTGCGTGATGTGCTGGAAAGACATGGTGGTGAATGCTGGATCGAACAAGAGGTTGGCGATGACCGCCAGCGCTGCATGTTCCGGCTGCTGCTGCCCATGGCAACTCCTCAGGAAGAACTGCCGGTCGCTACATTCATCCGACACGAAAGTCGGCCTGAATATTACGATTTCGATCTTTTTCGCTCCACGGATCAAACCCGTTCGCTCAACGAGCGTCCTCTGAACGAACTGGCTTATACAGTATTCGACACTGAGACAACCGGCCTGGATCCGGCCGCGGGCGACGAGATCATTCAGATCGGCGCGGTTCGGATCGTCAACGGCAAAGTTCTGACCGGCGAGTTTTTCGATCAACTGATTGACCCCAAGCGCAGCATCCCGGCGGCCGGCATTCCCATTCACGGGATTACCCCGGAGATGATCAAGGGACAGCCAACCATCGAGACCGTCCTGCCAACCTTCCACGGTTTCTGTGCCGATACGGTGCTCGTTGCTCATAACGCCGCGTTCGATATGCGCTGCCTGCAGGTCAAGGAACAGCAGACAGGGATCCAGTTCGAGCAGCCTGTGCTCGACACCCTGCTGCTGTCTGCATTGGTCCACGAAAATCAGGATTCCCATCGGCTCGAGGCCGTCGCCGAGCGGTTTGGTCTGACCATCATCGGTCGACATACAGCGATAGGCGACGCCATGATGACCGCTGAGATACTGATCAAACTCATACCATTACTGGCAGAAAAGGGCATTCATACTTTGGGCCAGGCGCAAGATGCCGCCCAGAAAACCTACTATGCCCGGATCAACTACTGACACCCCTAGGAAACGCAAGCCCATGCAGCCTTCAGAGAACAGCGATTTCCTCGCCAGCGTCGCTCCATTTTCGGAGCTGCCGAGCGAGGCGATTGCGCCCCTGGCGAGCAAGTGCCAGCGAATGCATTTCAAAGCCGGCGACCGGATTGGCCATTTCATCCAGCCCGGCGACCACGGTATTTATGTGATTGTTGCAGGCTCCGCAGATCTGAAGGCAGATGACGACCACACCCTGGAACAACGCGGTGAAGGCGAGCTGTTCGGCCATGCCATTCAGTTTGATGGGCAGGCCTGCGACTACGCGGTCGAAGCGCACGAAGCGCTGGAGTTGCTTTATTTATCCCCCAACGACCTGAGTGAACTCGGCCGCCAATATTCGAAGGTCGCCCGCTTTTTCAGTGACGGACCCGGCGCGAGGCTGCGCGAGATCGGCGGGCAGCGACCGGCGAGACTCGGTGAGCTGTCTCTCAGAGCACCAGTTACCGGCGATCCGAACCGCTCTATCAGCGACATCGCGGCTTTGATGAGCCGCCACCAGATCAGCTGCATGCCACTGATCGAAAAAGAGAACCTGGTTGGTATCGTCACTGATCGAGACCTGAGAAACCGGGTGTTGGGTCGGAGTCTGGATCCCGCGCGCCCTATCGCCGATGTCATGACGCCCAACCCTGTGACCGTGAGAAAGGACCACCGCATTGAGGATGCGCTGGTTGAAATGATGCGGCTGGGCATTCACCACCTGCCCGTTGTCGACGAAGAGGGTCGCTTGGCCAGCGTCATCAGTTCCGGTGATCTTTTGCGCCAGCAATCGCCTCATCCGCTAAGACTGGTGCGCGATATCCAGCGCGCCGATTCGGCCACGGAGGTGGCCAGGATCGCTCGGTTGGGTCCTGGCATGCTTGCAGCAATGGCGCATCAGGGCAGTCAGGTAGGCGAGGTGGGTCGTGTCGCCAGCATGATCACCGATGCATGCACACGCCGCTTACTGGCCCTGGCGATCGAGAAGCTCGGCGATGCGCCCATGGCATGGACCTGGCTGGCTTTCGGCTCTCAGGCCAGGTTAGAGCAAGGCCTGGTCAGCGATCAGGACAACGGTCTGCTGCTCGCAGAAAAACCGGAAGGGGATGCAGCAGATTACTTTCAGCAGTTTTCCGCTTTTGTCTGTGACGGCCTCAATGATTGTGGCTACGTGTACTGCCCCGGTGGCGTCATGGCCAAGGGCGAGTGGCGCATGAGTCACTCCGACTGGCGCCAGACCTTCTCTGGCTGGATCGTTGAACCCACCCCCAAATCGGTCATGCAGTCGAGCATTTTTTTCGATATGCGCGGTGTGGCAGGCGATTTGTCGCTTGCTCGGCAGCTGCATGACGCGGTGCTCAAGCAGGCCAGCCAGAGCAAGATTTTTCGCCGATTCCTGGCGGCTGAATCGATGGGCAACCGTCCGCCGCTAGGCCTGTTCCGACAGTTTGTCCAGGAGCATGACGGCCAGAAAAGCCACGGTCTGAATCTCAAGAAACGGGGCGTCGTCCCGATCGTTGACCTGGCCCGCGTCCGGGCACTGGAGGGCGAGTTGCGCGCGGTCCATACCGAAGAGCGTCTGGTGGCCGCCGGCAGTCAGGGCATCATGAACGAGCGCGACGCCGACGATCTTATCCACGCTCTTCGCTTTATCGGCAACGTGCGATTGCGCCACCAGGTCGCTCTCTACGAGCGTGGCGAAAAGCCCAATCACCTGGTGGACCCGGCTGAGCTTTCAGGCCTGCACAAGCGCTACCTCAGATCGGCCTTTGGCATCGTGCGAACCGCCCAAGAAGCTCTGACCAACCGTTACCAACTCTAGCAACAGTCCCTGGCATTTATTCCTAGGGCTCAAGCATGACCCGGTAGGCAACGCCTCGACGAAGAATCTCCAGCATCAGAGGCTCATCTTCATCAAGGGGAAATTGCTGGCGCATCTGGCGCAGGTCGGTCAACGATTGCTGATTCATGGCAACGATGAGGTCACCCGGTCGAAGGCCGGCCCGCCAGGTCGAGCTGTTACGCCGAACGTCTTCGATGGCAACGCCACCCGCGCCTCGGCGGCGCTGAATCTGGACCAGCATGAGACCGTCGAGGCGCTGATCTAAACGCACACCGGAAATCCGCGCGTCAAGATTCTCGCTCATGCGAACCCGCGCTTCGCGTTCCCGACCGTCGCGCAGATGGCGAACGGAAACCTCGTTGCCAATCGCGAGCAGGCCTTCAATATTGCGCAGTGCCTGAACGTTTCGAACCGCGCGATCATCAATCGCCAGGATCACGTCGCCGACCCTCAGCCCCGCCTTGTCGGCCGGAGAGTCACGTTCCAGGCGAGTGATGACCACCCCCGATGTCACCGACAGGTCGAGCGCTTCGCGCAGACGGCCATCCAGATCCTGCACTTCGACCCCAAACGAACCACGCCGTACCTCGCCAAAGCGAATCAACTGGGCCATCACGTACTGGGCGGTACTGGCCGGGATGGCGAAACCAATACCGACGTTGCCGCCGGAGGGGGTAAAAATTGCTGTATTGATGCCGACCAACCGCCCCGCGAGATCAATCAATGCCCCGCCGGAATTGCCCGGATTGATAGACGCGTCGGTCTGGATGAAATTCTGATACTCCAGCCCCCGTAAGCCCGAACGCCCCAGAGCCGAAACAATGCCCGAGGTCACGGTTTGGCCCAGTCCAAACGGATTCCCCACTGCAACCACGAAATCTCCCACGCGCAGCCTTTCGTCGGCTGACAGTGGCAATCCGGTCAAATCGTCGGCCTCGATGCGGATCACGGCGAGATCTGTGTCCCGATCTGCCCCGATGAGCTCAGCCGGATATTCCCGGCCGTCCTGCAGGGTCACTGCGATATCGTCAGCGCCGTCGATCACGTGATTATTGGTCAGGATGTGACCCGTGACCGCATCAACAATCACCCCCGAACCCAGAGACTGCTCCACGCGTTCCCTCGGAACGCTGGGCAGGTTGAAGAAATGGCGAAAAAAGGGGTCATCAGCAAAGGGACTGGCGCGAACCCGCACGCGCGTTCGCGTGTGAACATTGACCACCGCCGGCGTCACATATTCAAGAACCGGTGCCAACGATGGAAGTGGCTGACCGTCAATCTCCGCCGGGAGGACAGCGAAAGCCGAGTGGACCATAAAGCTCAGCGCAATCGTCAGCATCAGCCTGGATTTATTCATCGACAAGACTTCCAAGTTACAACCCAAGGAACGCTTCGACTATGAAGATAGAGTCGGGTTCAATGTGGCGTGGAAACAGCACTGGTTCGTACTCACTTTTACGGTTAGAATCACAACATCTTGGGGACTGACCAAAGGCAGAACACAAGATGTCGCATCTTGATCAGCAGGTCCTGCGCACCGACGTGACCGGTATGCCGATTGATTGGATTGGCTACCAGGACGCCGTGCGGCTCATCGTTCTCGGCCAGGTCAGCTATGCTCTTGGACGGGTGCTCTACTCTCTGCATGGCGGCGTCAGCGCGCTGACCGGCCAGCAAACCGTCATTCCGGTCAACGCCATCGTTGCAACCCAGGGCAGTCACCCCGACGCTCACCGTTTCTACGATCGTTATACCGCCCCGCTTTCCAATCGCGCTCTATTCAGACGCGACGAAAATATCTGCCTTTATTGCGGCCAGCAATTTGGCCATACCGACCTGTCGCGAGATCATGTGAACCCGCTGTCGCAAGGCGGAGAAGACAGCTGGACCAACGTCGTCACCGCCTGCAAACGCTGCAATAACCACAAGGGCTCGCGCACCCCGGAGGAAGCTGGGATGCAGCTGCTGGCCATACCCTTCGCGCCCACGCACGCCGAATATGTATACCTGCAGGGGCGTCGCATACTCGCTGACCAAATGGAATTCCTGCTGGCCCATTTCCCGCGCCACAGCATATTGCGACAACGTTTGACCAAAAATCTCGCCAGTCGTAATTCTCCTTCTCACCTGATCCCGTGAGCGCCGGCACCAGCTCCGAGCCGGTTTATCTGATCGACGCCAGCGTGTACATCTTTCGGGCCTGGTTCTCCATGCCTGACAGCTTTGCCGATGGAGCCGGCCGTCCGACCAATGCCGTTTACGGTTTTGCCCGGTTTCTGTGCGAATTGCTCGAGCAGACGCGCTGCCAGCATGTCGCGGTCGCCTTCGATGAATCCCTGACGACCTCGTTTCGTAACGAGATCTACCCCGACTACAAGGCCAATCGGGAGCCCGCGCCGGAGGCCCTGCAACGGCAATTCGCCTGGTGCAAAGACCTTGCAAGTCACGCCGGACTCCCGGTTTATGTCGACAGCCGCTTTGAAGCTGATGACCTCATCGCGACCCTCGCGCGCCACTGCAGAAACCACGGACAAGCTTATTGTGTGGTCAGCGGAGACAAGGATCTTGCCCAGTTGGTCGGGGAAAATGACAGCTGGTGGGATTTCGCTCGCCGCCGCAGGCTGGACCAGGCCGGTGTTTTGGCGCACTTCGGCGTAAGGCCCGAACAGCTTGCCGAGTTTCTCGCCCTGACCGGTGACTCAGTCGACAACATCCCGGGGGTGCCGGGCATTGGACCGAAAACCGCGTCAGCACTGCTGGCCCATTTCGGCAGCCTGGACGCGATATTCGATCGCCTTGACGAAATCCCGTTTTTAAGCCTCAGAGGCGCCAAGACCCTGCCGGTCAAGCTACGAACCAATGAGGCCGCGGCCAGGCTGGCACTTCGACTGACCACTCTGGCCGCAGATATCGAGCAACTGCGCCATCAACCCCGGATAGCCCGGGATCAAGGCAATGCGGACGCCTTGGACGCGCTGCTCGACGGCCTGGGCTTCGGACGACCTCTCAGGGAGCGCCTGCACCGGCAACGCGAAGCGGTTGTTTCCTAGCGGCGACCCATGTCAGGTCGCCACGCAGATAACAGCGATCTAGCCGCCGGACTGAAGCTGCTCCAAAGCTTCCTGACCCACTACCATGATTTCTGCCGCATCAACATTGGTCTTTAGCAGGCTGACCGTTGGCAAGGAATCGCCAACCGGCGCGCCGCGCCCGTCCACGTGCTGCCAATGACTGCCGGAAAACATGACCAACTCGGCCCCGTTCATCGCGCCAAAAGTCGGCGTATCAAAAACCTCGAGAGCAGCGAGCACCGGAGCCACGGCTACGACCCCCAAACCGTCAGGTCCAAGCTGAAGACGGAGGACTCGCTGGGGGCTGATCCCGTTTTGGATAGCCACCAGATGATCGTTCCACCAGTAGAGCCCATCAATACCGCCCTCGTTCAGCGTATCCGGCACAGCCAGCTTCCAGCCCTGGTTGGAGCCGTCGGTGGCCAACACGAAGATGCCCTGCTCGTAGTCAGCCATATACAGCAGACGCTCATCACCTGACAGAGCCAGACCCCGCAAGCTCGACAGGTTCCGATTGCCGAAGAAGGGCTGCAAGGCTTCGCTGCCAGCTTCCAGTCGGAATACCACCGGCTGGCGCGTATCGGCGGCATACACCGTTCCGTCGGACGCCAGCACCATCGAGCCCAGCAAATTGGCCTCGCCACCGCCATCGATCAAATAGCGGCCCTGCCGCTCACCTGACTCAAGATCAAGCTTGATCAAGGCCGAAGGCGTTATCGCGTCCGGGTCGAATCCCTCGAATTGCGGCGCCATGCCCGTCGCGACCCAAAGGTGCCCCCGATCAGAATCTACCGCCATAGCAAAGACGCTGGCAAGGCCTTCAACGGTGTCAGGAGAAGCGAACAAAGTCCAGTCCTGGCCATCTGCGCTGGTCAAGATGCGGCCATCTCGGATCCCACCAACGAAAAACCGCCCGCTGTCTGGGTCCCGAGCAATGCCTTCGGGCATCGCCATACCTTCTGGGAGTTTCGCCAGTTCCTCGAAGCGACCAAAGGGCTTTCCAGCCTCAGTCATCAATCCGTCGAGATGATCGTATAGCCGGTGCTCGCGCATCGGGGCAAGCTCCTGGTACTGATTCCAGTCTTCGGCCAGGCCTTGCTGCTGCATTTTCAGCATCATGTTGAAGGCGCTGCTCAAATCTTCCTGCCTGGCGTAGCCACGCACCAGATGGGTCATGAAATCCTGATTGTAGGGTCTCATTTCATGCAGCTGTTCGGTTGCTCTGACCCAGTCATTGACCTGATCACTCTCGAAAGCCTGTGCTGCTTCTCTGAACCAGTAGGCCATCTGAACGCCGGGCGGCGCATTGTCCGGCGGCGGCGCGTCAACCGCCAGCTGCGCCGCGACGGGCGTGCCCACTGCCAGGACTGCCAGCAGCGGGAAAGAAAGCAAAATTGATACAAAGCGTGTTCGACGCATGAGATGTAGTCCTGTAATCTTTTCGGGTTGTTGATGAATCTTGCGGTGCTCCGACTCCGTTTGGGTGGCGATGTTCAATGCCTGCACGATCGATTTGAGGAAACTATGCGCAAAACCGGGGAGTCAACCTTATATTCAGGCCGGTACCTGAAACTTCAGGAACGACGCGGCTGGGAATTTATCGAGCGCCATCACGGCGTAGTTGTCCTGATCGCCTGGACGCCGGCTCGTGAACTGTTGCTGGTTGAGCAGTATCGCATACCGATCGAACAGCGCACCATCGAACTGCCTGCCGGTCTGGTGGGTGACATCGACAATCAGTCCGACGAGTCACTGCTTGAAGCTGCCGCGCGCGAGCTGATCGAAGAAACGGGCTGGCGTGCGCGCAGTTTGCGCGAGACCATGCGCTGCCCGACTTCGGCTGGCCTGTCGAATGAACAGGTCACCTTTATTTTTGCTGATGATCTGGAACCGGTCGGTCCCGGCGGCGGTGATGACAGCGAGGACATCACCGTCCATCGAATACCGGCCGCCGCTATCGACGGGTGGTTGCTTGATTGTTACCGGGCCGGTTTCGCGATCGATCCGAAGATCTTTACCGCTTTGTACTGGTCATCCAACCGCCGAGAACAACCACCCACCGAGCGCGACACCCACGGCCAGCAGTGAGCCGACCAGAATCATCAGCCAGGTCAACAACGTGCCGATAAACCGCCCCTTGGAAACGCCGGCATTGTGGCTTAAACCCCAGGCATGCAGGACGCGCCCGGCGATCAAAGCCAGCCCCAAGGCATGAACGACCAATGCAGGCAATGACTGGGACAGCTCGAGTGTCAGCAGGATCAAAAGCGCGAGCGGTACATGCTCACAAAAATTAGCGTGCACCCGGATGACGCGCTCCAGCTCGGGCTGATCTCCAGTGCCTAGTCCGACTTGGAAGCGGCGCCGCAGGGATACGACCTGAAAGGAAAGCGCCAGCAGCAGCAATCCTGACAGCCCAGCGTAAAATAAGGTAATCGAGTAGCTCATTACACCCTCCTGTAGCGCCAATGGCAAGACGCTTGCCGAGTATAGCGGCAATGCTAGACTCACAAGGCCTGTCCGTTGCCACGAGGAATTGCTGAGTCCATGAAGACCTTTGTTTTAACAGCGAGCCTGATGCTGATGAGCATGACCGTAAGCAGCACGGAACCCATCGCCATTGCCATTCATGGTGGGGCCGGCACGATAGAGCGCGGAAAGTTGACCGAGACGCAAGAACGCGAGGTTCGCGCCGCGCTCAACGACAGTATCGAAGCCGGGCACCGGATTCTCGCTGCCGGCGGCAGCAGCATGGATGCTGTGGTGGCCGCGGTAAAAATCCTTGAGGACGCGCCGCAATTCAACGCTGGCCGCGGCGCGGTCTTGACCCATGAAGGCAAGGTTGAACTTGACGCGTCCATCATGGACGGTGCTTCGCTGGCCGCCGGCGCGGTTGCGAGCGTCACTGGCGTACGACATCCAATCGAGGCTGCACGCGCTGTCATGATGCATTCGCCGCACGTCATGCTGGTCAGCGAAGGCGCCAACGCCTTCGCGGAGTCCGTCGGGATTGAATTCAAAGACCCGGATTGGTTCATCACCGACTTTCGTGCCCGACAGCTGGAATCGGTTCAGGCCAATGCCCAGAGCTCGGTTCAGTTGTCCGAGGACTGGTTTTCGACCGTAGGCGCGGTAGCACTGGATGCCAGCGGAAACCTGGCGGCTGCAACTTCAACCGGTGGCATGACCAACAAACGCTGGGGTCGCGTGGGCGATTCTCCGATCATCGGTGCGGGCACCTATGCGGACAATGCCAGCTGTGCCGTCAGCGCCACCGGGCACGGCGAGTTTTTCATTCGCCACGTGGTGGCCTACGACATTTGTGCGCGTTTTAAGTACACAGGCTTATCGCTGAGAGAAAGCGCTGATCAGGTCATTCATGATGTTCTGGTTGAATCCGGCGGTGACGGCGGCGTCATTGCGGTCGATGGCAAGGGCAATATCGCCATGCCGTTCAATACTCAAGGCATGTATCGAGCCTCGATGAATGCCGCCGGCCAAAAAACCGTTGCCATTTACGGCGACGATTGAGCGATTCTGGCAGTGTTGACGGAATCTGAATCTTTCAGCTGCCCGTGGTGTGGAGAGGCGAACTGGGTGGAACTTGAGCCAGACGATGCCGGGCAGACGGTCCTGCAAGACTGCGCGGTCTGCTGCCGACCCATTGAAATCGACCTGCCCGGGCCGGGCAGCTTTGGCAATGGCCTGGTCGTGCGGCCAGAAGGCGAATAAGACCTCCGAAGCGCCCGCGTTTCAGCCGGCACCCAGACCCAGCTCTTTGCAAAGTCGCAGTGATGGGCCCGCACGGTTGAGGGTATAGAAGTGCAGTCCGGGTGCGCCGCCTTCGAGCAGGCGCTGGCAAAGACCCAAAACGACTTCATGACCAAATTCGGTGAGCGATTCACGGTCACCGGCTGCATCCCAGGATCTCAGACGCTTGTCGATCCACTGCGGGATTTCTGCGCCGCAGGTGCGGGAGAAGCGCGCCAGCCCCTGGTAATTGGTGATTGGCATGATGCCGGGGACGATCGGCACATCAACGCCTAGCGCTCGCGCCTCTTCCACGAAACGAAAATAGCACTCAGCATTAAAAAAATACTGGGTGATTGCTCCATCAGCTCCGGCGGCAGTCTTGTCGCGAAAATGCTGAAGATCAGCTTCCGGACTGCCAGACTCGGGGTGATGTTCGGGGTAGCAGGCGACCTCAATCCTGAATCGGTCACCCCAGTGCCTGCGGATATCTTTGACCAGGTCGACGGCGTGCCGGAAAACCCCGGCATAGCGCCCGGACGGGCGGTCTCCACGAAGAACGACCAGCCGGTCAACTCCGATCTCGTCGTAGCTTCGAAGCAATTGGCGCAGACTGTCGAGATCTTCGGACATGCAGGAAATGTGCGGAGCGACCGTCACGTCCCCTGTCGAAGCCATTCGACGCACCGTCTCAACGGTTCGAGAGCGCGTTGAGCCTCCGGCACCAAAAGTGACCGAAACGTATTCCGGCCGCAATGCCAAGAGACGATTTTGAGTGGCTTCAAGCTTCTCAGCCTGCGCATCATCGCGCGGCGGAAAAAACTCAAAGCTTAGGCTCGCTGACTCCGGAATTCCCATGGCACCTTAAGTTCTGTTGCGAGACGGCTGGCAGGCCTGGCAGGCTGGAACTGCCGGGGAAATCTCCCGACAGCTCCAGCCCTTGATGAGCAAAATCGACCGGGCAATCAGTAGCGATAATGCTCCGGCTTATACGGTCCTTCTACAGGCACCCCGATGTAGTCGGCCTGCTCCGGCGTCAGCTCGGTCAGCCGGGCGCCAATCTTGTCCAGGTGCAAGCGCGCTACCCGCTCATCCAGGTGCTTGGGCAGGAAGTAAACCTCGTTGTCGTAGCGGTCGCCGTTTTTCCAGAGTTCAATCTGCGCGAGGACCTGGTTGGTGAACGAGTTGGACATCACGAAGCTCGGATGGCCGGTCGCGCAGCCGAGGTTCACCAGCCGGCCGCGGGCCAGAAGGATGATCCGCTTGCCATCAGGGAAGATGACGTGGTCGACCTGTGGCTTGATCGACTCCCAGGTGTAGCCCTCGATACTGGCCACATCAATCTCGTCGTCGAAATGGCCAATGTTGCAAACGATCGCCTGATCCTTGCACCGAGCCATGTGCTCATGACGAATGATGTTGCAGTTGCCGGTCGCAGTCACCAGGATATCCGCCGCTTCAATGACGCCCGGATCTTCAATATTGACGACCTTGAACCCTTCCATTGCAGCCTGAAGTGCGCAGATAGGATCGACCTCGGTCACCCAGACGTTTGCAGACAATGCACGAAGCGATTGGGCAGAACCCTTGCCGACATCACCGTAGCCACAGACGATCGCCGTCTTGCCGGCAATCATGACATCGGTCGCACGCTTGATCGCGTCGACCAGCGATTCGCGGCAGCCGTACAGGTTGTCAAACTTCGACTTCGTGACCGAGTCGTTGACATTGATCGCCGGGAATTTCAATGTTCCGGCCTTGGCCATGCGGTACAGACGCAGCACGCCCGTCGTGGTCTCTTCGGTCACGCCGTGGATATTTTCCAGCGCTTCGCTGTACCAGCCACGGTTGATCTCAAGCCGCTTGCGGATCGAGGCAAACAGAGCCGTCTCTTCCTCGCTGCCCGGATTATCCAGGACAGAGGGGTCCGATTCGGCCTTGGCACCCAGGTCCAGCAGCAACGAAGCATCGCCGCCGTCGTCGAGAATCATGTTGGCCGTGCCGCCGTCGGGCCACTGGAAAATACGGTGGGCGTACTCCCAGTACTCGGTCAGGCTTTCACCCTTGTAGGCAAACACGGGCACTCCCCGCTTGGCCATGGCGGCGGCCGCGTGGTCTTGGGTAGAGTAAATGTTGCACGAGGCCCAGCGCACGTCGGCGCCCAGTTCGATCAGGGTCTCGATCAACACAGCGGTCTGAATGGTCATGTGGAGACTACCGGCAATCCGCGCGCCGGCCAGCGGCTTGTCGGCGGCGAATTCTTCTCGAGTCTGCATCAAACCGGGCATTTCAGTCTCGGCAATCGCAATTTCTTGCCGACCGAAATCAGCCTGCGACAGATCAGCGACGAAGAAGTCGTGATCAGTCGGCGCGATGGTCTCGTCAAAAAGCACGCTCTTGCGCGCGTCTTCAGTCTTTGCGTTCATTGAAATCTGTCCTTGAGTATTGAGTGAATCGGTACGGATACGGTCGTTATCGTTCTACAGTCCGGCAGCAGAGGCGAGCGCCTCGGCGCGGTCGGTTCGCTCCCAGCTAAACGTGTTGAAGCGGTCGTCGATTTGCTCGCCGTTGCGAACCACTTTTGTCGTGGTCTCGACCGAAGGCCGCCCGAAGTGGCCCAGCGATGCGGTCTGGCGATACATGGGGTGCAGCAGGTCAAGCATCTTCAAAATGCCATACGGACGTAAATCAAAGTGTTCACGAACCAGTTGCTCGATGCGTTCTTCCGGAATTCGCCCGGTGCCGAATGTGGTGACGGAAATCGAAGTCGGCTCGGCCACGCCGATGGCATAGCTGACCTGAATTTCGCACTTCTCGGCCAGACCTGCGGAGACAATGTTCTTGGCGACATAGCGCGCCGCATAGGTCGCAGAGCGGTCGACTTTTGAAGGATCCTTGCCGGAAAATGCGCCGCCGCCGTGGCGAGCCATTCCGCCGTAGGTATCCACAATGATCTTTCGCCCGGTCAGACCGGCATCGCCAACCGGGCCACCGATGACAAACTTGCCCGTCGGGTTGATGTGGAACAAGGTGTTCGCATGCAACCACTCCTGCGGCAGCACCGGTTTGATGATGTGCTCCATCACCCCGACGCGCAAATCGTCGAGCGACACGTCCTCGTCGTGCTGGGTCGACAAAACCACCGCGTCAATGGCGACCGGCTTCCCGTGTTCATAGCGAAGAGACACCTGGCTTTTGGCATCAGGCCTGAGCCAGGGCAGGGGGTTGTCTGCCTGCTTGCGGATCTGGGTGTGCTGCTCCATCAGGCGGTGCGCATAATAGATCGGCGCCGGCATCAGCTCTGGGGTTTCGTCAGCGGCATATCCGAACATCAACCCCTGATCGCCGGCCCCCTGGTTTTCCGGATCGTTTCGATCCACGCCCATAGCAATATCGGGCGACTGCTTGCCAATCATGTTGATCACCGAACAGGTCCGGCCGTCAAAGCCGACCTGAGATGAATCGTATCCAACGTCGACGACGACATTGCGGATCAACTCTTCCAAATCCACCCACGCTGACGTTGTGATTTCGCCACCAACGATCACGGCCCCGGTCTTAAGGAAGGTCTCGCAGGCAACTCTGGCGTTCGGGTCCTGGGTCAGAATGCCGTCCAGAACGGCGTCGGAAATCTGATCGGCCAGTTTGTCCGGGTGGCCCTCGGACACGGATTCGGAAGTAAACAGGTAGCCTGACATGGATATATATCTCTTAATGCGGATAGAAAGATATAAGTATAGCCCAGCCCGATGAAAACGTCCACGCCGCAGGTGTCGCTATCATTGGAGGCAAATGTCCGCCGATACCTTTTTCGCGTTGCTGATCCATGCGGTACTAGCCCCGGCTACCGCACTTCACGCACTGCTTTACAAGCGCGAGCCCCGGGCGAGCTTCGGATGGATCGCGGTCTGCGTCCTGTTCCCTCTCGCAGGCCCTGTGCTGTATCTGTTTTTCGGACTCAATCGAGCGCGCGGGACGGCCCAGAGCCTTGGAATACCCGGCTTCAGGCCCGGCTATGAACGTGGCGCAGCGCTGCCCGAAACACACCCTTTACCTACCGGACTCAAGCCGGCTTATGCCGAGCTAGCGCGGGTCGGGCAAGCACTCAGCCGACACCCTCTGGTTGCCGGAAACCATATGCAAGCACTCATCAACGGCGATGAGGCATATCCATCCATGTTGGAGGCCATCGCTCAGGCGCGCCACCAGATTCTGCTGACGAGCTACATCCTTGATAACGACCAGACCGGCCGTCGATTCATAAGCGCGCTGAAGGCTGCTTCGGCCAGGGGGGTTGACGTTCGTGTGCTCATCGACGGGTTTGGCGACCTTTATTCTGCGCCGCGCAGCAGCAAGGCCCTCCAGCGCGCCGGCCTGCGAGTCGCTCGTTTTCTCCCGCCAACCCTGATTCCGCCAAGCCTGTCAATCAACATGCGCAGCCACCATAAAATCCTCGTGGCAGACGGCATGCTGGGCTTTACAGGCGGCATGAACATTGGTGATCGACATTGCTTGAACCTCAGCTCCAACCCTCGGCCAACAGCCGATATCCACTTCCGGGTCGAAGGTCCGGTCGTCAGCCAGCTTCAGGCCGAATTTGCCCGGATGTGGCGCTTCGCAAGCGGCGATGAGAATCTGCCATCCGTCGGCGATCCCGGGCCCTGCGGCGATCTTCTTTGCCGAACGGTCACCGACGGCCCGGACGAAGATTTGGACCGGCTGACCATGCTTCTGACGGCCGCCATTGGCGAGGCACGTCACTCGGTGCGCATCATGACGCCGTACTTCCTGCCACCCCGCGATCTGATCGGCGCCATCCAGTCAGCCAGTGTTCGCGGGGTGAACGTGCTCGTTGTACTGCCAGCCGTCAACAACCTGCCATTCATTCATTGGGCCACCCGCAACATGCTCTGGGAAATTCTGTTCCGCGGCGCCCACGTTCACTATCAACCCCCGCCGTTCAATCATTCCAAGCTTTTTGTGATTGACGACTACTATTCCCTGATTGGCTCGACAAACTGGGACCCGCGCAGCCTGCGTCTCAACTTCGAGCTTCAGGTTGAAGCCTATGGCGAGTCTTTGGCAAAAAGTCTGTCCACGCGTATCGAAGCGGCGGCCGCCCGGGGCCGGGCGATCACTCTGGCTGAAGTCGAGGAACGCAAACTGCACTATCGTCTGCGCGACGCCACCAGTTGGCTTTTTTCGCCCTATCTTTAGCGGGAAAACGTCCAAACTGGTTGCACCATTTCACCAAGCTGTTGGTATGATCCATGACGATGAAGCACGCCATGTTCCTCTCAATGACTCTGGCCGGCCTGTGGTTGGCGATCTCTGGTGTCTATAAGCCTCTGCTGTTCATGCTGGGCGTGGTCAGCATCGGCCTGGTGATTTGGGTTTCGCTGCGCATGAAGATCGTCGGGGAAGAACACAACCCGCTGGTTTTTTCATGGCGTCTGCCGGTCTTCTGGCTCTGGGCACTGAAAGAAATCTTCCAGGCAAACCTGCACGTTGCTCGTCTGGTGTTCAAGCCAGATCAGATCAGTCCGCGAATCGTTCGGGTTCCGGTTCCACTTCACAGCGCGCTGGGAAAAGTGGTCTACGGCAACACCTGCACCCTCACGCCCGGCACGGTCACCCTGACCCTGGATAACGAAAAACTCGTTGCCCACGCCCTGGATGAGCGGTCTGCCGAAGCCCTCGTCAGCGGGCGGTTGGCCAGGAAAATTCAGTGGCTGGAGGGTTTCCGGGAGGCAGGCCAATGAACGCTGTGCTGGGGGCGACGGTGCTCGCTGTTTTCTCCACCATGGCGCTGGCGCTGGCCCGGGCGCTCAAAGGGCCGACCATTTACGATCGAATCGTGGCCGTGAACGTCTTTGGTACAAAAACCGTTCTGATCGTGGCCCTGATCAGCCAAATCACAGGACACGGGGACTTGATCGACGTTGCATTGGTTTACGCCTTGATCAACTTCATCGGCATCGTCACTGTCCTTAAGCTGGTCAAAACTCGCGACCTCGCCAGCGCCACTGAAGACCCACCGCCCAATGTCTGAACTCCTGATCAACATTGCCTCAGCTGGCTTACTGCTCATCGGCGGGGGCTTTGGTTTAATCGGTGGCCTCGGGCTGTTCCGGCTCCCGGACTTTTACACCCGGCTGCACGCAGCCGGCATCACCGACACTTTGTGTGCGATTTGTATCGGCGCCGGGCTGATCTTGCAGTCAGGATTCAGTCTCCTGACGCTAAAGCTGTTGCTGATATTGATGTTCCTGTTGTTCACAGCGCCCACAGCCACCCACGCACTGTCCCGAGCCGCAATGATCGACGGTCTCAGGCCAGTACTCGCCGAAGATTCCGAGTCTCTGGAAGAACAGCATCAAGGGAGGGCGTCATCGAATACCTGATCGACATCCCGCTGCTGATCTTTCTTGTCGTAGTGGCGATCGCGGTCGTGCGCGTGCGCGACCTGTTCGCCGCGGCGATGCTCTTTGCGATCTACTCTTTGCTGTCAGCTGGCCTGTTCGCCGTACTCGACGCCGGCGATGTCTCGCTGACCGAGGCCGCAGTCGGCGCCGGACTGAGCACGATCCTTGTCCTTGCGGTTTTGACTGTGACCCGCCGCCACGAGCATCCAACCGGCGGCCACAACTGGCTGGCGCTGGCCGTTGTCCTGGTCACCGGCGCCATGCTGGCCTACGCAGCGACCGACTTGCCGCCGTTTGGTGCGATCGACAACCCGGCTCAAACGCATGTGGGCGCCTACTATGTCGCCAATACGGGTCCGGAAATGGGCATTCCCAACATGGTGGCTGCGGTTCTGGCCAGTTACCGTTCCGTCGACACCATGGGCGAGGCTTTTGTTATTTTTTCCGCCGCCCTTGTTGTCTACGCGCTGCTGTCTCCCAAACCCCGCAAGGGGCAGCCCGGAATTCGACGACGCCGACCCATTGGCCGCACCCACGTCAGAGAAGACGGGAACCGGTCATGAGAAACAACGGCATACTGCGAATCCTGGCCCGGTTTCTTATTCCACTGATTCTGCTGGTCGGGCTTTACATTCAGTTTCACGGCGAATATTCACCCGGCGGCGGGTTTCAGGCTGGGCTGGTCTTTTCAGCAGGCTGGATCCTGTTCGTTCTGATCTACGGCCTGGAGCGCGGCCTGCGCGCCATACCCCTTCGAGTGATGTACTTTCTGAGCGCAGGCGGCGTCCTGCTTTATGCGCTGACAGGCGTGGCCGGCGTCCTGCTCGGGGGTCGATTTCTCGACTTCAGCCCCTTTCTGTCCAATCCGCAGTCGGCCCAGCAGGCCGGCATCATCATTGTCGAGTTCGGCGTTGGCCTGACCGTGGCATCGGTATCCATGCTTTTGTTCACCCTTTTTGCCAGACGCCGCGAGCAGTGGGACGCCGTGCTTGATGAGCAGGATGATTCGGCATGAGTTCGCTGGGGATCATCAACTACTGGGTCGTCGTGGTTTTGATGATGATCGGCTTTTACTGCGTCATCGCGCGGGGCAACATGATCAAGAAACTCATGGGCCTGGGCCTTTTCCAGACCTCGGTGTTCATTCTCTTTGTCTCGGCAGGCAAGATCGTGGGAGGGTCAACGCCCATTCTGGTCGACGGCGTGGAAGTCTATTCAAACCCGCTTCCTCATGTCATTGTGCTAACCGCGATCGTCGTCGGCGTCGCGATTACGGCCGTTGGCCTGGCGCTGACAGTGCGCATCCAGGAAGCATACGGAACCATAGAGGATGACCATCTCGGCGATCATCTTGATGGCGAAGAAGGCTGACAGGGACTTTCTGCGACGATGCTGCTGACTGAACTATTGCCGTTCATCATGGCCGTTCCGCTGATCGGTTCGGGCTTTGTCGCGGTGATGCCCGGACGAAGCCTACCGTGGGCATTGTCGACTCTCGCCTGTCTGTTCAGCGCGATCGTGGCGGCAGCCGTTCTCGGAGCCACTCTGGATGGCACCGTGCTGTCCTACCCTTTCGGGAATTGGCCGCCGCCAATCGGTATCGAGTATCGAATTGATGCAGCGAATGCCCTGGTGGCTTTTTTGGTGGCCTCGATGGCAACCGTTGCCCTGTTCTGGGCACCAAAAAGCGTTGCCTCAGAAATCGAGGCCCGTCACGGGACCTTCTATGCCCTGTTTCTCCTGGCCGTTGCCGGGCTCCTGGGGATCACGCTGACAGGGGATGCGTTCAACGTATTCGTATTTCTTGAAATTTCCTCGCTGGCCAGTTACGGGCTGATCGCTCACGGCAAAGACCGCCGGGCGCTGCTGGCCGCGTTCCGTTATCTCATCATGGGCACCGTCGGAGCGACCTTCTTTTTAATCGGGATTGCCTTTTTGTACATGCTCACCGGAACGCTGAACATGGCCGATCTGGCCGAGCGGCTCCCGGCTCTGAGCGACAACAACGCGGTGCGGGCGGCATTGGCCTTCATTATTGTCGGCATGGGCCTGAAGCTGGCATTGCTGCCGCTGCATCTGTGGCTGCCCAACGCTTACGCTTACGCACCGAATTTCGTAACAATCTTTCTTGCAGGAACGGCCACCAAGGTCGCGCTTTACGTGATGTTGCGCTTCGTATTCACGGTGTTCGGCCCTGAATACAGCTTTGCTGTCCTGCCGCTATCCACGGTACTCATGGTGCTCGCCCTGGCCGGCATGTTTGCCGGATCGTGGGTCGCGATGTTCCAAATTCATCTCAAACGCATGCTGGCCTACTCGTCGATCGCTCAGGTTGGCTACATGGTGCTTGGCGTCTCGCTGGCCACCATGACAGGCGTAACCGCTGCATTCCTGCATCTGTTGAACCACGCCCTGATCAAGACAGCACTTTTTATGGCGCTCGGCTGCGTCATATACCGCACCGGGTCAGCACGGCTGGACGACCTTCGCGGTCTCGGACGAGAGATGCCGTGGACGCTCACAGCGTTCGCGCTGGCGGGCCTGTCCATTATTGGCGTGCCCACAACGGTTGGATTTATCAGCAAGTGGTATCTCATTCTGGCTTCCATTGAGTCCGGTGCCTGGTGGCTGGTCGCGTTTCTGGTCATTACCTCGCTCATGGCGCTTTACTACATATGGAGGGTGGTGGAGGCCGCCTGGTTTTCTGCCCGCCCGGAAGGCGCAAAAAAGTTTGCTGAAGCACCGCTTGCACTGCTGATCCCAACCTGGTTCGTCGTGATCCTCAACTTCTACTTTGGGCTGGACACCAGGCTTACGGTCAGTGCTGCAGGTGCTGCCGCACAAGCGTTGTTGGGCGCAGGGGCCAGTTTGCCATGAGTTTTCTTCCTGAGTTCAGCCCACTGACCGTTGTTCTGATTCCGTTCGCAGGCGCAGTCCTGATTGCCTTCGGGGCCGGCAGTCTGCGCTGGGTCAAGACGGTCAGTTGGTTGACATCGATTGTTTTCCTGGCGTCAGTCTGGGGACTGGCAGGCCCATTGCTATCCGGACAAGCGATAGAACAGGAGCTCTGGGAATTCCTGCCTGGCATGACGATTGGATTTGCCATTGAGCCTCTGGGACTTTTGTTCGCGCTGCTGGCTTCAACGCTTTGGATTCTGGCCACGCCTTACGCAATCGGCTATATGACGCATGGCGGCTACAGCCATCTTGGGCGCTTTTTCGCCTGCTATGCCATTGCTTTGGGTGCTGCCGCAGGCATCGCGTTTTCAGAAAATTTACTGACCCTGTTCCTGTTTTACGAAATCTTGTCGGTCTCCACCTATCCGCTGGTCGCCCACGACGGTTCAGAAAAATCCAAAAAGGGCGCCAGAACGTATCTGTCGCTATTGTTGTTGACCAGTATTTGTTTCTGGCTGCCGGCCATGATCTGGGTCTGGGCGTCGACCGGCACCATGTCCTTCACCCCCGGCGGGATTCTTGCCGGTCAGGTAACACCCGCCGCCGGCGCCGTTTTACTGGTCTTGTTTATGTTCGGCACCGGCAAAGCGGCCTTGATGCCATTCCACCGCTGGCTGCCCGCGGCCATGGTGGCACCCACTCCGGTCTCGGCTCTGTTACACGCGGTCGCGGTCGTCAAGGCGGGCGTGTTCGTTGTCCTGAAGCTGGCCATCTACATCTTTGGACTGGACTATCTCAAATCGCTCGCGACCAGCGATGTCATGCTGTATGTCGCAACGTTCACCATGCTGGCCGCATCGCTGGTTGCGATGCACCAGGACAACCTCAAGGCGCGGCTCGCTTACTCCACCGTCAGCCAGCTGTCGTATATCGTGGTTGGTGCCCTGCTGGCCAGTTCCCTGGCCGCCATCGGCGGCGGCATGCACATGCTCATGCACGGCTTTGGCAAGATCACTCTTTTCTTCTGTGCGGGGGCCATCTATCTGGCCAGCGGCAAGACGCGCGTGAGTGAACTTGATGGACTGGCCAGGCAGATGCCTGTCACGATGAGTGCTTTTTTGCTCGGCGCTCTGTGCGTTATAGGACTTCCGCCGCTGGGCGGTCTGTGGAGCAAATGGAATCTGGTCATGGGCGCCTTCGATAGCGGACAAATCGTTGTGCTGATGGCGTTTCTCGTAAGCACGCTACTCAACATTGCCTACCTTTTGCCCCCTGTAGTGCGGGCGTTCCTCGCCCCACCACCGGCAGACGCACCCACTGGAATCCGCGAAGCGCCAATGGCCTGCGTCATCCCGCTGAGCCTGACGGCGCTGGGGACGATCCTGCTGTTTTTCGGGGCCGGGCTACCGTATGGCCTGATGGAGTCGATTTTCCGATGACCACGCAAAGAATTAATTCTCGGGAGTGCTGGCTATGAGACTGGCCCGAATACTCGACTGGCTTGTTCAACGCTGGCGATTTCTCGCCGTGCTAGCCCTGGTGACCATGGCTTTGCTGGTTGTAGCCGATTTTGCGACTGAACCTTCTTACCAAAGATATCCCTGGGACGGGCTGGGCGGCTTTGGCGCTCTGTATGGTTTCGCATCCTGCGTGGTCATCATCATCGTCTCCAAGGCCTTGGGATATGCCTTCCTCTATCGGTCAGACGATTACTACGACGACGAACAACGCCACGATGACTGATTGGATTCATCCATCTTTGCTGCTGATCGTCGGCGCGCTGGGCCTGCCGCTGCTCCGGGGGCGGTCCCGCCAAGTCTGGCAAATCGCGCTGCCGACGATCATCTTCGCCAGCATTCTCAGCCTTGAGCATGGGGTTTATGGTCAGTTCAGCTTTATGGGTCTTGAGCTTACGACCGGGCGGGTTGACGCACTGAGCCTGGTGTTTGCTTATGTGATCGGCATTATTTTGATCATAGGCTCCATCTATGCCCTGCACGTCGATGATTGGGTGCAACACGTCGCTGCTTTCTGTTATGGCGCCTCAGCGATCGGCGTCGTGCTGGCCGGCGATCTCGTTACCTTGTATGTATTTTGGGAACTGATGGTTATCACTTCAGTCTGGCTGATCTGGCGCAAGAAATCCGATGTGTCGATGGCAGCAGGCATGCGCTATCTGCTGGTCCACGCTCTGGGTGGCTTGCTCCTGCTAGCCGGCGTGATCATTTTCTACCAGACGACAGGATCCGTCGAGTTCAACAAAATTACCGTTGACGGAGCTGCGTTCTACCTGATCCTGACGGCCTTTCTCCTGAACGCGGCTGTGCCACCGCTTCACGCCTGGCTCTCTGACGCCTATCCCGAGGCGACCGTAACCGGCGCCATTTTCCTTAGTGCCCTGACCACTAAGACGGCGGTCTACACGCTGATCCGCGGCTACCCGGGCACCGAGCTCCTGGTCTGGATGGGTGCTGTGATGGCCCTCTACGGCGTTGTCTATGCGGTTTTGGCCAACGATATCCGGCGTTTATTGGCCTATCACATCATCAGCCAGGTCGGGTACATGGTGGCCGGCGTCGGCATGGGTACCGTTCTGGCCCTGAACGGCGCCTCAGCCCACGCCTTTACCCATATTCTGTACAAGTCGCTGCTATTCATGGGCGCCGGAGCGGTCATACATATGACCGGCAAATCGCGGCTGACTGAGCTCGGCGGTCTCTATCGCTACATGCCCTGGACTTTTGTCCTGTACATGATCGGTGGCTTTTCGATTTCGGCATTCCCGCTCTTCTCAGGCTTTGTCAGCAAGACAATGGTCGTGGAGGCGGCGGCTGCCGACTACCGACCGGTCATTTTTCTGATGCTGCTGTGTGCTTCTGCGGGCACTTTCCTGCACACCGGATTGAAACTGCCCTGGTTTACTTTCATGGGCAAGGACTCAGGCCTGAGGCCCAAAGAAGCGCCTGCCAACATGCTATTGGCCATGGCAATTGCCGCCTTCTTGTGCGTGTTTATCGGCGTATTTCCCGGCATGCTTTACGCCATTCTGCCCGACCCGGTTGACTACAACGCGTATACCACTGGCCACGTCCTCAAAGAACTGCAGCTGTTGCTGTTTACAGGTCTCGGATTCTTTGTCTTGCTACGGCACGTAGGTGGCGAAAATAAAATCGCGGTCGACACCGACTGGGTTTACCGACGAGGCGGCAAACGCATTGCTGTTGCAGCCAGAGATCTTATTGTGCGTGTCAACGCAGCATCCAGGGCCGGCTTCATGGGTTCTCTCAACCGCTGGACGGCTCACGTCAACCGTCACCATGGCCGCGATGGGAAACTCGCGCGCTCCTGGCCTACCGGTTCGATGGCGTTTTGGGTGATGGTGCTGCTGGCCTCACTGCTGATGTTTGGCATTCAACAGCGTTAAACCATTGCCTGCCTGTCGCGGGCGGCCTCGTCAGTCAGTCCTTGTCGGGACGCTTGCTCTCCCTGTGAACAACCCGATACTCGACTTCAATCGGCCCGTCCGCTTCCGAGCGCGCGCCTTGATTGCTGGACAACAGGCGGCGCACGGCGAGCACCAAGCCGCCGACCAACGCCAGACCCATCGCGATGGCGAGAACAAACAGCCCCAGCATGAAGCTCAAGGCAAGGATTCCGATACCGACAAGCGCCAGGCCCAGGCGGGCAAGCGGGCTGGTCGGTGGCTGATAAAATGGCGAACGATTTGAATACTTCATCTTAAAGAGAGCAGACCCCGTGAGCCAGCATGAGTTCCTTTGCCGCTCTGATCATTTGCCCGAAGGCGAATATCACGAACTGCAGTTCAATGTCAGCGGCCAGACCCGCTACCTGGTGGCAACCCGGGTCGACGGCCAGGCAAAGGCATGGTACAACCGCTGCCCGCACGCCGGGCAGCCGCTCAACTGGGCGCCCGATCAATTTCTGACCGATGAGCACAACCGACTGATCTGCGCAGCGCACGGTGCCGTGTTCGAACCCGGCACAGGACAGTGCGTGGCCGGACCCTGCCCCCGTGCACTGCTGACCCAGTGCCCGCTTGTCGAGGAAA
>CAZIMY010000028.1:0-23158 GCA_964540315.1 uncultured Wenzhouxiangella sp.
CCAGACGACCGGGCTGGGTTCAGCGACCGAGGCGACCCAGTTGGCGATGCTGCTGCGTGCCGGCGCGCTGGCAGCGCCCATGCAGATTATCGAAGAACGCACCGTGGGTCCGAGTCTTGGTCAAGACAACATCGACCAGGGGTTCCGCTCCGTGATAATTGGTTTCGCGCTGGTGCTGGTCCTGATGGGGGTTTACTACAAGGTCTTTGGGCTGGTCGCCAACCTCGCGCTGACTGCCAACCTCGTGCTGATCGTGGCTTTGCTCTCGTTGCTGGGCGCCACGCTTACGCTGCCGGGTATCGCCGGAATTGTCCTGACCGTCGGCATGGCGGTGGATGCCAACGTGTTGATCTTCGAGCGCATCAAAGAAGAACTGCGTAACGGCAACACGCCGCAGGCATCGATTCGGGCCGGTTACGAAAAGGCTTTTTCAACGATTGCGGACGCCAACGTCACCACCTTGATCGCCGCGATTGTGTTGTTCATGTTCGGCACCGGTCCGATCAAGGGTTTTGCCGTGACCTTGAGCCTTGGGATCGCGACCTCGATGTTCACCGCCATTGTCGGAACCCGTGGCGTAATCAGCCTGATCTACGGCCGCCGCAAGCGGGTCCAGGCCCTGGCGATCTGAAGGATTTAAAGTCATGGATATCATCAAGACCGACACGCACATTGATTTCATGGCCCAGCGCAATCGCGCGCTGGTGCTTTCGGCCATTATCCTGGTCATTGGTATTGGCTCCCTGTTCGTCAAAGGGATCAACTTCGGGCTGGATTTTACCGGCGGGACGCTGATCGAGGTCAGCTATCCCGAGGCTCCGGACCTCGGTGAGCTGCGAGAGACGCTGACGGCTTCCGGATATGACGATTTCACCGTGCAGACCTTTGGGACAGCGACCGACATCGTTGTTCGTATGCCTGCTGATCAAGGTGGAGAGGCCGGCGCGGATCTGTCGACGATGGTGCTCGACGCGCTTTCGGAAACCACGGCGGGGATTGAGCTGAGGCGGGTTGAGTTTGTTGGTCCGCAGGTTGGACAGGAACTCGCGGAGCAAGGTGGTCTGGCACTTCTGTATGCCATCATCGGCATCCTGCTGTATGTCTCGTTTCGCTTCCAATGGCGTTTCGCCGTCGGCGCTGTTGCCGCACTCGTCCACGACGTGATACTCGTGGTCAGCTTCCTGTCTATTTTCCAGATCAATTTCGACCTGACCGTGGTTGCGGCCATTCTTGCCGTTATTGGTTATTCGCTCAACGACACCATTGTTGTCTATGACCGTCTGCGTGAAAATTTCCGCGTTAAACGCAAGGGCACGCCGGTGGAGCTCTGCAATCTGTCCGTGAATCAGATGCTGGGCCGCACCGTGATGACTTCATTGACCACACTGCTGGTGCTGATCGCGCTTTTCTACTTTGGCGGCGAGATTATCCACGCCTTTGCCTACACGCTGATTGTTGGCGTCGTGGTGGGTACGTATTCCTCGATCTACATCGCGGGTAGCGCGGCTTTGTTGCTCGGTGTGTCCAAGCAGGACTTGATGCCGGTCGAGAAGGAAGGCGCTGATCAAGCGGATCAGGAAACGGAGGTCTTGCCGGAACGTTTTCGCAGCGGCGGGGCTTGAAGATGAAGCCGCTTTTGCTGCTAGCGAGCTCCATTTTGTTGGTGCCGGCTGGTTTGGCGCTGGCCGAGGAGCCGGCGCGTTTTCTGGTCGAAGCCGAACTGTGGATTGGCGGTGAGCAGATGGGTACGCCGAGTCTTTTTGTGGCTGCCAACAGCCCGAGCAGCGTCGAAGTTGGAAATGCCGACAGCGGATGGCGCCTTGAGGTCTTGGTTGAGCCGGTGACCGACGCCTATGCGCCCGCAGATACCTTGTGGATGCACGTTGACGTTCACCAGAAAATAGACGGGCAATGGGAGGTGGTGGCCGACTCTCTGCTTGGTGTTCCCGAGGGTGAGAACGCCACTTTTAGCGTCGTTGAAGGAAAACAAGCGGCCACGGCTGAGAGCGCATCGCTATATTTGCAAATCAGTGCCCACTCGTCTGGCGAGGATGCCTGAGCCTGCTCTGCATGGGCTGTTTGCTGATGCGTGCTTGACGGGGGCTCGCCCACAATCAATTCTATGAATACATTTTTAGGCGGCAGAACGTCGTATTTCCTCATTTTCCTGGCTTGTGTTGGACTGCTGGGCTACGCCTATTACGCCGAGTTTGTCCTGGGCCTGGAGCCGTGCCCGCTGTGCATGCTGCAGCGGCTCGGGTTCATGATCATGGGTGTGACGGCGCTGGTGGCCGGACTCCACGGCCCGTCGTCCTGGGGCCGCTGGGTGTATCTCTTACCGTTTTTGGGCGGTGCCGGCTGGGGTTTTGCCACTGCCGGCCGCCACGTCTGGCTGCAGAATCTTCCGGCCGATCAGGTTCCTGACTGTGGGCCCGGTCTTTACTTTATGCGCGAGTTCGACTTTCCCTTCAGCGAAATCGTGCGCGAGGCATTCACGGGTGCCGGCGAATGCGCGGAAATTGACTGGCAGTTTCTCGGGCTGACCTTTCCCGGCTGGGCGCTTGTCTGGTATGTTGCCCTGACAGTGTTTATGCTGTGGATCTCATTTCGCCGCGCGGATGCGGCAGGGCAAGCAGGATAGTGACATGACCGAAGCACTCAAGACGATTACTCCCGCCAAGGACTGGGCGCCGGATTCCTGGCAGAACAAGAAAGCCGGCCAGCAGGCAACCTACCCTGATCAGAAGGCGTTGGACGGCGCGGTTTATCACCTCAGCCAAATGCCGCCGCTGGTCACTTCCTGGGAAATTCTGAGTCTCAAGCAGCAAATCGCCGAGGCCCAGGCGGGCAAGCGGTTCCTTCTGCAGGGGGGGGACTGCGCGGAGGTGTTTTCCGAGTGCGAGCCCTCGATTATTGCTAACCGGCTGAAGGTCCTGTTGCAGATGTCGCTGGTGCTGCTGCACGGCCTTGAAATGCCCGTGGTGCGCATTGGTCGCTTTGCCGGGCAGTATGCCAAGCCGCGCTCAGAAGACACAGAGACCCGGGATGGCGTCACTCTGCCCAGTTACCGCGGGGATCTGGTCAACTCGCCGGAGTTTGATGCTGAGGCCCGCAGGCCCGATCCTTCCAGGTTGCTGACGGCATTCTCCTGCTCTGCGATGACCATGAATTTTGTTCGCGCGTTGGTCGATGGTGGGTTTGCTGACCTGCATCACCCGGAGTACTGGGACCTTGGTTGGGTAGAGCATTCGCCTTTGGCCGATGAATTCCATCGCATATCCGACAGTATTGGCCAGTCGGTGCGTTTTGTTGAAACCATCACCGGCCAGCAGCCGGGTAGCCTGCGGCGGGTTGATTTCTTTACGTCTCATGAGGCCTTGCATCTGCACTACGAGCAGGCCATGGCACGCCGCGTTCCGCGCCAGTGGGGCTACTTCAATCTTTCAACCCACTTCCCGTGGATCGGGATGCGAACCGCTGAGCTTGAAGGCTCCCACGTGGAGTTGTTTCGCGGCATCCGCAATCCTCTGGGTATCAAGGTTGGCGCTGGAATGAGTGCTGACTGGCTCAAGGGACTGTTGCGCACGCTGAACCCGGATAACGAAGCCGGCCGGATTGTGCTCATTCACCGCATGGGTGCCAACAAGGTCGCCGATCACCTGCCTGCGCTGATCGAGGCGGTGAAGTCCACCGGATCGCCGGTACTCTGGGTCTGCGATCCAATGCACGGGAATACCGAAAAGACGGCCAGCGGCTATAAAACCCGGCGCTTCTCGAATATTCAGGCAGAAGTCGAACAGGCTTTTGATGTCCACGCCGCCTGCGGTTCCAGATTGGGTGGTGTGCACCTGGAACTGACTGGCGAAAACGTCACTGAGTGCATTGGTGGAGCGCGCGAGCTCGTCGAGCAGGATTTGCAGCGCTGCTACAAAACCACCGTTGACCCGCGCCTGAACTACGAACAGGCGATAGAGATGGCGATGATGGTGGTTCGCAAGCGGCGGAGTCTCGGTTAGGCACGAGCTGCCTGCCTTTGGGATCGGGCTTCCCTCTGGAAACCCGAACCCGACGACTCCTGCCCGGCTATAACAACGCTTCTACCGCAGCGCGCTCTTCGCGCAATTCTTTGTTGGTCGCGTCCATGCGAGCCCGCGAGAAGTCATTGACTTCCAGATTCTGAACAATCGTCCACTGGCCTTCGCTGCAGGTGCACGGGAAGGAATAAATCACGCCGGGCTCAATGTCGTAACTCCCGTCTGAGGGCACTGCCATGGAGACCCAGTCATCGCCGGTGGTGCCCAAGGCCCAATCGCGTACGTGATCGATCGCGGCAGATGCTGCGGATGCTGCGCTGGAAGCGCCGCGGGCCTTGATGATCGCCGCGCCGCGTTGTTGAACGGTTGGGATGAAATCGTTTTCGTACCAGCCCTGACCGATCATCTCCAAGGCCGGCTTGCCGCCGATCAGGGCCTGATGGACGTCGGGATACTGGGTCGAAGAATGGTTGCCCCAGATGGTCATGTGGCGAATGTGCGTGTGATGGACGCCGGTCTTGTTAGCCAGCTGGGCGAGGGCCCGGTTATGATCCAGACGCGTCATGGCGGTGAAATTTTCCGCCGGCAGGTCAGGTGCGTTGGCCTGTGCAATCAGGGCGTTGGTGTTGGCCGGGTTGCCGACCACCAGGACCTTGACGTTGCGGCTGGCCACGGCATTCAGCGCCCGGCCTTGAGGCCCGAAGATCTTGCCGTTTTCGCTCAGCAAGTCTGCGCGTTCCATGCCGGGACCGCGTGGTTTTGCGCCGACAAGAATCGCGTAGTCGGTATCGGCAAATCCTTCGTTTAAGTCTGTGGTGGCGACAATGTCCTGAAGCAGGGGGAAGGCTGCGTCTTCCAGCTCCATTGCCACACCTTTGAGCATATCCAGTGCCGGCGGAATCTCAATCAACTGCAGGATAACCGGTTGATTTGGGCCCAGTAGATCACCCGAGGCAATGCGGAAGCAGAGCTGGTAGCCAATCTGGCCGGCTGCGCCGGTGATGGCGATACGCTTGGGTTGAGTCATAAGGGTTCTCCGCTGAAAAAGGGTTGAATAAGACGCCTATTCTAGCGCCTCGGTAGGCGGATTTTGCTTCAGCCGGCTTCCAGCCAATGCATGCTGAACAAACCGTCCGGATCCTTCCATACCTTGACCGAGTTCAGGCCTGCTCGATGGGCAAGTTCCCGAAAGTCGGTGACCGAGTATTTGTGGCTGCTTTCGGTGTGAATACTGTCGCCAGCGGCAAACTGGAAAGTCTGATCGCCAATTTTTATATGCGTTGCTCGGCTGGCCACCAGGTGCATTTCGATCCGGCTTTCGCCGACATTGAATCTTGCTTCATGACTAAACGCATCGACTTCAAGCTCTGCGTTTAGTTCGCGTTGCAGGCGTTCAAGCAGGTTCAGATTGAAGGCCGCGGTCCTGCCGTCGCTGTCGTCGTAGGCGGCGATTAATTGTTCCGTTGATTTCATCAGATCGACGCCGATCAGGATGGCGCCGTCGCTTCTGGCCATTCTTGCCATGCGTTTAAGAAAAGCCAGCGCTTCTGCATGATCGAAGTTGCCAATCGTGGAACCCGGGAAATACACCACCCGTCGCCGCGGCGGAGGATCAAGATTCAGTCGGTTCGCATCGATGTCCTGGGTGTAGTCGGCCTTGAGCGGCGTGATTTCGATGTCGGGAAAATTGCGTTCCAGATCCCGCGCCGAAGCCGCCAAAGCTGACGCCGATATTTCGATCGGGGTGTAAGCCCGAGGAGACTCAAGGGCGGCGAGAAGCTTCCTGGTCTTGATGCCAGCTCCGGACCCAAACTCGATCACATGGGCCTGGGGCCCAATCATTGCGCTGATTTCTCCCAGGTGAGCCTCGTGCAGCGCAAGATCGGCTCGGGTGACGTAATACTCCGGGCATGCGCAGATCGCCTCGAACAGCTCAGAGCCTCGGACGTCGTAGAAGTATTTGCACGGCAATCGCGGAGGCTGATCCGACAGGCCGGAGACAACATCCTCAAGGAATTCATCGCGTCCCGGTGTGCGAGCCACTAGTCAGCGTCTCTGGCTAAACGCAGCCCTGAGAATTGCCAGCGATCGGCCGGATAGAAGAAGTTCCGGTAAGTCGACCGAACGTGCCCCGGTGGAGTGGCGCAGCTGCCGCCCCGAAGCACCACCTGATTGGCCATGAACTTTCCGTTGTATTCGCCCACGGCGCCGGCTGCTGGTCTGAATCCCGGGTAAGAACTGTATGCAGATGCGGTCCACTCCCAGACATCGCCAAACATCTGAACAAGCTTCTCGTCGGAGTTGGCGCTGGCCGGATGATAGCGTTCAGAGTCGGCAAAATGGCCCTGGTTGGCGGCGTCTCTTGCGGCGATTTCCCATTCGACCTCCGTAGGCAGACGTGCTCCGGACCACTGCGCATAGGCGAAGGCCTCATAGAAACTGATATGGCAGAGTGGTTCGTCAGGATCGATTTCTCGCCAGCAGCCCAGCGTGTGCAGCATCCAGTCCTCATCGGTACGCTGCCAGTACAGCGGCGCATCTATCCCGCCTTCGTTGATCCAGGCCCAGCCGTCGGCAAGCCAGAGCTCAGGACGTTGGTAGCCGCCATCGGCGATGAAGTCCACATACTCGCCGCAGGTCACCGGTCTCCTCGCCAGCTGGAAGTCGCGCAGCATCACTTCATGACGCGGCGTTTCGTTGTCGAAGGCAAAGGTTTTGCCCTCATGGCCGACCGTGACGACGCCGCCGCTGAAGTCGACCCATGACGGCTCGCTGGCCGGGCCCTGAGAATCTGGTCGGCGCGTCCACGCCGGCGCCATGGGGTTGAAGCTCAGGGCATGTTTCAGGTCGGTGACCATCAGTTCCTGGTGCTGCTGTTCGTGATTGAGCCCCAGAACGACCACAGCAGCGAGTTCTGCCAGACGGTTGGGTGGGGCTGATTCAAGCAGACGCAAGACGGAATCGTTGACTTGTTCGCGATAGTGGCTGATTTCGTCACTGTCGGGTCGGGACATTAATCCTCTTTGGGTTCGCGGAAACTGCCGGCCAACACCGTTGTAGTAGGAATTGAACAGATAGGCATAGTGTTCATTCACCGGTTGATATCCAGGATCCCAAGGCTTGAGAAGAAACGTCTCGAAGAACCAGGTTGTGTGCGCCCGATGCCATTTCAGAGGGCTGGCATCCGGCATGGACTGCAGGTTTTGATCCTCCGGGCTCAGTCCCGAGACCATCCGTTCAGTCGTTTGCCTGACGGCGAAGAATTGCCGAATCAGGTGGTCGACATCGAATCGATCGGGGGCAATGCTGTTGAAGTCCAGCGGGATTGATCCAGCGGAATCAAATAATGGTCGAACACTGCTCATGTGGCAATCCGGGAAAGATGGGCTTGGTTACTACCGACTCACCTTTTATATTGGCACAGCCAAATGAAGTTTTATCAAATGAGGCTCGAATCAGTCAATGCTGTACTTCTTGAGTTTGTACCGCAGCGATCTGAAAGTGATGCCAAGCCGTCGGGCAGCCTCGGTTTTGTTGTAACGCGCTTCCTTGAGGGCATTTTCCAGCACCTGGCGCTCAACATCTTCTATATAGTCATCGAGGTTACGGTCTTCAGGTCTGTCCAGGACAGCAGCTTCAGCTCGAGGGCTGTCTTCCATGCTCAGATCATTGGCTCGAATCGTCTGCCCTTCGGCCAGCGTGATGGCACGCTGCAAAATATTGATTAGCTCACGCACGTTGCCGGAAAAACCATGATTTCTCAGGCATTCGATTGCATCCGCGCTTAACTCGCGCGCGGGCTCGCCCCACTGGTCGGCAATGGATTTGAGAAAATGCTCGGCCAGCAACGGGATGTCTTCCGGCCGCTCTCTGAGCGCAGGCATGCTCAGCTCGATGACGTTGAGCCGGTAGTACAGGTCATGCCGGAAATCGCCGGCCTCAACCAGCGGTTTCAGCGCCTTGTGGCTGGCCGAAAGGATGCGAACGTCGATGCTTTGTTCGCTGCGTCCGCCGATCGGGCGGACCTTTTTCTCCTGGATCACCCGCAGCAGCTTGACCTGCATGTTCAGCGGAAGGTCAGCGACTTCGTCGAGAAACAGGGTGCCGCCGTTGGCGCTGGCAAACAGTCCCTCCTTGTCGGATTCAGCCCCGGTGAAACTGCCTTTGGTATGTCCAAAAAACTCGCTTTCCATCAGCTCCGATGGAATGGCTCCGCAGTTGACAGCCACAAATGGTTGGTCTGCACGGGGCCCAAGGTCATGAATCAGACGGGCAGCCAGTTCCTTGCCAGTGCCCGATGCGCCGGTCACCATCACCGGCGCCTGAGAGCGGGCTAGCTTGCTGATGGTCCGCTGGACTTTACGTATGGGTTCGGAAGTGCCGATCAACCGTCCCGTCAACAAGCGGTTTTCCCGCCGGTTCGAATCGGGAGCAGTGTCAGTTGAGGCGGCTTGCCCTTGCCCAGATCTTTGCGGCTTGGCGTCGGCTTTCTCGAGGTCGTCTTTATGCACCTGCAGCGCAGTTCGCACCATGCGTCGAAGCACCTCCAGGTCAATCGGCTTGGATACGAAATCGAATGCCCCGTATTTCAGTGCATTCACCGCATCCTCGACTTTTCCGTAGGCGGTGATCATGGCGACCGGCAGTTCAGGACGATCCCGCGTAATTTCCTTGATCAGGTTCAGGCCGTTGCCGTCGGGTAGACGCATATCGGTCAGACAGATCGCATAGGGTCCGCTCGTCGACAGCAGACGCCGCGCGGTTGTAAGATCGGCAGCGGTTTCAACCTCCATTCCCATCCGGCTTAAAGTCATATCCAGCAGTTCGCGCAGGTCGGGTTCGTCATCGACCACCAGGGCGCATGGCTTTCGGGCATCTTCTGTCATAAAGTCACTTTTTCGCGTTCAAGGTTTCGGGACGGATGGAGCGCCTGGCTTCGGATCGGCGCAGCAGAATTCGGAAACAGGCTCCAACCGAGGAGATCTGAACGTATTCCAGAGGTGCCTGGTTGGCGTCGCAGAGCTGTTTGGCCAGATACAAGCCGAGCCCTGAGCCTTGGTTGTGGGTCGTGAAAAAGGGCTCAAAGACCTGAGAACGCTTTTCAAGTGGAATGCCTGGGCCGTTGTCGATGATGTCCAGTGCCACCTCGAGCTGGCCGCGGATGGGACTGATGCGAACGGTGATGGTTGGCGTTTTGTCGTCTTGGCCGGCATGATTGATAGAGTTTTCCATCAGGTTCCAGACGGCCTGCTGCAGCTGCCCCGGATCAATCAAAACAATAATCGATGCTGAAGGCAGCTGTAAATGAAGCCTGTCCGGCGGAACCTGATGATAGTCGCCAAATTCTTTTGCGACTTCGCGCACCCAACTGACCAGATTGATCTGCTCAACCTGCGCCCGCTCGCGTCGGGAAATTTTCAATACGTTCTCGACGATATCGTTCATCCTGGCGCTGTGATTGAGAATCATGCCGATCAGTTTTTGATCCGTTGCTGGCAGGTCTTCCGACTCCCTCAGTAATTGAGCCGCATGGCTGAGTGCGCCGAGCGGATTTCGGATCTCGTGGGCGATGCTGGCCGAGAGGCGCGCCAAGGACGCCTGCGCCAGCTCGCGGGCGCGGCGGCTGACCACCGATGTGTCTTCCAGAAAAATCAGCGTGGCCGGGCGGTTCAAACCTGGCATATCCATCATCCGGGGCACGATCGCCACCTGAGTGGACTGCATTAGCAGCCCCTCTTCGGTGGCGTCACCGGTCTTCCGCCAAAGATCCAGACGCTCCTGAAGCGCAGGCGCCACCACTTTTAACGCTCTCTCGCCGGCCGGCGGGTTACCCAGCAGATACTGGGCCGATTCGTTCATCTGCCGGATCTGCCCTTGTTCATCGACCACCATGACGCCGGAGCGCATGCGATGAATGATGAGTTCGTTGACGCGTTCAAGGTTGGCAAGATCGTTGCCACGGCGCTCTGCAAGCATCTGGTACTTGCGCCCCCAGTTGCCCAGCATGGCCGCGCTGAGTGCCACCAGGAAACTGGCGACCCCGAACAAGGCGACTTGCGCGCTGGCTGAGCCTTCAAGCTGGCCCTCGGTGATCAGCAGTGTATCGGCGATCAGCCCGATAGAAACGATGGAAGCAAACAACAGCGCGGTACGGATGCGCAGCAGCAGGCCTGAAATACCAATGTAAAACAGCAGGAGGATGACCAGGCCACTTTCAAGGCCCCCAAAACAGTGGAGTATGCTGCCGACCAGCACCACGTCCGTTGCCAAAGAAAAAGACGCCAGTTCGGAAGCTGAGTTGTGCTGACGAACCTGCGGCAGCAGGAAAACCAGGGCCGCGCCAGCGTAGGTCAGAGCCGACGCCTGGGCCAGAAACGTCGCATAGCCCGGGTCCAGGGTCTGTGCAAGCGGGCTGAAAACCACGACCACAAGCACTGGCGCTACGATCAGCCGAAACCCGTTCAGGTAGAAAAGCGCGCGGCGAATCAGCGTTTCTTCGGCCGCCGTCGGCATGATCACTGCCACTTGGGATTCTTCTCCTCGCGAGGACTCGCGGGAGTCCTGCGCCTTTGAACTCTCGCGCGGCTATCGCGCTCGGCTCGGTTGATAATAAGTCCCGCGGGATTACAATACACGGCTAGATGTTTCATTCCCCGTCTTCAATTCGAAGGACCAAACATGAATTTTCATGAGTATCAGGCTAAAGCCCTGTTTGCCGAGTATGGCATCCCCGTGCCCAAAGGTGAACTGGCGAAGACGGCCAGCGAGGCTGTCGAAGCCGCTCGCCAGGTCGGTGGCGACAGCTGGGTCGTCAAGGCACAAGTGCATGCTGGCGGCCGCGGCAAGGCTGGCGGCGTCAAACTGGTCAACTCGCTCGACGAAGTCCGAATCGAGGCCGAGCGCATGCTGGGCATGAAGATCGAGACCTACCAGACCGGCGGGCTTGCGCTGCCGGTGGACAGCGTTCTGATTGCCGAGGCGACCGAGATCAAACAGGAGCTTTACCTGGGCGCCCTGGTGGACAGGGCTCACAAAGCCGTCGTTTTCATGGGTTCTGCAGCCGGCGGCGTGGACATTGAACAGGTTGCCACCGAAACGCCCGACCAGATCATTACAGCTGTCGTCGACACCGCAGCGGGCTTCATGCCGTATCAGGCTCGGCAGATCGGTTTCGCCATGGGTCTGAACCCCAGGCAGGTGGGCCAACTGACTAAAATCATGGCCGGGCTTTACCGGCTTTTCATGGAAAAAGACATCAGCCTGATCGAGGTCAATCCGCTGATCATTGACGATCAGGACAACCTGAGCGCGCTGGACGCCAAGCTCAACGCCGACGACAACGCCCTGTTCCGGCACCCGGATCTCGCGGAGATGCGCGATGAGGCTCAGGAAGACCCCACAGAACTTGCCGCCAGTAAGCATGAACTGAACTACGTCACCCTCGACGGCAATATTGCCTGCATGGTCAATGGCGCCGGTCTGGCCATGGCAACCATGGATGTGGTCAAGCTGGCTGGCGGGGAGCCCGCCAACTTTCTTGATGTGGGCGGCGGTACCAACGCAGAGCGCGTTAAAGAGGCCTTCAAGCTCATCCTCTCCGATGACAAGGTCAAGGCCATTCTGGTCAATATTTTCGGCGGTATCGTGCGCTGTGACCTGATTGCCGAAGGCATCATCAACGCGGTCAAGGAGATCGATGTCAGCGTGCCTGTCGTCGTGCGCCTGGAGGGCACCAACGTTGACGAGGGTAAGCAGCTTCTCGCAGATAGTGGCTTCGCCATTATCCCTGCCGACGATCTCAACGACGGCGCACGCAAAGCCGTTGAAGCCGTAGCTGCCTGAAGGAATATCTATCCATGAGCGTATTAATCAATAAAGATACCAAGGTCATTACCCAGGGCTTTACCGGAGCCCAGGGCACCTTCCACTCTGAGCAGGCGATTGCCTACGGGACCCAGCTGGTCGGCGGCGTGACGCCCGGAAAGGGCGGTCAACAGCATCTCGATCGACCTGTCTTCGATACCGTTGAACAAGCCGTGGATGAAACGGGGGCCGATGCGTCGATGATTTTTGTCCCGCCTCCGTTCGCCGCCGACGCGATTCTGGAAGCGGCCGACGCGGGTATTCGGGTCATTGTTTGCATCACCGAAGGCATCCCGGTGCTGGACATGATGAAGGTTAAGGCTGCGCTGTCGGCTTACGACGATGTCACCCTGATCGGCCCCAACTGTCCTGGCATCATCACGCCCGGCGAGTGCAAGATCGGCATCATGCCGGGCCGCATCCATAAGCCGGGCAAGGTCGGAATCGTCTCGCGCTCCGGTACCTTGACCTATGAGGCCGTTTTCCAGACCACCAACGCGGGCCTGGGCCAGACCACCTGCATCGGCATCGGAGGCGATCCGATCCAGGGCATGAACTTTGTCGACTGCCTGACCCTGTTCCAGGATGATGAAGAGACCCAAGGCATCATCATGGTCGGGGAAATCGGTGGTTCGGCCGAAGAGGATGCGGCTGAGTTCATCGCTGACCGGGTCTCGAAGCCGGTTGTCGGCTACATCGCCGGGGTCACGGCACCGCCGGGCAAGCGCATGGGGCATGCGGGCGCCATCATTTCCGGTGGCAAGGGCACTGCAGAGGCCAAATACGCGGCTCTAGAAGAGGCCGGGGTCACGACGGTCCGATCGCCGGTTGAACTGGGCGCGGCCATCGCAGACCGACTGAAATAGCAGGCGCTCGGGCTCCGGGCCCAGGCTCTAAAGATGGTCACGGTTATTCGTGTAACCTGATTCCGAAATTTTTCAGCCGGAACCGATGCTCAAAATAGCCCTGGCGCAGGTCGACTTTCAGGTCGGCCACATCACCGCCAACCATGACCGAATCCTCGGCCTGATCCGGGATGCGCGCGACCAGCAGGGTGCAGACCTGCTGGTGCTTCCTGAACTGGCGCTGACCGGATATCCGCCCGAGGATCTGGTATTGAGGTCCGGCTTCATGCGTCGGACCGAGGAAACGCTGGCGGATATCGCCGACCAAGTGCACGGTATTGATGTGCTGGTCGGCCATCCTCGCCGCCACGGTGAGAAGCGCTACAACTCGGTCTCCTGGCTGCGCGACGGCAAGATACTGGGCACTTACGATAAGTGGGACCTCCCCAACTATGCGGTTTTTGACGAGCGCCGCTACTTTGTATCAGGAGATCAACCTCTGGTCATCGAGGTCTCGGGCGTCAAGGTCGGCGTCTTGATTTGCGAGGACACCTGGACGCCGGAGGCCGCTTGCGCCGCGCACGCTGCGGGTGCGCAATTACTGATCTCGGCAAACGCCTCACCGTATTACCGGCACAAGCACCTCGATCGGGCAGCCGTCCTCAAGAGCCGTCATGCCGAAACCGGGCTGCCGCTGATTTATCTCAACTGCGTCGGCGGCCAGGATGAACTCGTATTTGACGGGCACTCGCTCGCGATCGATGCTTCGGGTACGTTGTCTGAGCCGGCACCTTTATGCCAAGAGCTTGTCCTGCGGGTGGATTTTGACGTCGAAAGCGGTGATTTTCACTATCGCCACTGGCCGGCGGGCGAGACGGCTGATTTGCCGGTGATCTACTCGGTGCTTCAGCGCGGGCTTCAGGACTACGTAAAGAAAAACAAGTTCTCATCGGTGGTATTCGGTCTCTCCGGGGGCATAGATTCCGCGTTGACTGCGGCACTCGCCGCGGATGCCCTGGGTCCTGAAAATGTGCTGGCAGTCATGTTGCCCTCGCGGCATACCTCGGAACTATCCCTGATTCTGGCGAGCGAACAAATCGCATGTCTGGGGCTCCAGTTTCACAATATTTCGATTGAGCCGATTTACCAGGCGATGACGGCCCAGCTGGCCGAGGCCTTTGCCGGCACCCGCGAGAACTTCACCGAAGAGAACCTTCAGGCCAGGGCGCGCGGAAATCTGATCATGGCGTTGTCGAACAAGTTTGGGTGCCTGCCGTTGGCCACCGGCAACAAAAGTGAGCTGGCCACGGGGTATTCGACTATTTATGGCGATATGTGCGGTGGGTTTTCGCCGATCAAGGATGTTTTGAAGACGCTGGTCTACGAGCTGTCAGAATGGCGGAACCAGCAAGGTCAAGCCATCCCTCGCGGAGTGATTGAGCGCCCGCCATCCGCTGAACTGGCCCCGAACCAACTCGATCAGGACAAGCTGCCGCCTTATCCGGTGCTCGATGAGATCATTACCCGCTACGTCGAAGATGACCAGCCGATCTCAGAAATTGTCGCGGCCGGCATTGAAGAGGCAACGGTCCGACGCGTGGCGGGTATGGTTCTGGCCGCAGAATACAAGCGTCGCCAGGGCGCGCCGGGTCCGCGCATTACGCGCAAGGCGTTTGGTCGGGACCGGAGATACCCAATCACTTCAGGTTGGCGAGACAGCGGCGGTCTAAGCGGCTAAGTCGCCCGCTACAATAGGTCGTGAGTCTCTAACGGAACGTCAAGCATGTCCTACTCCAGCCGCCACGCCAGTTTGATCGACAGGGCGGCCGAGATTCTGGTCGCTGCCTTCGATGACTACAACGCAAGCTTCGCCGATATTACCCGTCGAGCAAAGCGTCGCTTTGAGCGGGGTGAGCGCACGGGAATGCGGCGCGACTCCGTCGCTCGTCTCAAGCTTTACGATCGATCCGTCAATGAAACGATCTCAAAGCTTGAGCAGCATCTGGACGAACGCCTGTTCTCCCGAACCTTGTGGGTTGACATTCGGGCGCGATTTGAAAGCCTGATCCATGGTCAGCTTGATGCCGAGCTGTACAAGACTTTTTTCAACACCATCAGTCGGCGCCTGCACAAGACACGGGGTGTCGATCAAGCCATCGAGTTTGTCGCTCTCGATATACAACCGACCGACCGCATTACTCATCCTGTTTCCCGGCATACCTACGCCGTTGGCGGCGAGCTGGAAAGAACGTTTAGCCGGATTCTTGACGACCATGGATTCCGTGTGCCTTACCGTAATTCCCGAAAAGATGCGGAACTACTGGCTCAGAGCCTGCTGAAAGTTCTTGCCAAAGACGGCTCATCGGATGTGCTGGCGATCGAGCTGTTGGAAACAATATTTTTCCGCGAGGGTCGGGCTTACTTGCTCGGACGCGCATTTGGGTCCGAGCGCTATGTTCCTTGTGTGATCGCACTGTGCCGCAGCCCTGAAGGCATCCATGCCGATGCGCTTTTAACAAGCCGTCAGCAGTTGAGCATCCTGTTCGGCTACACCTTCAGCTACTTCATGGCCGACCTGCCGACCGTCGGTGACGCCGTGGTGTTCCTGCGTACCCTCTTGCCAGACAAGCCGGTCGAGGAGCTTTATACGGTTCTCGGTCGGGTCAAGCAGGGCAAAACCGAGCGGTACCGGGCCTTCGTGAGAGAACTGCAGGCGCATCCCGAAGAGAAACTGGTCGAGGCGGATGGGCAAAGGGGCCTGGTGATGCTGGTCTTTACCTTGCCCTCTTACCCATTGGTATTCAAGCTAATCCGTGATCACTTCGCGCCTGTAAAAAAGTTCGGGCGCCGACAAGTTATCGAGCGGTATCACCTGGTTTTTCGTCATGATCGGGTTGGACGCCTGATTGATGCGCAGGAGTTTCGGGATCTGCGCTTTCCTCGAGACCAGTTCTCGGATGAGCTTCTGGAAGAACTTCAGGATCAGTGCGGGCGAAGCCTGCAAGTCGATAGCGATAACATCACCGTCCGTCACTGTTACGTCGAGCGCAGGCTCCGGCCGCTGGATCTTTATCTGGCCGAGGTTGATCAGTCGGCGGCGGCAGCTGCGGTGCTTGACTATGCTCAAGCGGTGAAAGACCTGGCGCGGTCCAATATTTTTGCCGGCGATCTGCTGCCGAAGAATTTTGGCGTGACGCGTTCGGGCCGGGTCATTTTTTACGATTATGATGAGCTGCGCCTGATGACCGAATGTCGCTTCCGCCGTGTGCCGCCGTCGCGCGATGACATCATGGAGCTCAACGACGAGCCGTGGTTTCATGTCGAGGATAACGACGTCTTCCCCGAACAGTTTCCGCGCTTCATGGGCTTGAGCCGTGAGCACCTTGACCTGTTGAATGAACGGCACGCTGATCTCTTTGATCCGCTCTGGTGGCAGTCCGTGCATGCCCGCTTGAAAAATGGCGAGGCGCTTGATGTGCCACCGTATTCGCTTGATGCCCAGCTGCATCCTGCGGGCGTCAAATCATGATTCGTCGCCCGATCGATCATCTGCCGCTATTCCTGAAAGGTGCGGCGATGGGGGTTGCCGACACCGTACCCGGTGTTTCCGGTGGCACCGTCGCCTTCATTACCGGGATTTATGAAGAATTGATTCAAAGTCTTGCGCAGATTGGTCCTGCCAGACTGGTGGATTTGAAGAGCCACGGCCTGCGCGGTGTCTGGTATGAGATCAACGGCAACTTTCTGCTGGCTGTTTTTTCCGGGTTGCTGATCGCATTATTCAGTGTTGCCGAACTGATGAACTGGCTGATTGTTAACCATCAGTTGCTCTTATGGGCGTTTTTCTTTGGCTTGATTCTTGCCTCGATCCCGCTGGTTCTTTTTCGAGTTCGAGCTTGGCGGCACCGCTACCTGTTGTGGGTGAGCTTGGGGATTGGCATCGGTCTGAGTGTGACACTGCTGGGTGGGGGACAAACGCCGGAGGCTCTGTGGATGATTTTTCTTGCCGGCTTGATTGCAATCAGCGCGATGGTGTTGCCGGGTATTTCCGGCAGTTTTCTGTTATTAATCATGGGCCAATACCAGTTTATGGTGACGGCAGTCGTGGAACGAGACTTGCTGACTGTCACCGCCTTTGCTCTAGGAGCTGTCATCGGGCTGCTCAGTATCGCTCGCTTATTGTCCAGATTATTTCGCAGTCACCACGACGCAACTGTAGCGCTTCTGACCGGGTTTATGGCCGGATCGTTGAATGCCTTGTGGCCCTGGCAAGTCAACGCAGATCAAGTATCGGCATCGGGGGTGCGGGTGAGCCCCGCGCATTTCGAATCCGTGACGGGTCAAGCTTCTCAGTTAGCGCTGGTATCGATTTCGTGCGTGATGGGCGTGATTCTGATTGCGCTGTTCGCACAGCTGGATCGGGCAAGGCGAGCATCAAGCACATAATCAGTTTAGTTGTCAGGGTGAGCTTGTCTGTTGCTCATAGGGCCCAAGTTGGCGCTGCAGAAACCGCGCAATTGTCTCGTAGACATGAACACGCTGGTTCGTGCCCGTAATCCCGTGCTTCTCCCCGGGATAGGTCATCAGGTCAAACGGAATGCGCTCTTCCTGAAGTTCTTGCATCAGCAGCGTGGAGTGAGTAAACAGCACGTTGTCGTCTGCCATGGGGTGGATCAGCAGTAACGGATCATCAATTTGGGGTGCCCAGGTCAGCACATTGCCGTCGCGATAGGCTTCTGGCTGCTCAAGGGGGGGTCCGAGATAACGCTCCGTGTAATGAGTGTCATATAAGGCCCAGTCAGTGACCGGGGCGACGGCAACGGATGCAGCGAAAGCGCCCGGGTTCTGTGCAATCGCCATCAGTGCAAGATAGCCGCCGTAGCTCCACCCGAAAATGCCGATGCGATCGGCGTCAACGAAAGGCTGGGTCCGCAACCAGTCGAGTCCAACCATTTGGTCAATGATCTCGATGCGGCCGAGTTTCAGATAAGCGGCATCCTGAAATGCTTTGCCCTGGCGTTCGACGCCACGATTGTCCAGAGAGAAAACAACATATCCTTTCCGCGCGAAGTACTGCTCGATCAGAGTGCGCCGGCCCCAGCGATTGGTCACCAGACGTGAGGTGGGTCCGCCGTAGACGTGGACCAAGACGGGGTATTTGTGGTCCGGGTTGAAGCCGCTCGGCTTTGTCATCCGGTAGTGAAGCGCTTGTCCATCGGGACCAATCAACTGACCAAAGCTCGGTGCCTGATGCTTGTCGCGATAGGGGCCATATGGATGACTATCGTCAAGGTGGTTTTCGACCAGCCAGGCGAGGCGCTCTCCGTCAGAGGAGTGCAAAGAGAGCTGCGGCGGTTGCGTCGTGCTGGAAAACTGGTCGATGTATAGACGTGCGGCCTGGTCCATGGTGATGGTATGCCAGCCAGATCTTCCGGAGATGCGGGTGACGTTTGTCGGTGTACTTGTAAGCAGAGATTGTCTGTACAGATGCTTTTCTTCGGGGGAGACCTCGGCTGCTGTGAAATAGACCAGGCCCAGTTCCTCGTCAACCCCTGTGAGTTCGTCGACGGCCCAGTTGCCTCCCGTCAGGCGCCGGATTAGCTGGCCGTCAAGCCCATACAAATAAAGGTGGCGGAAACCGTCGCGCTCCGATGACCAGATGAAGGCATCCAGTTGTTCGATAAAATGCAGGTCACTGTGCAGATTGATCCATGTTTCAGAAGTCTCGGTCAGCAGCGTTTTGGGTGCGCTGCCGTCCAGGGGCGCAAGGATTAACTCCAGCTGCTGCTGATCCCGGCTTTGTCGCTGATAGCTCAGATGCTCGCCGGATGGCAGCCATTTCACTCTGGGGATATAAATGTCTGTGCTCTCACCCAGACTGATCCATTGCGTTGTGTCGCTTTCAATGTCAATGACGCCGAGGCGATAGGTCACGTTGGGCGTGCCTGTGAACGGATAGCGCTGCTCGATAAGGGTTATTTCATCGGCTTCAATTTCGAATCGTCGAGTTGGCTTGACGTCTGATTCATCGGTGCGGAGGAATGCAATTTTGCGGCTATCCGGCGACCACCAGAAACCCCGTGATCGGTCCATCTCTTCCTGAGCAATAAATTCAGCCAGGCCATTGGCGATGACATTGTCACCGTCGCTGGTCAGTGCTTTCGAGTCGAGGGTTTGTAGATTCATGACCCACAGATTGCGATCCCTCACAAAAGCCATAAAGCGCCCGTCGGGCGATATTCTCGGGTCTATTTCCGGTTTTTCATTACTCGTGATTCTGCGGACTTGACCGGACTCATCATTGACATCCAACAAGAAGACATCACCGTCGAGTGGAAAAAGCAGGAATCGGCCATCACTTGACCAGCGGTACTCGACGATGCCGCTGAATCCCGAAATTCTGGCGCGTTCCCGACGGGCCTTTTCCTCGCTTGAAAGCCCAGCCTCCTGGCCAACGATGCTGTCTGCTGAGAGCAATATCCGCGTCTCATCATCGCCAATGTGGTACTCCCACAGATCGAGCTGATCCCGATTTTCATCGCTGCCGCGCAGAAAAGTCACGCGCTCACCGTCCGGCGATAACTGCGCCTGGCGCAGGCTGGGTCCCGATAAATCCGGCGAGGCGAAGATGCGCTCAATAGTGAGTTCGGTCTGGCCTGTTGCTAATGCGGGGGCAACAAGCGCAAAAAGTACTAACAGGGAACGCGGCATGGGATAAAAAATTTTGGAAAGTATCAGTGCACTATTGTCCTTGTTGCAGCATGAGTAAGCAAATTTCAGCGGACAATAGTCAGGTTCCATCGTGGATTGCGCAGGCGACTTGTTCCCGGATTGCGCCCGTTCCGTCGCGCCGATGCCAAGGATGCAGGTAACGGTCGCAGCAGGGCCTGTCCAAAGCATGTGACGGCGATGCTCATTGGCTGCTAGACTCAGAGGGTCAGGAGCGGGTTCATGGTCGAAGACAAACGCCTTCATTCATCTGTAGATATCAAGCGCCGTCGACTGCTGGCCGGTGTAGGTGCCGCAGGCGCTGGCGCGCTGTTCCCCGCCATTATCCGGGCTAGAAATCGGAAACCCACGCTCCGGATTCTCGGGACCCACGTCACCCTTCAAGAGCCGATTCGGCGCCAGGCCGAGCGCGACCTGGGTTTCAATATTGAGTTTGAACCAGGCGGCAGCGCGCAGGTTTTGTTGCGCGCAACAACCAGCCCGGATAGCTTCGATCTTTATGAGCAATGGTCTGACAGTACCCGGGTTCTGTGGCGATCCGACGCCATACAGCCTATCGACACCCGCAAGCTGGATTACTGGCACGAAATCAACAGTCTGAGCAAGACCGGCCGAATCAGTCCTTCAGCCAAGCCCGGCACGGGCGACGTGCCAAACAAGATTCTGTTTGTCCAGCCTGATGGTCAACTGGGCCCGACCCCAAGCGAACGAATCAGTTTTCTGCCTTATGTCCATAACGTGGACTCTTTTGGTTATAACAGCGACGTGATCTCGCCTGCTGAACCTTACACGGAGGAAAGCTGGGGGTGGTTGCTTGACCCTGCACATGCCGGACGGGTCGCCATCGTCAACGCGCCGAGTATTGGAGTCTTCGATCTGGCGCTTGCCGCACGTGCCCGGGGCCTGATCGAGTTTGCAGATATTGGCGCAATGACGGCAGAGGAGGTTGACGCCTTATTCAGGATCGTACTGGATTACAAGCTCAAAGGTCATTTTCGCTCTTTCTGGCGCTCCGTCCCGAACTCGGCAGAATTAATGCTCTCCGGCGATGTGCATATCGCCAGCATGTTCTCACCCGGGGTCACCATGGTCCGCAGCGCGGGCATGCCTTGTCTTTACGCCGCACCCAAAGAGGGTTACCGCGCCTGGCACGGCGTGATGTGCATGTCGAGTCGCTGTACGGGGGAGCAGCAGGAGGCAGCTTATGCGTTCATGAACTGGTGGCTTTCCGGTTGGCCAGGCGCTTTCATTGCCAGGCAGGGCTACTACATTTCAAATCCCGAGCGATCAAGACCATTCATGGAAAATGATGAGTGGGATTACTGGTATGAAGGCCTTCCGGCTCGCAAGCCACTGGCGGGCCCCGATGGTCGAATTGCTGTTCAACCCGATGAAATTCGCCGCGGAGGGTCCTATATCCAGCGCTTCGAAAATATAGCAGTGTGGAACACGATCATGCCCACGTATGATCTTACTGTCAGGCGCTGGAGTGAGCTTGTCCTCGCATAAATCCAACCGCGTGCCGCTTACGGTGCGCTGGCTTCCGCTCAGTCAAAGAATCAAGTTAACAGTCTACCTGACCGTGGTTCTGGCTCTACTGGTCGGGGCCAGTGCATGGACCATGACACAAATGACTCGAACGCAGGTCGGGTCTCTGAGTCAGATGGTGCACGCTTCGACCCGAGTGCGCCACTATCGAACCCAGATTGATCAGATGCAATTTGCCTCATATCGATTCATTGCGTCCAACCATGAATCAGCGGTTGAAAGCGTGCGTCGCACGTATGAAGAAACGCGGGAATCTCTGAAAGAATGCATCGAAGAACAATGTCCGGGCAGTGCTGCGACTGAGCGCATGGAAGCACTCATGCAGCATCTCGAAGCTTTCTACTCTGCCTTCACGGAGGCGGTAGCACAACGAACTGCTATCGAGTCTGCCAGGTCCGGGCGTTTTAGAGAACTCATGCAAACACTGACTTCCATGACAAGTCAGGTCGATTCGTTTTCTGATCCTGCAGCTGCCAAATTGATCAGCGACTTTAGAAGACGCCTTGTGATTTTCGATCATGCGGCCGACGCCCTGTGGCGCAAGGATATTATTTCAGACGAACTCAACATGGAATTCGAACAAGCCCGGTCAGATCTCCAGGCATTGGGAGGGCTGGGCTTGATAGCCGATGGGCTTGCCGCTGAGAATGCCCTGAACGAATTAATGCAGCTATACCGTCAGTTGCTGCAGCGCTCACGTGGCCACCAGTTTCTGGTCGGCGTGGTGATGGCCGGCGACGCTCATGAGATGCAAAAGATCGCTGAGCTGCTGGAAGACGAACTGGCCGCCAAGATCAACCTGACGCAAGCCAGTGTTGATCAGCGGTTACGTGTTTTTACCATTGGGCTTCTGGCCCTGCTCTTGATTGGCAGCGCTCTGGTTTTTCTGGTCGGGCGTTCCATGGCAGCGACCGTAAGCCTCCAGATTCGCCAGCTCAGTCGAATTTTTTCTGAACTGGCAGCCGGGTCGGAAGATCCTGTTCGTTTCAAAAGTTTTCACAATGATGAAGTTGGAGAACTGGCCAGGGCTGCCGATCGTTTCAGAGAAGAAAATATCGAAAGGCACGCCTTGATCAACCGGTATAGGGCGCTTAACGAAGAGCTGGAAGCCAAGGTTACTCAGAGGACGCTGGCGCTCAGAAGCAGCAACGAAGAACTAGAGTATCTGGCCAATACTGATCGTTTGACCGGCGTTTGCAATCGTCGGGCACTTGATGTCGCCTTGGCGACCGAGCTGGACCGCGCGAGGCGCTATGAATCCAGTTTGTCGCTGCTTTTCTTTGATCTGGATCACTTCAAACGCGTCAACGACGTTCATGGACATGTCGTAGGCGACCGGGTGCTGCGTGATTTTGTCTCACAGGTGCGTGCAATGCTGCGTGATACCGACATTCTCGGGCGCTGGGGCGGGGAGGAGTTTATTGTCGTGTGCCCTGAAACAAAGGCGGGAGACATCATGCATCTTGCCGAGCGAATTCGAACCAAGATTGAAGGCTTCAAGTTTGCCGGGGCAGGAAGTGTCACCGTCAGTATTGGTATTGCAGAGTTGTCTGCCAACGACGATGTCAGAGATCTGATCGACAGGGCAGATCAGGCGTTGTATGAAGCCAAGCGAGGCGGTCGTAATTGCTGCGTCTTGGTTAACTGAGAATAGAAGAGTGGCCAAGGCAACTCTGAATTAATTGCTGCTTTCGATAATACCGGCATCGCTATCAAAAGTATCCCATCGCAAAACAGAAAAGGAGGAAGGCAATCATTGCGGGAAATACTAGTCTTTTCACTGACTCATTCACTTGGTTAAAGGAAATTCCAAGTACTAGTATTGATAAAGAAAATGCTATCAAAAGGAAACTCTCTAGTAGTCCGATTGTCGACGTAAAAAAAAGGACTAGGAAATACACAGTGAACATTAAACCTGTCGATATTAATGCGATTTGCTCTGCAAATTGTTCGTCCGAAAAAAACTTCACTACTTTCTCCGATTCAAGAAGTAAAGGGGGCTAGTGATATTTGAACTCTCCGTCCCCAACATCTTTCAGTATCGCCCTACTCTGGTCTATTTTTCACTGTATGTACTGTCTGGTGTTGCGGCATTATTAATTAGGCCCGAAGCCATGCCAAATGCCAAGATAATCTATT